>NZ_JBEYUK010000028.1:0-87982 GCF_040643475.1 Streptomyces sp. NPDC047130 | reverse complement strand
GAGACGGAGGCGATCACGCCGCCCGCCACCACCGCCAGGGCGGATGCGAACACGGCGACTGCGCCGGGACGACGCCGGTGCGACGCACGGCGCGGTCTGTGGGGCCGGACGTTCGCGGGATCGGCCGCGGCCGGCGGTTCGGACCTCATCGCTCTGATGTCCCTTCCTCGTGGCGGTGCCGGGCCCGCCGGGACCGCCTGGTGGCGGGCCGAGCGGTGTCCGGCCGGAGAGTGCCGGCGGCGGGGAAAGCACCGCGGCGAAGGGGTAGACGCGGTGGGGGACGTGGGATAACAGAAACGCGAGAGATTTCCCGGGGCGTCCCCGCCGGGCCCGGAGCCCCGTCTCCCGTGCCCCTCGCGCCACTTGCTTTTACAAGCGGCGACGGCCGTGCCAGAATCCTGGGCCGGTCAGCGCGCTCGTCCGACGGCGACCCCTGGCCGGGCACCGGGCCCGGCGTCTTCGTGTGCCGGCTCACCAGGGACGCGCGAGGGAGTACAGGCTGATGGACCACCCTCCGCGAAGGGACACCCGCCGCGGTGACGCGGCCGATCCGGCGACAGGCGGCACCTCCCCGCACGAGACGTCGCTCGTGCGGGCCGCCCAGGACGGCGACAGGGGCGCGCTCGAGGAACTCCTCACCGGCTGTCTGCCCCTGCTCCACCGGATCGTCGCGCGCGCCCTCGGCGGCCACGCCGACACGGACGACGTGGTGCAGGAGGTGATGCTCCGCGTCATCCACGGACTGCCCCAGCTCCGCGAGCCGGACCGGTTCCGTTCCTGGGCCGTGGCCATCGCGTACCGGCAGATCCAGCAGTACTGGCGCCGCCGGCGGCCCACCCGCGCCACGCCGCTGCCGGAGCACACGGCCGACGAACCGGTCGATCCGCAGGGCGACTTCGCCGACCGGAGCATCGCCGAGCTGATCCTGGCGGAGCAGCGCCGCGACATCGTCCGGGCCACCCGCTGGCTGGAGCCCGACGACCGCCGTCTGCTCGCGCTCTGGTGGGAGGAGACCGCCGGGACGCTGAGCCGCGGCGAACTGGCCGCGGCCCTTCGCCTGCCGCGCAGCCATGCCGCGGTCCGGGTGCAACGCGTGAAGGAGCAGCTGCAGACCGCCCGGCTCGTCGTCGCCGGGCTCGCCGCCGTGCCGCGGTGCCCGGGACTCGCCGCCGCCGCCCGCGGCTGGGACGGGCGGCCGAGCGCCCTGTGGCGCAAACGGCTGAGCCGGCACATCCGCGACTGCCCCGCCTGCGGCGCTCGGCGCGAGGGCCTGGTACCGCCCGAGCGACTGCTGCCCGGAATCGCTGTCCTGCCGGTGCCGGCGGGGCTGCTGGCCCAGATCGCCCACCTGCTGGGTCCGGCCGAGGCGGGGTCGGCCCAGACCGCGGCCGGAGCCGGGCTGGAGCTCGCCTCCGACGTGGTGCGCGGGACCCGGCCGCGAGTCGTGGCCGGCGTCGCGGCGGCATCGGTGGTGGTGCTCGGTGCGTTCCTGCTGCCGTGGGGGCAGCCCGCGGCACCGGACGGGCCGCCCGGCCCCGCACCGGAGGCCGCCCCGGCGCCCACGGCGACCACCGGCGTTCCCTCGCCGTCCCCCTCGGCGGCCGGCGCGGGCGAGCTGTACGTGGCGCCCGGCGGCTCGGACGAGAAGGGCGACGGCAGCCGCTCCCGCCCGTACGCCACGCTGGGCAAGGCGGCCCGACTGGTGCGCCCCGGCCAGACCATCGTCCTGCGCGGCGGCGTGTACCGGCCCACCGAACCGGTCGTCCTCGACACCGACGGCACCGCCGGGCGGCCCATCACGCTGACCGCCCACCGCGGTGAACGGCCGGTGCTCGACGTCTCCGGTGTCGGAGAGGGGGAGTGGGCCGTCGTCCAGCGCGCCGACCACTGGACCGTGCGGAACCTGGAGGTACGGGGGTCCCGCAGCCACGCGTGGGTGTGCAGGGGATGCGCGTACGACGTGTTCGACGGCCTGACCGTGCACCACAACGCGGGGGCGGGGCTGCTCCTGCGGGACGCAGGCACGGTCGGCAACACCGTCGTGGACAGCGACTTCCACGACAACCGCGACGCGAACGGCGGCGGCGTGGGCCTGGCCGTCGTCTTCGGGTCGGGCGGCGGCAACACCGTCCGCCACTGCCGCACCTGGGGCAACGGCGGCGACGGGGTCGACCTCGGCGGGTTCACCGACCCCGTGCTGCTCGACGGCAACTGGTCCTACCGCAACGGGAACGGCTTCACCTTCGGCGGCGGACGCACCCGAGCCGCCGTGGCGCACGTCGCCCGGTTCAACGCCGCCTGGAGCAACAGCGGGTACGGCTTCAACGACGAGGGCAACACGGGGGCCCTCACCCTGGAACGCAACACTGCCCACCGCAACGGCCTCGCCGGCTTCCGGATCGCCGACTCCGCCGGGGCCGTCACCCGGAACGCCGCCTGGGGCGACGGACGCGGGGCGACCATGGGGCCGTCCGTCCGCTCCGCCGGCAACACCTGGGACGCGGCCGGGCCGCGGGTCTCCCCGGCCGACCTGAGGTCGGTCGACCCGCACGACGCGGAAGGCCCGCGCGCTCCCGACGGCTCGCTTCCCCGTACGTCCTTCCTCCGGCCCGACGACCCGGCCGTCACCGTCGACGCACCGATGACGCCCTGAGACCACGGCCCCTCCGGAGGCGCCGCCGGACGCCCCCGCCCCCGCCGCCGCCCGCCGCCGCCCGCCGCCGCCCGCCGCCGCCCGGCGCCGCCTCCGGGACTCCGACCCGCCCGCCCCGTCCCGTGGGCCCCGCCCGCCCCGCGCCCCCCGACCGCTCCGCCGGCCCCGGGGATCTTCGCGTGGCTCAGTACTCTCCGGCCCCTCCGGGCGCTCCCACCCGCCTGACCTGGGCCGCCCCCCTCGGCCAGGATCGGTGTCCATGACACTGCCAGGCCGCATGATGAGACGTATCTGTCCGTATCCCGGACGACAGTGGACGGTCTCCGTCACGCCATGACACGCTTCCGCCATGTTCGGAACTGGAATCGCCCTGGTGAGTCGACGACACGTCGACCTCGGCCGCATGTCCAGCGCCATCTGTCCGGCCTGCTGACGAGTCCTCAGCCGCCCGACATCCCCTCCGCCCTCCCGCGTACCGCGCCGCCCGCCGCGGCCCGCACCCCTGCCCCTGCGCGCGAAAGCCCAGGTCAGAGCCGTATGCCCGTCTGTCCCGAAGGACTGTGAACCATGGCCGCCACGCCCGAGAATCCCGCCGCCTCCCGCCGCAAGGTGAGCCGACACCGCGGCGAGGGTCAGTGGGCCGCCGGACACTTCACCCCGCTCAACGGGAACGAGCAGTTCAAGAAGGACGACGACGGTCTCAACGTGCGGACACGCATTGAGACGATCTACTCCCGGCGCGGCTTCGACTCCATCGACCCCAACGACCTCCGGGGCCGCATGCGCTGGTGGGGCCTGTACACCCAGCGCCGCCCCGGGATCGACGGCGGCAAGACGGCGATCCTGGAGCCGGAGGAGCTGGACGACCGCTACTTCATGCTCCGCGTCCGCATCGACGGCGGCCGGCTCACCACGGAGCAGCTGCGCGTCATCGGCGAGATCTCCGAGGAGTTCGCCCGCGGCACCGCGGACATCACGGACCGGCAGAACATCCAGCTGCACTGGATCCGCATCGAGGACGTCCCCGAGATCTGGAACCGCCTGGAGGCGGTCGGCCTGTCCACCACCGAGGCCTGCGGCGACACCCCGCGCGCCTTCCTCGGCTCCCCGGTGGCCGGCATCGCCGAGGACGAGATCATCGACGGCACCCCCGCCCTCGAGGAGGCGCACCGCCGGATCGTCGGCAACCCCGCCTACTCGAACCTGCCGCGCAAGTTCAAGACGGCGATCTCCGGCTCCCCGCTGCTGGACGTGGCGCACGAGATCAACGACATCGCCTTCGTCGGCGTGCGGCACCCGGAGCACGGCCCCGGCTTCGACCTCTGGGTCGGCGGCGGCCTCTCCACCAACCCCAAGCTGGGCGTCCGGCTGGGCGCCTGGGTGCCGCTGGACGAGGTGCCGGACGTCCTCGAGGGCGTCATCTCGATCTTCCGCGACTACGGCTACCGGCGGCTGCGCAACCGCGCCCGCCTGAAGTTCCTGGTCGCCGACTGGGGCCCGGAGAAGTTCCGCCAGGTCCTGCAGGACGAGTACCTCGAGCGCGAACTGATCGACGGCCCGGCCCCCGCCGAGCCGGTGGAGCGCTGGCGCGACCACGTCGGCGTGCACCGGCAGAAGGACGGCCGCTTCTACGTCGGCTTCGCCCCGCGGGTCGGCCGTGTGGACGGCGCCACCCTCACCAAGATCGCCGACCTGGCGGCCGAGCACGGCTCCGGCCGGCTGCGCACCACCGTCGAGCAGAAGATGATCGTGCTGGACGTGACCGAGGACCAGGTTGCCTCGCTGACCGAGGGGCTGCGCGCCCTCGACCTGATCGTCGACCCCTCCCCGTTCCGGCGCGGCACCATGGCCTGCACCGGCATCGAGTACTGCAAGCTGGCCATCGTCGAGACCAAGGCGCGCGGCTCCGCGCTGATCGACGAACTCGAGCGCCGGCTCCCGGAGTTCGACGAACCGCTGACCATCAACCTCAACGGCTGCCCCAACGCCTGCGCCCGCATCCAGGTGGCGGACATCGGTCTCAAGGGCCAGCTGGTCCTCGACGACAACGGCGAGCAGGTCGAGGGCTTCCAGGTGCACCTCGGCGGCGCGCTCGGCCTGGAGGCCGGGTTCGGCCGCAAGGTCCGCGGCCTCAAGGTCACCTCCGCCGAACTCCCCGACTACGTCGAGCGGGTCCTGCGCCGCTACCTGGAGCAGCGCGAGCCCGGCGAGCGGTTCGCCGCCTGGACCGCCCGGGCCGGCGAGAAGGACCTGTCGTGAGCGAGCGCGCGGCGCCCTTCCACTGCCCCTACTGCGGGGACGAGGACCTGCGGCCGGGCGAGGAGGGGCCTGGCGCCTGGGAGTGCGGGGCCTGCAACCGCGCCTTCCGGCTGAAGTTCCTCGGGCTGCTGGCCCGCGGATTCCGGCACAACGGGTCCCAGGCAGGCGGCACCGCCCACGCCGGCGGCGCGGACCGGCACGGCGGCACGGACCGCGACGGCGGCACGGACCGCGACAGCGGCACGGCCCGGCACGGCACACAGGAGGAGGGGACATGACCACGGCACAGCGGCAGCGCACCGACGAGGAACTGAAGGCCCTCGCCGAGCGCGCGGGTGCGGAACTCGAGGACGCCTCGGCCCTGGAGATCATGAAGTGGGCCGTCGAGACCTTCGGCGACGGCTTCTGCGTGACCTCCTCCATGGAGGACGCGGTGGTGGCCCACCTCGCCTCCCGTGTCAGGCCGGGCGTGGACGTGGTGTTCCTGGACACCGGCTACCACTTCGAGGAGACCATCGGCACCCGGGACGCCGTGGACGCGGTGATGAACGTCAACGTCATCACCCTCACCCCCCGGCAGACCGTCGCCGAGCAGGACGCCGAGTACGGGCCGAAGCTCCACGACCGCGACCCGGACCTGTGCTGCAAGCTGCGCAAGGTCCAGCCGCTCGAGCAGGGCCTGCGGGGCTACCAGGCCTGGGCCACCGGCCTGCGCCGCGACGAGTCCCCGACCCGCGCGAACACGCCCGTCGTTGGCTGGGACGAGAAGCGCGGCAAGGTGAAGATCTCGCCGATCGCCCGCTGGACCCAGGACGACGTGGACGCCTACGTCGCCCGGCACGGCGTGCTCACCAACCCGCTGCTGATGGACGGCTACGCCTCCGTCGGCTGCGCGCCCTGCACCCGCCGGGTGCTGGAGGGCGAGGACGCCCGGGCCGGCCGCTGGGCCGGGCGCGGCAAGACCGAGTGCGGGCTGCACGGATGACCGGCGGCACCCGAGCGCGAGGGAAGCGATGACCAAGGAGAACGAGCAGGTGAGCGAGGACGTGACCGGAGCCACCGTCTGGCTGACGGGTCTGCCGAGCGCCGGCAAGACCACGATCGCCCTGGAGCTCGCCGGACGCCTGCGCGCGGAGGGACACCGCGTGGAGGTCCTCGACGGCGACGAGATCCGCGAGTTCCTCTCGGCGGGCCTCGGCTTCAGCCGCGAGGACCGCCACACCAACGTGCAGCGCATCGGCTTCCTCGCCGAACTGCTCTCCCGCAACGGCGTCACCACGCTGGTCCCGGTGATCGCGCCCTACGCCGACAGCCGGGACGCCGTCCGCAAGCGGCACGAGGCGGGCGGCACCCCCTACCTGGAGGTGCACGTCGCCACACCCCTCGACGTCTGCTCCGTGCGCGACGTGAAGGGGCTGTACGCCAAGCAGGCCGCCGGCGAGATATCCGGCCTCACCGGGGTCGACGACCCGTACGAGGCGCCGGAGACCCCCGACCTGCGGATCGATTCCCAGGACCGGACCGTCGCCGAGTCCGCCGCCGCCGTCCACGCGCTGCTCACCGAGAGGGGCCTGGCATGACCACCGTCGCCGCACTCCGCGACACCGCCGCGGGCCAGGGTCCGCTCGGCCACCTGGACGTCCTCGAGTCCGAGGCCGTGCACATCTTCCGCGAGGTCGCGGGCGAGTTCGAACGGCCGGTGATCCTCTTCTCCGGCGGCAAGGACTCCATCGTGATGCTGCACCTGGCGCTCAAGGCGTTCGCGCCCGCGCCGGTGCCCTTCGCCCTGCTCCACGTGGACACCGGCCACAACTTCCCCGAGGTCATCGAGTACCGCGACCGTGTGGTGGCCGCACATGGGCTGCGCCTCCATGTGGCCTCCGTCCAGGACTACATCGACCGCGGTGTGCTCCGCGAACGCCCCGACGGCACCCGCAACCCGCTCCAGACGGTCCCGCTGACCGAGGCCATCCAGAGCGAGAAGTTCGACGCCGTCTTCGGCGGCGGCCGGCGCGACGAGGAGAAGGCCCGCGCCAAGGAGCGCGTCTTCTCCCTGCGCGACGAGTTCTCCCAGTGGGACCCGCGCCGCCAGCGCCCCGAGCTGTGGAACCTGTACAACGGCCGGCACGCCCCCGGCGAGCACGTCCGCGTCTTCCCGCTCTCCAACTGGACCGAGCTGGACGTCTGGCAGTACATCAAGCGCGAGGGCATCGAGCTGCCCTCGATCTACTTCGCCCACGACCGCGAGGTCTTCGCCCGCGACGGCATGTGGCTGACCGCCGGCGAGTGGGGCGGCCCCAAGGACGGCGAGACGGTCGAGAAGCGCCTGATCCGCTACCGCACCGTCGGCGACATGTCCTGCACCGGAGCCGTCGACTCCGACGCCGCCACGCTGGACCAGGTGATCGCCGAGATCGCCGCCTCCCGGCTCACCGAGCGCGGCGCCACCCGCGCCGACGACAAGCTCTCCGAGGCAGCGATGGAAGACCGCAAGCGCGAGGGGTACTTCTAGCCATGACCACCACCGCCGAACAGGCCGCGGAGCCCACCACGCTGCTGCGGTTCGCCACCGCCGGATCCGTCGACGACGGCAAGTCCACCCTGGTGGGCCGGCTGCTGCACGACTCCAAGTCGGTCCTCGCCGACCAGCTCGAGGCCGTCGAACGGGCCTCCGCCGGCCGCGGCCAGGACGCCCCCGACCTGGCGCTGCTCACCGACGGCCTGCGCGCCGAGCGGGAACAGGGCATCACCATCGACGTGGCGTACCGCTACTTCGCCACGCCGCGGCGGCGGTTCATCCTCGCCGACACCCCCGGCCACGTGCAGTACACGCGGAACATGGTCACCGGAGCCTCCACCGCCGACCTCACCGTGATCCTCGTCGACGCCCGCAACGGCGTCGTCGAGCAGACCCGACGGCACGCCGCCATCGCCGCCCTGCTGCGCGTCCCGCACGTCGTCCTCGCCGTCAACAAGATGGACCTGGTCGACTACGCGGAGCCCGTGTTCGCGGCGATCGCCGAGGAGTTCACCGCCTACGCCGCCGAACTGGGCGTCCCCGAGGTCACCACCGTCCCGATCTCCGCGCTGGCCGGGGACAACGTCGTCGAGCCCTCCGCCCACATGGACTGGTACGGCGGCCCCACCGTGCTCGAGCACCTGGAGACCGTACGGGTCGACGGCACCGTGGACCGGCTCCCGGCCCGGCTGCCCGTGCAGTACGTCATCCGCCCGCAGACCGCCGAGCACCCCGACTACCGCGGCTACGCCGGACAGATCGCCGCCGGCTCCCTCCGCGTCGGCGAGGAGGTCACCGTGCTGCCCTCCGGCCGCACCAGCCGCATCGCGGACATCGACCTGCTCGGCGTGCCGGTGGAGTCCGCCCGGGCCCCGCAGTCGGTGACCGTGCGCCTCGAGGACGACCTGGACATCTCCCGCGGCGACCTGATCGCCCCGAGCCAGGCCGCCCCCGCCACCACCCAGGACGTCGAGGCCACCGTCTGCCACGTCGCCGACCGGCCGCTCACCGAGGGCCACCGGGTCCTGCTCAAGCACGGCACCCGCGTCGTCAAGGCCGTCGTCAAGGAGATCCCGTCCCGGCTCACCCTGGACGACCTCTCCCTGCACCCGCGGCCCGGACAGCTCGCCGCCAACGACATCGCCCGCGTGGTGCTGCGCACCGCCGAGCCGCTGCCGCTCGACGCCTACGCGCAGTCCCGCACCACCGGCGCCTTCATCCTGATCGACCCCGCCGACGGCTCCACCCTCACCGCCGGCATGGCCGGCGACTCCTTCGCCACCGCCCGGCAGGCCGCCGAGGCCGGCCGGACCGCCGCGGACGACGACGGGTGGGACTTCTGACCATGAACACCCCCGGTTTCTTCGGCACGTTCGCCAAGGAGGGCGGCCGCGTCGGCAGCGGTACCCTCGGCAGCGGGCAGGGCGGAGTCGCCCGATGTGCGGGCGGCGCCCGGCGCGTCCGGCACCGACTCCGCATCCCACGAAGACCCGCCCGCCCCCCGGTCACCGCCTGAACCGCAGGCCGTGACCGCCGGGCCGACGAGAGGACACCCTCCCGTGCCTGCCAACCGCTCCCTGTTCCGCCGGGGCCTCGCCGTGGCTGCCGCACTGCCGCTGCTCGCCCTCGCGGCCTGCGGCTACGGCTCCAGGGCGACGGACGACGCGACGGCCGAGGTCGTCGCCGAGGGCGAGAAGACCGACGGTCTCGACACCGTCCGCATCGGCTACTTCGGCAACCTCACCCACGCCACCCCGCTGGTCGCCCACCGGAAGGGCTTCTTCCAGAAGGAACTGGGCGGCACCCGGGCCGCGTACCAGGTGTTCAACGCCGGCCCCTCCGAGATCGAGGCGCTCAACTCGGGCTCCATCGACATCGGCTGGATCGGCCCCTCGCCGGCGATCAACGGCTACACCAAGTCCCTCGGCAAGAACCTCCGCATCATCGGCGGCTCCGCCTCCGGCGGCGTCAAGCTGGTCGTCGACCCCGACCGGATCAAGAGCCTGAAGGACGTCAAGGGCAAGCGGATCGCCACCCCGCAGCTCGGCAACACCCAGGACGTGGCCTTCCTCAACTGGATCGCCGAACAGGGCTGGAAGGTCGACGCCGAGAGCGGCAAGGGCGACGTCTCCGTCGTCCGCTCCGACAACAAGGTGACCCCGGGGGCGTTCGCCTCCGGCTCGATCGACGGCGCCTGGGTGCCCGAGCCGACCGCCTCCAAGCTGGTCGCCGACGGCGGCGAGGTGCTGCTCGACGAGTCCGACCTGTGGCCGGACGAGAAGTTCGTCATCACCAACATCATCGTCTCCCAGACGTTCCTCAGCGAGCACCCCGAGGCCGTCGAGGCCGTGCTGCGGGCCTCCGTGGAGACCAACGAGTGGATCAACGCCCACCCCGACGAGGCCAAGCGGGCCGCCAACGCCCAGCTCGAACGCGACACCGGCAAGCCGCTGCCCGCCGAGGTGCTCGACCCGGCGTGGGAGTCCATCCGGATCACCGACGACCCGCTGGCCGCCACCCTGGAGGCCCAGGCGCGGCACGCCGTCGACGCGGGCCTGCTGGAGAACCCCGAGCTGGACGGCATCTACGACCTGCGCCCGCTCAACACGGTCCTCGCGAAGGCCGGAAAGCCCGCCGTCGACGACGCCGGCCTGGGCACCCGCTGACTCCGGCCACCGCCGACCGCACCGAGCAACCACCCACACCCGCGACTTCCCCAGGAGGTGACCATGGCGGCCATCACGCTCGCCACGGCCGAGGACACCCGGACCGACGTCCGCAGCGCCGCGCGCATCGAGCACGTCTCCAAGTCCTTCACCGGGCCCGCCGGCAGCCAGCTCGTCCTCGACGACATCAGCCTCGACGTCGCCCACGGCGAGTTCGTCACCCTCCTCGGGGCCTCCGGCTGCGGCAAGTCCACCCTGCTCAACCTGGTCGCCGGCCTCGACCGGCCCAGCTCCGGCGCCATCACCACCGACGGCCGCCCCGCCCTGATGTTCCAGGAACACGCCCTGTTCCCCTGGCTCACCGCCGGGAAGAACATCGAACTCGCCCTGAAGCTCAGGGGAGTCGACAAGAGCCTGCGCCGCGATCGCGCCGAGGAGCTCCTCGAACTGGTCCGCCTCAAGGGCTCCTACGGCAAGCGCGTCCACGAGCTCTCCGGCGGCATGCGCCAGCGCGTCGCCCTCGCCCGCGCGCTCGCCCAGGACAGCAAACTGCTGCTGATGGACGAGCCGTTCGCCGCCCTCGACGCCATCACCCGCGACGTGCTGCACGACGAGCTCACCCGCATCTGGCGGGAGACCGACGTGTCCGTCCTCTTCGTCACCCACAACGTGCGCGAGGCGGTGCGGCTCGCCCAGCGGGTCGTGCTGCTCTCCTCGCGGCCGGGCCGCATCGCCCACCAGTGGACCGTCGACATCCCGCACCCCCGCCGCATCGAGGACGCCGCTGTGGCGGAGCTGTCCGTCGAGATCACCGAACAACTCCGTGGGGAGATCCGCCGACATGGCCAGCACTGACACCCAGACCGCGACCGAGCAGAAGCGGCAGGCCGACGACACCGCCGGGCTCGAGGCCGGCCTCGACGCCCTGGAGTCGGTCGAGGTCCGGCGCACCCCGCTGCGGCAGACGCTGCTGCAGAAGGTCCTCCCGCCGATCCTCGCCGTGCTCCTGGTGGTGGTCGTCTGGCAGCTCCTGGTCACCCTGAAGATCGTCGACGACCCCACCAAGCTGCCCGCGCCGTCCGACGTCTGGGGCGAGGTGCGCGAGTCCTGGCTGGAGGGCGAACTCCTCGGCTACATCTGGACCAGCGTCTCCCGCGGCCTGCTCGGCTTCCTGCTCGCCCTGGCCATCGGCACCCCCCTCGGCCTGCTGGTCGCCCGCGTCAAGTTCGTCCGCGCCGCCATCGGCCCGATCCTCTCCGGCCTCCAGTCGCTGCCCTCGGTCGCCTGGGTACCGCCCGCCGTCATCTGGCTCGGCCTCAACAACTCCATGATGTACGCGGTCATCCTGCTCGGCGCGGTGCCGTCCATCGCCAACGGGCTGGTCTCCGGCGTCGACCAGGTGCCCCCGCTCTTCCTCCGCGCGGGCCGCACCCTCGGCGCCACCGGGCTCAAGGGCGCCTGGCACATCGTGATGCCGGCCGCGCTGCCCGGCTACGTCGCCGGCATGAAGCAGGGCTGGGCGTTCTCCTGGCGCTCCCTGATGGCCGCCGAGATCATCGCCTCCTCGCCCGATCTCGGCGTGGGACTGGGCCAGTTGCTGGAGAACGGCCGCAACGCCTCCTCCATGTCCATGGTCTTCCTCGCCATCATCCTGATCCTGGTCGTCGGCATCGCCATCGACCTGCTGATCTTCAGTCCCCTGGAGCGGCGGATCCTGCGCGGCCGCGGCCTCCTCGTCAAGAGCTGATCGGTTCCCCGTCATGCGCCACGCCCCGGTCCGCCCCGTCCTGCTGGTCATCGCCCACGGCAGCCGCGACCCGCGCCACGCCGCCACCGTCCACGCGCTGGTGCGCGCGGTGCGGGCCCGGCGGCCCGGCCTGCGGGTGGAGACCGCGTTCCTCGACTTCAACGTCCCCTCCGTGGGCGGCGTCCTGGAGTCGCTGGACGCGGAAGGGGTCCGGGACGTGGTCGCCCTCCCGCTGCTGCTCACCCGCGCCTTCCACGCCAAGGCCGACATCCCCGCCGTGCTCCGCGAGGCGCCGCCGTCCCTGCGGATCCGCGTGGCCGACGTCCTCGGCCCGGACCCGCTGCTGACGGCGGCACTGGAACGGCGGCTCCACGAGGCGGGGCTCGACCCCGCCGACAGGCCCACGACCGGGGTCGTCCTGGCCTCGGCGGGCTCCTCCGACCCGGAGGCGATCGCGGTGATCGCTGACATCGCGCGGGAGTGGCGGCACACCGGTTGGTGCGCCGTGCGGCCCGCGTTCGCCTCCGGCCCCCTCCCCAGGACCGAGGACGCGGTCCGCGAACTGCGGGCCGCCGGGTGCGAGAGGGTCGTCGTCGCCCCGTACGTCCTCGCCCCCGGCCGCCTCCCCGACCGCATCGCCGCCGGCGCCGCGGACGCCTCCGCGGACGTCCTCGCCGAGGTGCTGGGACCCGCCCCGGAGGTGGCGCGGCTCCTGCTGGCGCGCTACGACGGGGCCCGGCAGCAGGGGGCGGCGGCGCGCGCCGCCTGACCCGGTGTCCGGCGCGGCCGGCGCGAGCACGACGGCGACCAGGCGCACCGCTCCGCGCAACGGCCGCGGCTCGTCGGTGGTGCGCTCCGTCACCCGCGCGCTCACGGTGCCGTCAGGGCCACCAGCTTGAGCACCGTGTTCCAGTTGCGGGTGGTGGCGACCAGGCCCTTGGTCAGGCGGGGCCCGGCCAGCTGTACCGCCAGCCTGGAGCGGCCCATGCCGTCCGGCAGGTACAGGTACAGCGCGCGGTCGCCGACGCGGAACTCCTCGGGGAGGTAGGCCTCCCGGTCCAGCGCCGCGAAGCGGGCGTCGTCGACGTCCCGGTCCAGGAAGGTGACGTGGAGCTGCCGGCCCGCCAGCTCGGCGGCCGGGAACGGGCAGGCGTCGACGACGCCGGCCAGGTAGGCGTGGTCGCGGACCAGCACCTCGCAGGCGAACGCGAACCGCCTGCCCAGCTCCTCCGCCAACTCCGCGGCCAGCGCCTCCTGGTCCCCGCGGCCGGCCGTGAACACCGCCTGGCCGCTCTGCAGATACGTCCGCACGTCCCGGTGCCCGAGCTCCTCCAGCGCGGCCCGCAGCTCGGCCATCGGCATCTTCCGCCCGCCGCCCACGTTGACCCCGCGGAGCAGCGCCGCATACGTCGTCATGGGGCCACCCTACGGCGGGGGCACGGCACTCGCGCGGAGCCGCCCGGCCACGGCCCGCCGCCACCTCCCGAGGCCGCCGGGCGGCCGATGGCGCGCGGAACTCCCGTGCCGTACCCGCGCGTTCGATACGGTGGCGGCCCAGCACGCCGACAGGCGCCCACTTCGACACGAGGGACTACAGGGGACTCCGGTGAAGGTCGAGTTGGAACTGAGGGACGGCACCGGCACGACGCAGCGGGAACTGCGGTCCCTGCACCGCTGGTTGAACGACTCCAGGGCCGAGCACGGCGCCACCGCCGAGCCGGTCACGGGCACGCCGCGTCCCGGTGAGATGGGCACGGGCGTCGAGCTGATCCTCGCGTCGGTGTCGACCGGCGCGGCCCTGCTGCAACTGGTGTTCGCCGTGGACGCCTGGGTCAAGGCCCGCAGGCCCCGGTCGCAGGTCGTCATCCACCTGCACGGCGTCACCGCCGAGGAGGCCGCGTCACTGGGCCGGGCGGCCCCGGGCGTCACCGTGGTGCGCGCCGAGGAGGCGGCCGGGGACGCACGCGAGGACGCCGGACCGGCCCGTGAGGAGCCGCGGTCCCCGGCGGCGGAGGCGCCGACGGCGCAGGCCCCGCGGGACGGCGACGCGACCCGGGCCGGCGACGACGGCCCGGCGGGCCCGGCATGACCACGCCCGACCCGCACACCACGCCCGACCCGCAGGCCACGCCGGACCCGCCCGTGTCACCGCAGAAGCGGATCGACCCGGCCCGCTCCGCCTGCGTGCTGATCGGCGTCGACGACTACACCCGGCTGCAGCCCCTGCGCAGCGTGCGGCACAACCTCCGCGCCCTCAAGAAGGTGCTGACCGACGAGCGGATCGTGGGCATCCCCCCGGAGCACGTCCTCGTGGTGGAGAACCCCGCCTCCGCGGCGGCCCTGGTCGGCCCGGTCAACAGGGCGGGCAAGCTGGCCAAGGACACCCTGATCGTCTACTACGCGGGCCACGGGCTGCTCGACCACCACGACGAGGAGCACCTGTACCTCACCCTGCCCGACTCCGTGGAGGGCGAGCCGTGGACCTCCGTCTCCGACTTCCTCCTCCGCGCCGCCATCAGGGACAGCTCCGCCGAGCGGCACGTGCTGCTCCTCGACTGCTGCTACAGCGGCAAGGTCCTCGACGGCGGCATGTCCGCCGCCGACCGCGGGCTGCGGGCGTCCAGCCAGGCCCTGGCGGGCGTCCACGGCTCCTACGTGATGACCTCGTCCTCGGCCACCCGCAAGTCGTACGCCTCGGACCCGGCGACCTGCAGCGCCTTCACCGGGGCCCTCGTCGGCACGCTGCGCGACGGGCTGCCGGACGGGCCCCCGATGCTGGGGCTGCACGACCTCTACAAGGCCGTCCGGGAGCACATGGCCTCCGGCGGGCCGGGACCGCGGCAGGAGCCGCAGGTCCTGGACAAGGGCGGCATCGGAGCGCTGCCGTTCGCCCGCAACACCGCCCTGGAACCCGCCCCGGCCGCCGACACCTCCGCGCCGGGGACCGCCGGTGTGCCGCCGTGGCGTCACCGGACCGTGGCGGCCGCGGCCTTCGTCCTGGGGCTGGTGGCGGGCCTCGTGGCGGTGCCCGCCGGCGGCGACTGGTGGCGTGAGCGCCATCCCCGACCGGCGGGCGGCGTCTGCTCCGACCGGGCTGACCTGCTCAGTTACTCCGACGCCCTGGACAAGGCGCAGGTCTCCGGGGAGCGCGTCGAAGGGCTGTCCGCCCTGGCCCTCACCGGTGAGGGCCGGGCGCTGGCGCTCACCGACAACGACATCGGCCGGGTCTTCCCCCTGGAACTCGGCCCGCCGGAAGCACTCGACCCCCGGCCGCTGACCGCCCGTACCCTGCGGGCGCCCACCGGCGCGGCCCCCTCCAAGTGGTTCGACGGCGAGGGCATGGTGGTCGAACCGGGCGGTGAGACGATCCTGGTGGCCTCGGAGACCGGCCCGGCCATCCGCCGCTTCAGCCTGGCGACCGGCCGTCAGGAGGGCGGTCCACTGCCCGTCCCGAAGGCGTTCCGCTCTCACCCGGGCGGCCACGCGCAGGCCGGGCGGACCCTCGAGTCGCTGGCCCTCTCCGAGAAGGGCGAGTACCTGTACGCGGCGATGGAGGGCGCGCTCGCCGTCGACGGCGACGCCCGCGGCCGCAACCTCCTGCGCATCCAGCGCTACCAGCGCACGGTCGACGGCGAGTACCGCCTGGACCGGCAGTACGCGTACCGCACCGACGAAGGCATGTACCTGGTCGAGCTGGCCGCGGTCGGCGACGACCGGCTGCTGGCCCTGGAGCGCCAGTACGTCGCGGGCGTCGGCAACACGATCCGGATCTACGACGTCCCGCTCGACGGCGCCCCCGTCGCCGACGAGGAGACCGCCCTGTACGACCAGAGCGCCGACGTGTTCGTCGAGCACACCCTCCTGGTCGACCTGGCGGACTGCCCGTCCGGCGACCCGGGCGTCGTCACCGTCAAGGGGCCCCAGCTCAACCCCCTGCTGCAGAACGTCGAGGGGATGGCGCTCGGCGAACCCTGGACCACCGGCCCGGAGAAGGGGAGGCGGCCCCTCTACCTGGTCGCCGACGACAACGCCAACGCCGAGCAGATCACCCGCCTCTACGCCCTCAGCGTGCGTCTCTGACGCCCGCCGCCCCGACCGGGACCGGGGTCCGGGCCGGACGACGGACGGCCAAGCCCGTCGCGCGTCCGGACAGGCGGAACGGGACGGGCCGACGGCAGGTCAGGCGGGACGGCGGTCGGGCAGCTCGGCCTCGATCAGGTCGGCCGCCCGGCGGGTTCCGCCCTCCTCGGCGATCTCCGCGCCGAGCGCGGCCAGCCGGGCCGCCACCTCCGGGTCGTCGACCAGGGCCAGGGCCGCCGCCCGCAGCGTGTCGGCGGTGGCCTCCTCGGCGGGCAGGTGCCGGGCGATGCCGAGGCCTTCCAGCATGTCCGCGTTCATGTGCTGGTCCGCGGCCTGCGGGACGGCGATCATCGGGGTCGCGCTCGCCATGCCCTCCTGGCTGCCGCCCGCGCCCGCGTGGGTGACGAACAGGTCGGCCCCGGCGAGCACCGCGCGCTGCGGAACCCAGTCGTGGACCTCGACGTTCGGCGGGAGGTCGCCCAGTTCGGCCGGGTCGACGTGCTTGCCGATCTGCAGCACGGTGTGCCAGCCGGGGAGGTCGCCGAAGGCCTTGACGCACTCCCGGTAGAACGCGGGCCGCTGGGTGAAGGCGGAGCCGAGCGACACCAGCACGACCTTTGCGGCGCCGGCCGGACGCCGCCAGCCGCCCTGGGCGGCCGGGTCCGCCTGGCAGGCCCCGACGAAGCTGTAGACGTCCTCGTTCACCCGGTCGGCGTTGGGCTGGAGCGCCTTCGGGATGAGGACCAGGGCGCGGTCGGGGCGCCCGCCGAAGGTGTCGGGGTCCAGGGGGACGCCGTTGTCGTCCAGCCACCTCCGGTACCGGGCGTAGTACGCCTGGCCGCGCGGTGTCCTCCGCGGCTCCTCCCAGAGGGGTTCGGCCACCTCCTTCTCGTACCCCTCCCAGGCGACCATGGCGGGGGAGAGGCAGACCGCGGGGACTCCCCACCGGTGGGCGAGGACGCGGGCGGGGTAGCCGGCGATGTCGTACAGCACCAGGTCGGGGCGGTCGCCCTCGTAGGCGGCCTCCAGCTGGGGCAGCGCCTGGATCGCGTCGTCGAGGAACGGTTCGACGTTGTCGAGGAGTGTGCTGCCCCACGCCTCGGGCGGGTCCTCGGGGGAGGGCAGCGTGGAGTTCCACGGCTTGACCTCCGCGCCGGTGGCGGCGACCTTCCCGGCGAGGAGGGGAGGGATCGCGTAGGTCACCCGGTGCCCGCGGCGCACGAGCTCCCGGATCACCTCCAGGCTGGGGTTCACGTGGCCGTGGGCCGCGATGGAGAACATGGCGATGTGGGCGGGGCGGGGGGTGCTCATGCCCCGAACCTAACGGCCCGCCGCGCCCGCATCACCCGGTTTACCGCCCGCCCGCCCTCAGGTCGTCGCGGGCGCGGTGAGGGTGGTGCGGGCCGCGGGGACGACCACGGGGGAGCCGTCGCCGGGAGCGGTGAGGATGTCGGCGTCGATGCCGTACAGGTCCTTGACCAGGGCGGCGGTGACGACGTCACGCGGGGCGCCCTCGGCGACGACCTTGCCGGACTTCATGGCGACCACGGTGTCCGCGTACCGCGCGGCCAGCGCGAGGTCGTGCAGGACCATCACCACGGTCCGCCCGGCCGCCGCGACCTCGCGGATCAGCTCCAGCACCTCCACCGCGTGCCCGAGGTCGAGCGCCGAGGTGGGCTCGTCGAGCAGGACGACGGGGGTCTCCTGGGCGAGGACCACCGCCAGCCAGCAGCGCTGCCGCTGGCCGCCGGAGAGCCGGTCGACGCGCCGCCCGGCGAGCTCGAGGGTGCCGGTGGCCTCCAGTGCCGCCCGCACCGCCGCCTCGTCCTCCCGCGACCACTGCCGCAGCAGTCCCTGGTGCGGGTGGCGCCCGTACCGGACCAGCCCGGCCACGGTGACCGCCTCCGGCGCGGTGGGGGCCTGCGGCAGCAGCCCGACGCGCCGCGCCGCGGTGCGCCGCTTCATCTGCCGGACGTCCTCGCCGCCCACCCGCACCGTGCCGGACTCCGGCTCGTGCAGCCGGGCGACGGACCGCAGCAGCGTGGACTTGCCGCACCCGTTGGGGCCGACGATCGCGACGACCTCGCCCGCCGGCACCGACAGATCGACGCCGTCGACCACCCGGTGGCCGGCGTAACCCGCGACCAGCCCCTGGACCTCCAGGCGGAGGCCTTCGGCAGAGCTCATGACGGTTGTTCCTCTCAGCGTTCTCATCACGCGGCGATCAGGCGTTGTCGGCGGGGTCCCGGAACAGCACCCACAGCAGGAAGGGGCCGCCCAGGACACTGGTGACGACGCCCACCGGGATCTCCACGGGGGCGACGACGCGGCCCAGCGCGTCCGCGGCGGCGATCAGCACCGCGCCGGTCAGGGCGGAGCCGAGGACCGGCACCCGGGTCGGGCCGGCCAGCCGGGACGCCAGGATCGGGGCGGCCAGCGCCACGAAGGCGACGGGACCGCCGATGCCGACGGCGCAGCCGGACAGCGCGACCGCCAGGGCCAGCGCCGCCCCGCGGGTGCGGCGCAGGTCCACGCCGAGGCTCGCGGCGAGTTCGTCGTCCAGCCGCAGCAGCTGGAGCCGGTTGCCGGCGGCCAGGGCGAGCGGCACCAGCACGACCAGGACCCACAGCAGCGGCGTGCCCACCGACCAGTCGCGGCCGCTGAGGCTGCCGACGGTCCACAGGAAGACGCCGCCGGCCGTGTTGTCGTTCTCGCGGGACATCACCAGGTCGGTCACGGCGGCGATGACGGTGGAGACGCCGATGCCGACCACCAGCACCCGGTGGCCCTTGGTGCCGACGCCGCCCGCGCACAGCACCACCAGCGCGGCGGCAGCGGCGGCGCCCAGCGGTCCCAGCCACCAGTCGCCGATGGTGCCGGTGGCGGAGCCGACCACGGAGGCCACCACCACGGCGGTGGCGCCCTCGTTGACGCCGATCACGTCGGGGGTGGCGAGGCGGTTGCCGGCCAGGGTCTGCAGCAGGCAGCCGGCGACGCCGAGCGCGGCGCCCACCAGCAGTCCCACCATGATGCGGGGCAGCCGGAACTCCTGCACCAGCATCACGGTCGCCGCGTCGCCGGTGCCGAGGAGCCCCTCGACGGTGCGGCCGAAGCTCATGCCGGTGGAGCTGGCGAACGAGGCCAGCGCCACCACGACCGCGCCGAGGGCCCCCAGGGCGACCGCGACCAGTGCCGTGCGGCGCGGGAACAGCCAGGAGAAGCCGCCGGTCCGCACGACGGTGCTGTCCGGGGGTGTCACCTCCGGCACCGCCGCCCCTGCCGAGGGGAACGTCTCCGCGCCCTCGCCGTCGTGCGGGGCGCTGGTTCCGTGGAGCGTCATGCCGCGCCCCCCGCCGTGGAGAACCGCTGGGAGCGGGCGATCCAGATCAGCAGCGGGCCGCCGATGAAGGCGAGCAGCACGCTGACGGGCGTCTCCCAGGGGCGGATGACCACCCGGGCGAGGATGTCCGCCGCGATCATCACGCAGGCGCCGGTGAGCCCGGAGAGGGTCAACTGCCCGGCGACACGGGGCCCGGTGACGGCGCGTGCGACGTAGGGGGCGAGCAGACCGAGGAAGGCGATCGGACCGGCGAGGGCGACCGCGCAGCCCGCCAGCAGGGTGACCGCGACGGCGACCACCAGCCGTACCCGGCCGGGGTGGTGGCCGAGGGCGCGGGCGCTGTCGTCGCCGAGGGCCAGCGCGGCCAGCGGGCGGGAGCTGCCGTAGGCGACGAGCAGGCCGAGCGCGATCAGCGGGAGCAGCGGGTAGGTGTCGGAGGTCTCGACGCCCGCCAGCGAGCCGATGGTCCAGTAGCGGTAGACGTCGAACGTCGACTGGGTGCCCAGCAGGACGTAGGAGGTCATGCCGTGGAAGGTGGCGCCCAGGGCGGAGCCCGCCAGCACCAGCTTCAGCGGCGACCCGGCCGCGCGCCCCGAGGCGGCCAGCAGCAGGACGACCGCGCTGGCCGTCATGCCGCCGAACAGCGCGCACACCAGCACGCCGTACGGCGACTCGATACCGAGGTAGGTCAGACCGACCACGACGCCCAGCGCGGCACCGGAGTTGACGCCGAGCAGTCCGGTCTCGGCGAGCGGGTTGCGGGTGGCCGCCTGGAGCAGGCAGCCGGCCACGCCCAGCGAGGCGCCGACCAGGACGGCGGCGATGGTCCGGGGGAGGCGCACGTCCACGACCGCGAGCCGGAGTTGGGCGTCGGCGCGGGCGGAGGGGTCGCCGGTCAGGTAGTCCCAGGCCCGGGCCACCGGGCTGTTGCCGGTACCGATCAGCAGGGAGAGCAGGACACAGACCAGGAGCGCGCCCAGCAGGCCCAGGGCCGTCCAGAGCGTGGGCCGGTGCAGTCGGCCCTCCGGCCGGGGCGGTGAGCTCTTCTTCCCCACCCCTTCTTGCGCAGTCAGCATTAGGTTAGCCTAACCTACGTCTCGCCGGTGGTTGTGCTGTGCATCCGCCTCTGACGTCCCCGCTGTTCGATGTAATCCGGAGTGCCCGATCATGCGTATGAATGCCCGAATCTCTCGAGTCCGGGTGGCCGCTGCTGCCGCCGCCGTAGCGGGTGCTCTGACGCTGACCGCCTGCGGCGGGGACACGAAGGACGCGGCCGCCGAGGGCGGCGACAAGGGCGCCAAGGTGAACGTCACCGACGCCAGCGGCAAGAAGGTCGAGGTCCCCGAGGACCCGAAGCGCGTGGTCGTCCTCAGCGAGATGGACCTCGACTCCTCCCTCGCCCTCGGTGTGAAGCCGGTCGGCCTCACCGCGGGCCGCGGCCAGCAGGGCGCCCCCGCCTACCTGACCGAGCAGGCCGCGGGCATCCCGGTCGTCGGCGCCGTCACCGGCCCGGACATCGAGAAGGTCGTCGAGGCCGAGCCGGACGTCATCCTGGCCGGCCAGCTCGCCGACGAGCAGGTGCTCCAGCAGCTCCAGGCCATCGCGCCGACCGTCGTCACCATCGACAACACCAAGAACTGGAAGACGTCCCTCGAGATCACCGGGCAGGTGCTCGGCAAGGAGAACGAGGCCAAGGCCTTCCTCGCCGACTACGACACCAAGGCCGAGGCGCTCAAGGGCAAGCTCGGCGACAAGGCCGGCGCCGAGGTCTCCGTCGCCCGCTACTCGCCCAAGGGCACCGCGGTGATGCAGCAGGGCGTCTTCATCTCCGACGTCCTCAAGGACCTCGGGTTCGCGCGTCCGGGCATCCAGAACGAGAAGGGCGAGGGCCACTCCACCCCGCTCAGCGACGAGAACCTCGCCGAGATCGACGGCGACTGGCTGTTCATCGGCACCCTCACCCCGGCCGACGGCACCCTCCTGGACCAGCTCCAGGCCAAGCCGGCCTTCGCCCAGCTGAAGGCCGTGAAGTCCGACTCGGTCACCGAGATCGACGGCTCGAAGTGGACCAGCCTCGGCGGCGCGCTTGCCGCGGTGTCCGTGCTGGAGGACATCGAGAAGGCCATGGTCGAGTGACCCTCGCGTAACCCTCGCGAGCGAGCGGATCCGACCGCCTCACGGGCCGGACCCGGGACACCTCCCGGGCCCGGCCCGTCGCGTGTCCGGTCCCGTCGCGTCTCCGGCCGCCTCGGGAGCCCGCGCCCGGTCGCCGCCCCGTCCCGCGCCCCGTTCCGCGCGCTGTCGCCCACTCCGTCCGGCGCCCGGTCCCGTGAGGCTTCCCGTGCCGATTGAGGCGCCCCCGTCCCGGCGATACTCGTTGTACGGCGCACCGGGCCGCCGGAAGGGACGGGTCGCATGACGGAGGGAACCGACCGGGCCTGCGGGCCGGAGGCCGTGACGCCGTACGGGAGGGTCCGGGGGCGGTGGGAGGACGGGATCGCCGTGTTCCGCGGCATCCCCTACGCCGCCCCGCCGTTCGGGCCGGGCAGGTTCCGGGCGCCGTCCCCGCCGGAGCCCTGGCAGGGGGTGCGTCCCGCCGTGGAGTTCGGGCCCACCGCCCCCAAGCCGCCCTACTCCGACGCCTTCGCGCGGTTCCTCTCCGACCCCTCGATCCCCGGCGACGACTGCCTGAACCTCAACGTCTGGACCCCCGAGCCGGGCCCCGGGGCGCGGCTGCCGGTGCTGGTGTGGCTGCACGGCGGCGCGCTCACCCGCGGCTCCTCCGCGGTCCCGGTGTACGACGGCCGCGGCTTCGCCCGGGACGGCGTCGTCCTCGTCTCCCTCAACTACCGCCTGGGCGTGGAGGGTTACGGGCTCTTCCCGGACGCCCCGGCCAACCTCGGGCTGCGGGACCAGATCGCGGCGCTCGAGTGGGTGCGGGACGCCGTCGCCGGGTTCGGCGGCGACCCGGACGACGTCACGGTCGCCGGGCAGTCCGCCGGCGCCATCAGCGTCGGGGCGCTGCTGGCCTCGCCCCGGGCCCGCGGCCTCTTCCGCCGCGCCGTGCTGCAGAGCGGCGCGCCGGAGGCGACCGGACGGGACAAGGCGCGGCGGATGGTGCGGCGGATGGCGGCCAGGCTCAAGGTCCCGGCCACCGCGGCGGCCTTCGCCGAGGTCGACCGGGCACTGCTGCTGCGCACCCAGGCGGAGGTCGGGCGGCTGAGCAGCCCGGTCCTCGGCGGGCCCGCGTTCGGCATCGTCGAGGACGGCGACGTGGTGCCGCGCGACCCGCTGCGGGCCCTGCTGGAGGACGGCGCCGCCGCGGACGTCGAGCTGCTGATGGGGTGGACCACGGACGAGTACCGGCTGTGGCTGGTGCCGGGCGGGCTGCTCGACCGGGTGGACCGGCTGGGACCGCTCGCCCTGACCGGGGCGCGGGCCCGGTGCCGCAGCGGCGTCGACGTGCCGCGCGGATACCGGTCGCTGCGCCCGGAGGCGGGGACGGCGGAGACCGTCGGGCAGATGGTGACAGGACCATCTGCTGCGGCTGCCGCTGCGACGGGTGGCGGACACCCGGGCGGCGCACGGTCCCGGCCGGGGCCGGGCCTACGTCTACGAGTTCGCCTGGGAGTCCCGCCTGCCCGACCTCGGCGCCTGCCACAGCCTCGAGCTCGGATTCGTCTTCGACAGCGGCGGGACGGACGCCGCGGTGCGGATGGCGGGCGAGGGGGCGCCCCGCGAACTGGCACAGGCCATGCACGGGGCGTGGGTGCGGTTCGCCCGGGGCGAGGGAACGGGATGGGAGCCCTGGGACGCGACGCACCCGGTCCGGGTGTTCGACGACGGGCCGCCGCGGACGGTGCGGGGGCTGCGGGACGCCGAACTCGCGCTGTGGACGGTGCCGGCGGTGCCCACCCCGGTGGAGCAGCGGCGCGCGGCGCTGCCGCTCCTGGGGACGTTCGGCCGGCGCGGCGGGACGGCTCTCGAACCCCCGCCCCGCAGGAGGCTCCGGCGGGCGGGCGGGGTGCGGCGGGGGTAGCCGGGCGGCGGAGCCCGCTGGGCCGCCGCCGCGCGGGCGGGCCGGTCAGCCCCTCAGGGACCGGGCGACGGCCGTGACCGTGCCGGGGCCCACCCGGCAGCAGCCGCCGATCAGGCGGGCGCCGGCGGTCCGCCAGGCGCGGGCCGCCGCCGGGTCGAAGGCGGAGCCGCCGGCCCAGGAGCGGGACGCGGCGTCCCAGGACTCCCCGCTGTTGGGGTACGCGACAACGGGTCTGCCCGTCACCCGGGACGCCGTCGCGACCGCCGCGGCGACGTCCTCGGGCGCGCAGCAGTTCACGCCGACGGCGACGACCTCCTCCGCGCCCGCGACCAGGGCGAAGGCGTCCTCGATCGGCTGGCCGGCCCGGGTACGGCCGCCGTCGACGGTGTAGGACAGCCAGGCGGGCACGCCGAGACCGCGGACCGCGCGCAGCAGCGCCTCGGCCTCGACGGCGTCGGGGACCGTCTCCAGGGCCAGGACGTCCGGGCCGGCCGCGGCCAGCGCCTCCAGGCGCGGGCGGTGGAAGCGCTCCAGCTCGGCGACGGTCAGCCCGTACCGGCCCCGGTACTCCGCGCCGTCGGCGAGCATCGCCCCGTACGGACCCGCCGAGGCGGCCACGTACAGCCGGCGGTCCACGCCCCCCGCGCGGGCCCGGACCGCCGCCTCCCGGGCCAGGTCCACGCTCAGCGCCATCAGTCGCGCCGCCTCCGGGCCGGGGATCCCGCGCCAGGCGAAGCCGGGGAAGGTGGCCTGGTAGCTCGCGGTGATCGCGACGTCCGCGCCCGCCTCGTAGTAGGCGAGGTGCGCCTCGGTGACCGCATCCGGACGTTCGGCCAGGAGCCGCGCCGACCACAGGCCGTCGCCCAGGTCGTGCCCCGCCGCCTCCAGCTGGTTGGACATGCCTCCGTCCAGCACCAGCGCGTCGCCCGAGGCCAGGGCGTCGGCGAAGGGGGTGGGCGGGGTGCCGGTCATGACCCCGAGCCTACGACTCGGGGTCGGACAGTCCGTTCTTCACGGCCTCGTTGTTGCGCACCGCCTCGGTGTCGCCCTTCACGCTCTCGTCCAGGCTCTTGCCGTTGTGCGCCGAGCCGTTCTTGGCCGCGTGCCGGGCGTGGGCGCGCAGCAGACGCCCGGTGACGTCCTCGGGGGGAAGGAAACGGGACCAGCGCTCGGGGAACTCCGACGGCGTGTCCGGGTCGTCGTCCGCGGCGCCCACGGCCGTCGTCCGCGCGACGTAGTCGACGATCTGGGCCTTGCGCAGCCGCTCGTTCGTCTCCCGCGCCGCGGCGGTGGCGGCGGCCGGCCACACCCGGTCGATGGCCGCGTTGACGGCCGCGCCGACCAGCACCGCGAAGGCCGACACGCCGATCCACAGGAGGATGGCCACCGGCGCCGCCAGCGAGCCGTAGATGGTCGGCCCCTCGATGGTGGAGGTCAGGTACAGCCGCAGCAGGGCGCTGCCCAGCACCCACATGCCCAGGGCGACCAGCGCCCCCGGGATGTCCTCCATCCACGGCGAACGCACCGGTACCGACACGTGGTAGAGCGTCGTCAGGAAGACCACCGACAGGACCACCACCACCGGCCAGTACAGGACCTGCACCAGCGTCTGCGACCACGGCAGGATCCGCATCACCACGTCCGGCCCCGCCACCATCAGCGGCAGCGCCACCGAACCGATCAGCAGCGCCACGATGAACAGCAGGAACGCCATCAGCCGCGTCCGGACGATGCCGCGCACCCCGTCCAGCCCGTACATCACGGTGATGGTGTCGACGAAGACGTTGACCGCGCGCGACCCCGACCACACGGCGAGCAGGAAGCCCAGGGAGATCACGTCGGGCCGGCCGCCGGAGGTCACGTCGTCGAGGATCGGCTGCGCGATCCCGGTCACGCCCCGGTCGGTGAGCACCGTCCGGGAGGCCTGCAGGATGTTGTTCTCCACACCCCGGATGGTCTCCGCGCCGGTCCACGCGTCCACGTAACCGAGCAGACCGACCAGGCTGAGCAGCAGCGGCGGCACCGAGAGCAGGGTGAAGAAGGCGGCCTCCGCGGCCAGGCCGAGGATCCGGTACTCCATGCACGAATTGACGGTGTCCTTCAGCAGGAGCCACGCCGTCCGGCGCTTGGAGACGTTCCGGTAGAGGACGCGGGCCCGGTGGAGGCGGCCGCCGGAGGGCTCGTCGGTGTTTTCGCTCGCTGCCTGCACGGGGTAAAGGTAACGGCAGCGCGGCGCGTCCCTGACATCCCGCCCCGCCGTGACGAGGGACCCGGCGGCGCGGACGACCCGGCTCCGGGGCCTGTGATCGCGGCGCCCGGCAGGGTAGGTTCCGGCCCATGCCGGCAACGCACACCGTGACGAATCAGCCTCCGCCCCTGGTCGGGTACGACGTGTACAGCGCGGACCGCGCGCTGACCGAGGCCGTGGAGCGGCACCTCGACCCCGGACTCCTCGACGAGGCACGCCGGGAACTCTCCGGCCTCGGCCGCAGCGCGGGGTCGGCCCAGGTCCAGGACTGGGGGCGGCTGGCCAACGAGAACCCGCCCGTCCTGCGCACCCACGACCGGTACGGGCACCGCATCGACGAGGTCGAATTCCACCCCTCCTGGTACCAGTTGATGCGCAAGGGGATCTCCGCCCGGCTCACCGCCGCCTGGTCCCGCCCCGGCGGGCACGTGCGCCGGGCCGCCGGGTTCCTGGTCTGGTCCCAGGCCGAGGCGGGCCACGGCTGCCCGCTGTCCATGACCCACGCCGCCGTCCCCGCGCTGCGCACCGACCCCGCCCTCGCCGCCGTCTGGGAGCCCCGCCTCACCTCCACCCTCTACGACCCGGCGCTCGTCCCCGCCGCCGAGAAGCCCGGCGCGGTGTTCGGCATGGGGATGACGGAGAAGCAGGGCGGCAGCGACGTCCGCGCCAACACCACGGTGGCCCGCCCGCTCGCCGAGGACGGCGCCTACGAGCTCACCGGCCACAAGTGGTTCTGCTCCGCCCCGATGTCCGACGGCTTCCTGGTCCTGGCGCAGACCGGCGAGGGCCCCACCTGCTTCCTGCTGCCGCGCGTCCTCGACGACGGCACCCGCAACGTCTTCCGCATCCAGCGGCTCAAGGACAAGCTGGGCAACCGCTCCAACGCCTCCGCCGAGGTCGAGTTCGACGGCACCTGGGCCCGACGCGTCGGCGAGGAGGGCCGCGGCGTGCGCACCATCATCGAGATGGTCGCCGCCACCCGCCTGGACTGCGTGCTGGGCTCCGCCGCCCTGATGCGGCAGGCCGTCGCCCAGGCCGTGCACCACTGCGCCCACCGCCGGGCCTTCGGCGGCCTGCTGATCGACCAGCCGCTGATGCGCAACGTGCTGGCCGACCTGGCGCTGGAGTCGGAGGCCGCCACCGCCCTGGCGATCCGGCTGGCCGCCGCCTACGACGCCGTCCAGGACCGCGGCGACGAACAGGAACGCGCCCTGCTGCGCCTGGCCGTCCCGGCCGCCAAGTACTGGGTCACCAAGCGGTGCACGCCGCTGGTCGCCGAGGCCGCCGAATGCCTCGGCGGCAACGGCTACGTCGAGGAGTCCGGGATGCCGCGCCTGCTGCGCGAGTCCCCGCTCAACTCGGTGTGGGAGGGCGCCGGGAACGTCCAGGCCCTGGACGCGCTGCGCGCCCTGCGGCGGGAGCCGGCCGCGCTGGACGCGTTCCTGCGCGAGGTGGGGCGGGCCCGCGGCGCGGACCACCGGCTGGACGGGGCGATCAAGCGACTGCTGACCGACCTGGCCGACATGGAGGGCGCCGAGGCACGGGCCCGCCGCGTGGTGGAGCGGATGGCGCTGGTGCTCCAGGGCTCGCTGCTCGTGCGGTTCGCCCCGCCGGAGGTCGCCGACCTGTTCTGCGCCTCCCGGCTCGGCGGCGACCACGGCCACGCCTTCGGCACCCTCCCGCACTCGCCCCACCTCGCCGAGGTGGTGGACCGGGCCCGCCCGACCGCCTGACCGGCGCCGGGTGCCGGGCGCCGGGTGCCGGGTGCCGGGTGCCGGGGCGGTGGGGGCGGAGTCCGCGGACGGCTCCGGGGAAGGGCACACGTAGGGTGGCGGGCGAGACCGTCGCCCCTGGAGAGCCGCCCGATGTCCTTCCCCGCACCGCCCCGCGAGTCGCTCCCGCATCCGCCGCGCACCCCGCGTCCGGCCGCCCTGGAGCTCGCCGAGAGCCCGCGGATCGCGGCTCTGGCCTCCGGGGCGGAGAGCGTCGAGGCGTTCTGGGCCTCGGTCCGCGCCACCGGCACGCCCCTGGTCGAACCCGACCCCCGCGGCTCGGACGACCACGCGCTGGTCACCTTCCTCTGGCAGGGGGACGACCGGGTCCGGGCCGCACTGGCCCTGCCCAACAAGCTGGCCGACCCGCGCGACCCCGCGGCCAACCTGATGCGCCGCGTCCCCGGCACCGACGTCTGGCACTGGACGCTGCGGATGCGCACCGACTGGCGGGCCACCTACTCCCTCTGCGTCGACGACGGCGACGACCCGGACGCCCCCCGGCCCGGCGAGCAGCCGTACTGGCCGTGGCTGCGGTCCCGGCCGCGGGTGGACCCGTTCAACCCCCGCACGCTGGCCCGGCGCTGGGGCGGCGTGCGGCAGTCCGTGCTGGAACTGCCCGACGCGCCGCCCGCCGACCCCCTGTGGCGACGGCGCCCCGGAGCGGCGCGGGGCACCGTCACCGAACACCTGCTGCGCAGCGAACTCCTCGGCAACGAAAGGCGCGTGTGGCTGTACGAGCCCCCGCACCGGGACCCCGGCGCCGAACTCCCCGTCGTCGTGCTCTTCGACGGGGAGATGTGGCAGCCGGAGCTGGAGATATCCGTGCTCCTGGACAACCTGATCGCGGACGGCGCGATCCCCCCGGTGGCCGCCGTCCTCCCGGAATCGCTCGGTTCCGAGTGCCGCTACCGCGAACTCGCCTGCCGGGACGCGTTCGTGGAGTTCCTGAGCACCGAACTCCTGCCCTGGGCCGGCACCTTGCTGCCCCTGTCCGTGGACCCCACCCGCACCGTCCTCGCCGGACAGAGCCTCGGCGGACTCGCCGCCCTGTACGGGGCGATGCGGGCGCCCGAGCGGTTCGGCAACGCGCTGTCCTGCTCCGGCTCCGTGTGGTGGCCCAACCACGCCGAGACCGACGGCGAGTGGCTCACCGGGGCGATCCGCGAGCACGGCGTGCCCGAGGGGGTCCGGCTCTGGCTCTCGGCGGGCGAGCAGGAATGGGTGCTGCTCCCGGCCAGCCGCCACCTGCGCGACGCGCTGGCCGAGCGGCGGGCGGACTTCTCCTACCGCGAGTTCAACGGCGGCCACGACTACCTGTGCTGGCGCACCGAACTCGCCGACGGGCTGACCGCCCTGCTGGGCCGGCCCGCCGCCGGGTTCAGCCGGCCGCGCTGAGGGTGATGTCGCCGTTGTCGGAGCGGACGTCGAGCCGGTTGGCGCCGTCCGGGTCGGTCGCCAGCCGCGTGGACACGTCGCCGTTGGAGGTCGCGGCGTCCACCCGGTAGGCGGTGCCCTCCGGCACCTCGAGGGTCACGTCGCCGTTGGAGGACTCCACGCCGGCCCGCTGCGGCGCGGAGGCGAACACCAGCCGGACGTCGCCGTTGTCGGAGACGGCCTTCACCTCGCGGGAGGTGACGCCGGTGGCCTCCAGGTCGCCGTTGTCGCCCTCCAGGGTGAGCGGGCCGGTGGCGCCGGTCACCTCGACGTCGCCGTTGTCCGTCTCGATGGTCAGCGCGGTGCCGAAGTCGCGGGCCTGGATGTCGCCGTTGTCGCCGCGCACGGTCAGCCGCAGGTCGCGGGGGACCAGCACCTCGTAGCGGGCCGCGCAGCCGCCCATCACCGGGCCGCAGTCGGTCCTCAGCTCCAGCCGGTCGCCGTCCATCTCCCAGCTGGCCTCCGGATCGCCGATCAGCGCCCACCCGTCGAACCACCGGGTGACCTCGATCTCCTCGACGTCGGCCGGGCGGACCGCGAGGTCCCCGTTGTCGGTGTCGATGGTGACGTGACCGGCGGACGTGGCGAAGGAGCGCTTCTCGGGCTCCGCGTCGTCGAGGTCGGCGCCGCAGCCGCTCAGGGCCGCCGTCGCGAGGACGACGCCGGCGGCGGCCAGGGCCGCACGGGCGGCACGAGGGTTGACTGCGGCCACGGGGGCCTCCGTTCGGGGTCGGATGCGGTACTCGCGTCGACCGTTGTCGACGCTCCGACGGTACGGAGGCGGCGGGGGCCCGCACGATCCGGCGCGCCCCCTTCGCGGTACGGGGGCTGTCCCCACCCCACCCGGGGGGAGAGAGGCCGGACGGGCCCCGCCGGAGGGGTCAGTCGCCCAGGAGGTCCTGGACGAACGCGTTGCGGAAGGCGCGGCGGGGGTCCAGCTCCGCGGCCAGCGCCGCGAAGTCGGCGTGCCGAGGGTACCGTTCGCGCAGCACCGGCCAGGGCACCGTGAAGACCTTGCCCCAGTGCGGCCGCGGGGCGAAGGGGGCCAGCGCCTCCTCGACGCGGGCGATCACCGGGAGCACCGCCGCCGTGTCGTCCACCCAGGTGAAGTGCACCGCCACGCTGTCCCGGTCGTAGGACGGGCTCAGCCACTGCCCGTCACCGGCCACCGTGCGGACCTCGCAGACCTGCAGGACGGGGGAGACGGCCTCGCGGATCGCGGCCAGCGCGTGCAGCGCCTCCAGGGCCGCGCCGCGCGGCAGCAGGTACTCGGACTGGAGCTCGTCGCCGCTGCTGGGGGTGAACTCCGCCCGGAAGTGCGGAAGCCGCTCGTGCCAGGGCCCCGGAACACCCAGCTGCTCGGTGCAGTTCACGGCCGGCATCCCCGGCACCGGGTGCACCGGTCCGGCCGCCGCGGGCGCCCGGTCGAACACGAGGGGGCCGTCGTCGACCCGGTGCTTGACCCACACCTGCTCGAAGACCGGACGGCGCCAGGACGTGAACAGGCTGACGCTGTACGCCGACTCCGCCACGGCGGTGAAGTCCAGCCCGTCCAGCGGCAGCCCGGTGAAGACCCGCTGCTCCACCTCGAAGGCCAGCTCCAGGTCCAGGGTCAGCGCGGTGACCACACCCAGCGCGCCCAGCGAGGTGACCACGCCGCCGAAGCGGGCGTCGCCGCGGCCGACGGCCGTCACCGAGCCGTCGGAGGTGACCAGCTCGACCTCGCGCACCGACGCGGCCAGCGGGCCGTTGGCGGCGCCCGAGCCGTGGGTGCCGGTGGCGACCGAGCCGGCCACCGAGATGTGCGGCAGCGAGGCCATGTTGGCCAGCGCCAGCCCGTGCGCGTGCACCTCCCGGGCCAGGCGCGCGTACCGCACCCCGCCGCCCACCCGGACCGTACGGGCCGCCGTGTCCACGTCGATCTCGGCCGGCAGAGCGTCCAGCGAGAGCAGCGCGCCGCCGGCGCCCGGGTCGGCGACGGTGTTGAAGGAGTGCCCGCTGCCGAGCACCCGCACCCGGTCCAGGCCCGCCACGGTCTCCCGGAGCTCGCCGAGGGTGGTCGGCCGGAGCAGCTCGGTGGTGGAGAACACGATGTTGCCCGCCCAGTTGGCCAGGGCGGCGGGGGTGGTGGTGCGGGACATGCGGTTCCTCCGGAGCGGGCGCGGCAGCGCCGTGCGTGGCGCCGCGCGCGGGTCTGACCTCAGCCTCTCACCCGACCCCGGGAAAGCCCTCACCTGCCCGGAGGACTGTGAGGTGCCCCACATCGGGGCAGGCTCCGGGGCGTGACACGGGGACCCGGTACCGCACCCGCGTCACCGGCGGCATACGGTGAGAAGTCGCGCATGGGAAGGAGAACGGTATGAGCACGGACACGGGCAGTCGTACCGCGCTGGTCGAGGATCTGATGGAGAGGTTCCCCGGGGTACCGCGGGAGGCCGTGTTCAAGGAGGACCTGCTGCGGGGCGGCGTCGCCTTCGACGCCTCGGCGCTCAGCGACAACGAGGACGGCGAGGTCAAGCCGAAGTCCTACTTCATCTTCTCCTTCGACCACGGCACCCTCCCCGAACTCGGCGAGGCCGCGCTGCGCCGTCCGCCGGAGGAGATCATCCTGACCGGCGGCCCCTACGACCTGCGGCGCACCGTCGTCTCGGTCCGGGTCAACCCGAACTCGCCGTACCGGGTCGCCGCCGACGACAGCGGCATGCTGGGCCTCTACCTCGACGGGAAGCGGATCGCCGACGTCGGCGTCCCGCCGATGCCCGAGTACTACCGGCACAAGCTCTCCAACGGGAAGTCCGTGATGGAGGTGGCCCCCACCATCCAGTGGGGCTACCTGATCTACCTCACGGTCTTCCGGGTGTGCCAGTACTTCGGCGTCAAGGAGGAGTGCCAGTACTGCGACATCAACCACAACTGGCGCCAGCACAAGAAGGCCGGCCGCCCCTACACGGGCGTCAAGGACGTGGAGGAGGTGCTGGAGGCCCTGGAGATCATCGACAGGTACGACACCCAGAAGACCTCCACCGCCTACACCCTCACCGGCGGCGCCATCACCTCCAAGGTCGCCGGGCGCGACGAGGCCGACTTCTACGGCCACTACGCCAAGGCCATCGAGGAGCGCTTCCCCGACCGCTGGATCGGCAAGGTCGTCGCGCAGGCGCTGCCCAAGGACGACGTCCAGCGGTTCAAGGACTACGGCGTCAAGATCTACCACCCCAACTTCGAGGTGTGGGACGAGTACCTGTTCAAGATGTACTGCCCGGGCAAGGAGCGGTACGTCGGCCGTGACGAGTGGCACCGCCGGATCCTGGACTCCGCGGAGATCTTCGGCCCGCGAAACGTGATCCCGAACTTCGTGGCGGGCGTCGAGATGGCCGAGCCGTTCGGCTTCAAGACGGTCGACGAGGCCATCGCCTCCACCACCGAGGGCCTGCGGTTCTTCATGTCGAACGGCATCACGCCCCGGTTCACCACCTGGTGCCCGGAGCCGACCACGCCGCTCGGGAGGACCAACCCGGACGGCGCGCCGCTGGAGTACCACATCCGGCTGCTCCAGGCGTACCGGCAGACGATGGAGGACTTCGGTCTCTCCTCGCCCCCCGGCTACGGCCCGCCCGGCCCCGGCAAGGCCGTCTTCTCGGTGAGCTCCTTCATGGACAGCCTCCCGGAGGACGCCACCTACGTGGACAACGAGATCGCCGCCGCGGCCGTCGAGCAGGCCTGACCGCGGCCGGTCCGGCCCCCCCGAGCGCCCCGCGCGCCCGCCCCACGCCGGGACGGGAGCCCGGGGCGCCGGCGTGTCCGCGGCGTGCCGCCGCGCTCCGGAGACGCGCAACGTCCGGTACCACGAGGCGACACCGTCTGGAAACAGGCGTGCGAAAGATAGGTGATACTTTTTCGGCCATGTCGAGTTCTGCCCTCTCGACCGAGGCCGGCACCCGGACCACGGTCGACACCCCTGCCGCGGCCGCCTCCCCGGCCGCTCCGCACACCCTCGCGGAGAACCTGGCGGCGTACGTGATCGGCGCCTTCCTGATGTCCTGGGGGCTCACCCTCCTCCATGCCGTCGGCGGCGTCACCGGCGGTCTCGCCGGCGCGTCGTTCCTGATCAGTTACGCGGGCGACCTCCCGCTGGGCGCCGTGTTCTTCGTGATCAACCTGCCCTTCTACTACTTCGCCCTGCGGCGCATGGGCCGGTCGTTCACGCTGTGCACCCTGGCGGTGGTCGGGCTCACCTCGGCCCTGACGCCGGTCCAGCAGGAGCTGGTCACCCTGTCCGGGCTGAGCCCCTGGTACGCCTCCGTCTTCGGCGGCCTGTGCATCGGCCTCGGCATGATCGTGGTGTTCCGCCACAACGCCAGCGGCGGAGGCTTCGGCATCCTCGCGCTGCACCTGCAGGACCGCCGCGGCTGGCGGGCCGGCTACGTGCAGCTCGGCCTCGACGCCGCGGTGATCCTGTGCGCCCTGCCGCTGGTGGAGCCGATGGTGGTGCTCGCCTCGCTGGCGGGTGTGGCGGTGCTCAACCTGGTGATAGCCATGAACCACCGGCCCGGCCGCTACAACGGACGCTGACCCACGGCCGCTGACCCACGCCCCTCCCTCCTCCGCCGGCGTCCGCCGGCCCCCCCCGCACCAGGAGCGGTCGCATGTCCTCCACGCCGTCCCCGGCCCCGCCCGGCGGACGCCGCCGCCTCCCGGCGCCGCCCGCCTGGATCCGAGACCCCGCGGTGTGGCGCACCGAGGTGCTGGCCGGGCTGGTGGTCGGCCTGGCGCTGATCCCCGAGGCGATCTCCTTCTCGGTGATCGCCGGGGTCGACCCGGCGGTCGGCCTCTTCGCCTCGTTCCTCATGGCGGTGACCATCTCGGTCGTCGGCGGACGCCGGGCGATGATCTCCGCGGCCACCGGCGCGGTCGCCCTGGTGATCGCCCCGCTGAACCGGGAGCACGGCTTCGGGTACCTGATCGCCGGCGTCCTCCTGGCGGGCGTCTTCCAGATCGTGCTGGGCCTGCTGGGCGTGGCCCGGCTGATGCGGTTCGTGCCGCGCTCGGTGATGGTCGGGTTCGTGAACTCCCTGGCCATGCTCGTCTTCCTCGCCCAGGTCCCCGAGCTGCGGGACGTCCCGTGGGCGGTGTACCCGCTGCTGGCGGCGGGCCTGGCGATGCTGGTGCTCTTCCCCCGGCTGACCACCGCCGTGCCCGCGCCGCTGGTCACGGTGGTGATCCTCACCGTGATCACGGTGGCCGCGGGCATCGCGGTGCCCACCGTCGGCGACCGCGGGGAGCTGCCGTCGGCGCTGCCGGTCCCGGGGCTGCCGGACGTGCCGTTCACCCTGGACACCCTCACCACCATCGCCCCGTACTCCTTCGCGATGGCCCTGGTCGGGCTGATGGAGTCGCTGATGACGGCCAAGCTGGTCGACGACATCACCGACACCCGCTCCAGCAAGACCCGCGAGTCCGTGGGGCAGGGCATCGCGAACATCGTCACCGGCCTCTTCGGCGGCATGGGCGGCTGCGCGGTGATCGGGCAGACGATGATCAACGTCAAGGTCTCCGGCGCCCGGACGCGGCTGTCGACCTTCCTGGCGGGCGTCTTCGTGCTGGTCCTGTGCGTGGTGGCCGGACCGGTGGTCTCCGAGATCCCGATGGCCGCGCTGGTCGCGGTGATGGTGATGGTCTCGATCACCGCCTTCGACTGGCACTCGGTCGCCCCGCGGACGCTGCGGCGGATGCCGCTGGGCGAGACCGCGGTGATGGTGATCACCGTGGTCTGTGTGGTCGCCACCCACAACCTGGCCGTCGGTGTGGTGGTCGGGTCGATCACCGCCATGGTGGTCTTCGCGCGACGCGTCGCCCACCTGGTGGACGTCACCGCCGCCTTCCGCCCCGAGGAGGGGCGGGTGGTGTACCGGGTCGCCGGTGAGCTCTTCTTCGCCTCGTCCAACGAGCTGGTGACGCAGTTCGACTACCAGGGCGACCCGGACGACGTGGTCATCGACCTGTCCGCCGCGCACATCTGGGACGCCTCCTCGGTGGCCGCCCTGGACGCCGTCGAGACCAAGTACGCCCGGTGCGGGAAGCGGGTGACGGTGGTCGGGCTCAACGAGGCGAGCGCCCGCATCCACGAACGCCTCGCGGGACGGCTCTCGCCCTGAACACCCGGTGGCCCGGACCCGCCCTCGGGCGGAGACCGGGCCACCGGGCGGGCGGATCAGACCTTGCCGCCGCAGATCACGTCGAACGGACGGCCGATCGCGAACATCAGCTCGATGGGCGCGGTGGTGCCGGCCGGGCACTCCGACTTCTCCTTGACCAGGCCCAGGACCTTGTGGTCGGCCGAGCCGGCCGAGGCGCAGGCGATCTCCTGTGCCTTGGCGTCGACGCAGTCGCCCTCCACCAGCTGGCCGCCGCCCGCGCCCGCGTCACCCGGGTGGTCGTCCGACAGGTTGCGGCCGCAGACCGTCTCGGTCGGGATGCCGCCCGCCTCCGAGCCTCCGTACGAGATCGAGACCTCGATGATCAGGTCGGTGCCGGCCGGGCACTGGACGGACTCCGGCATGAAGCTGCCGTCCATGATCTCCAGGGCCTTGAACGTCGCCCCCGACTCGTCGCAGTCGAACATCCGGTAGCTGTCCGACCCCTTCTCCGGGTCGGGACCGCCGCAGTCGCCCTTCTCCCAGCTCCTCGACTCCTCGGAACCGGACGGGTCCGACGCCCCGGACGAGGACGAAGCGCCCGGCCCGGGCGAGGACGACGCGCCGGTGTCCTCGTCCTTGAGGACCTGCGACGCGCCGAACCCCACCACGAGCACCACGCCCAGCGTCAGCAGGCTCCCCAGGCAGCCCTTCGCCCGGCTGGGCGCGGGCGCCGGCTGCTGCGGCGGAACCGGTGGTGGTGGCGGCTGGGGGTTGTTCTGCCAAGCCACGATGTGTGCCTCCCCTGCACTCTCTACGACACGGGGGAGGACGGTGTGCCGGTACCGGCGGTTCCGCCGGAGGAGTGCCGGAGGAGTGCCGGAGACGGTCAGGTCGTGTGAAGGGTCGTGCGCGCCAGTTCGTACGCCGGGAGCATCGCCTTGTGCTCCTCCTCGTCGGTTCCGCCGAGGTGCACGACCACCGGCCCGTCGGGCGTCACCACGGCCAGCGCCCGCCGCGGCACCAGTTCCTCCCACAGCACGCTCATGGTCAGGTACCGCACCTCGGCCGCCGCCAGCCCGTCGGCGGTCTCGAACGTGCTGTACCGGGCCTCCTCGACCCCCTCGGTCTCCGCGTCCACGAAGTCCTTCAGCACGGTGGTGGCGTCGTCCCCGGACGGGCCCGCGGTCCACACGCGCAGGAACCCGAGGTGGCCGGCCCCGTCGCCGTCGACCTCGCACGCCGCCGTCACCGGTCCCTGCCGGAGCATCTCGCGGGCGACCTCGTCCAGGCCCAGCTCCTTCATGTCCTCGGGCATGTCGTCGAGGGCCTGCTCGGCGTCGGTGACCTCCTCGGCCTTCCAGTCGGCGGCCGTGTCGAAGGACACGGGCAGCGCGCACGGCGACCCGGCCGGCCCCACCGTCCCCCCGCTCCTCGCGACCTCCGCGGAACCGGTCCTCCCTCCGGCCGACGCCTCCGCCCGGTCCGACGCCTCGGCCGTCCGACCGTCACCCCCGGAGCCGCACCCCACCAGGCCCGCCAGCACCACGGCGCCCATCGCCGCCGCGGTCACCGCTCTCCGCATCCCCGCCCCTTTCGGCTGTACGCGATCAAGCGCGCACTGTATCCCGTGGCCGGCCGCGCCGCCCCTCCGTTACCGTCCGGCGCATGGCGCTGAACAGGAAGGGCTCCCGGCGGATCACCGTGGACGGGACCGAGTACCGGTGGCGGGTGCGCAGGCAGGCGTCCTGCGGCCAGGGGTGCTGCGGCGGGTCGCCGATGACCTACGCCGTCGAGGCGGCCGGCACCGACCGCTCGCGCGGAACGGTCCTGCTGGTCACGACCGGCCACCTGCGCCCCGACAACGTGCTCGCCTTCGAGGCGGTGCCCGTGCTCCCCGCCCAGGTCGCGGCGGCCGTCCGGACCGCGCGGGAGCAGGGCTGGGAGCCGGAGGGCCCCGGATCGGCCTTCCGGCTCACCCGGCCGGGCGGGCGAGGGCGGGGGGAGGAAGGTGAGGGGAGGGCCCGGCCCAGCAGGGCCCAGTCCAGCAGGGCTCAGCCCAGCACGTCCGCCAGCGCCGCCAGCAGACGGTCGACGTCCGCGTCGTCGTTGTAGGGGGCCAGACCCACCCGCACGCCGCCCTCGGCGCCGAGCCCCAGGTGGCGGGAGGCCTCCAGCGCGTAGAAGGAGCCGGCCGGCGCGTCCACGCGGTGCGTCGCCAGACGTCGCGAGACCTCGGCCGCGGGTATGCCGTCCACCGTGAACAGCAGCGTGGAGGTGCGGTGCGCGGCACGGGAGTGGACGGTCACGCCGGGGAACCGGGCCAGGGCCTCCGTGACGCGGTCGCGGAGCCGGTCCTCGTGCTCCTCCAGCGCCGCGAAGGCCGCGACCAGGCGCTCCCGGCGGTCCTTCCCCGCGCCGGCCGGCGCCAGACCGGCCAGGAAGTCCACGGCGGCACGCGTGCCCGCCAGCAACTCGTAGGGCAGGGTGCCCAGTTCGAAGCGCTCCGGGACGGCGTCACCGGACGGGAGCAGCTTGTCCGGGCGCAGCGACTCCAGCAGCCCGGCGCGGCCGGTGAGCACGCCCAGGTGCGGGCCGAGAAACTTGTACGGCGAGCAGACCAGCGTGTCGGCCCCGAGGGCGGGCAGGTCCACGGCGGCGTGCGCGGCGTGGTGCACGGCGTCCACGTGCAGCAGCGCGCCGGCCGCGTGGACCAGGGAGGCGAGTGCCGGGACGTCGGGGCGGGCGCCGTTGAGGTTGGAGGCGGCGGTGACCGCGACCAGGCGGGTGCGCGGGGAGAGCGCCGCCTCGACGTGCTCCGGGCGCAGCTCGCCGGTGGCCGCGTCGAACCCGGCCCACCGCACGGTGGCCCCCACCGCCTCCGCGGCCTGGATCCAGGGGCGGATGTTGGAGTCGTGGTCGAGCCGCGAGACCACCACCTCGTCGCCCGGCCCCCAGTCCTTGGCCAGGGTGCGGGCGAGGTCGTACACCAGCTGGGTCGCGCTCCGCCCGAACACCACGGTGCGGGCGGGGGTGTTGAGGAAGTCGCCCATGGCCTCGCGGGCCTCGGTGACGATCCGGTCCGCGTTGCGCTGGGCCTCGGTCAGCGTGCCCCGGTTGGCCAGGGGGCGCGTGAGGGCCTCGGCGACGGCCTCCACCACCGGCGCGGGCGTCTGCGTACCGCCCGGGGCGTCGAACCGGGCCCAGCCCGAGCTGAGCAGGGCGGGGAAATGGGCGCGCACGGCGGCGGCGTCGAAGGACATGCGGCTCTCCTGGGCGGCTGACGGCAGGGGCGAAGGGCGAGGTCAGGCCATGATCGCAGCAGACGCGCCCGGACGGAACGGGGGCGGCGAAGGGGCGGGGGAGTACCGGTGACGGGTGCGCGGGGACGGAACGAGCAAGTCCGAGCGCCCCACGACTCCCCAAAGCCGTGTCGCGCCCGGACCCTCTGCCGGAAGGTCGGAGGCCTGTGACCCTCCGGTGGTCCCAACTCCCCGTCTGCTCGCGTGGGATGCCGCCGACGGACCGCGGACCCGGCGACGGGGTGTCCCCCTGCGGGGAGACCAAACCCCCGGCCGGAACCCGGTGCTCCCGCCGCTGCCCATCTCAACAGCGGACACGGAACGCAATATTCCGCTTCTGTCACGAAAAACCACGAAACGCGCACACTTCCACGAAGACACAGGTCAGAGGGATACCCGGACGACCCCGGGGCTGAGGCTCCCCTAGGTTCGCCGCATGGAGCAGGAACTGTGGGAGCGGATGGGCGAGGCCGCCCGCGCCGAGATCGACGCCGTCGTCCGCCAGGGCATGGTGGTCCGGGCGGTCCAGGTGGTGCGGCAGGCGCTGCCCGGCGAGCGCGTGGGGATCCACCAGGCCCTTGACCTGGTCGGACGGCGCCACCCGGGCGCTCGGGGACCTCGTCCCCCGCCCGGAACCCGACCCGCTGGACCTCCCGTCCCTCTGGACCGCGCCGCCGCCCTGCCGGGGAGGGTGGTGGCCGTGGAGGCGCTCTGGGACGGCGACACCGTGCACGACTGGTTCGTCGACCTGGTCGCGGTGGCGGACGCCCCCGACGACCAGGCCCCGCGATGGCGGGCCCGGTGACCGGGCCCCTGCGGGGGCGGTGCGATGATCGGGCCGCGGTGTGCAGTCGAACGGAAGGCAGGGGCCATGACCGAGCGCCCGAAGAGGACCGCCTGGATACGCAGGTTCCACACCGCGGCCGAGGACGCGCCGCACGTGGTGCTCTTCCCGCACGGCGGGGCCGGAGCCACCTACTACCACCCGCTGTCCCGCGCCCTGAAGCCCGACGCGCAGGCACTCGCCGTCCAGTACCCGGGGCGGCAGGACCGGATCGCCGAACCGTGCGTCGCGGACGTCTGCGAGCTCGCGGACCGCGTCGCCGAGGAACTGGAGCCCTGGGCCGACCTGCCCCTGGTGCTGTTCGGCCACAGCCTCGGCTCGGCCGTCGCCTTCGAGACCGCCGTACGGCTGGAGCGGCGCGGGGCGAAGGTCCGCGCGCTGTTCGCGTCCGCGCGCCGCGCCCCCGCCCGCCCCCTGGGCCACGAGCCGCCGACGCTGGAGACCGACGCCGAACTGCTCGGCATCCTCGAGCGCCTCAACGGCGACGGCGGGACGCCCGTCCCGGACGACCCCGCCTTCCGCGAGCTGGTGCTGCCGACCGTCCGCAACGACTTCCACGCCAGCAACCACTACCGCGCCCCCGCGGGCCTGCGGCTCACCTGCCCGGTCACCGCCCTCGCCGGCGAGACCGACCCGGCGGTGGCCGTCGCCGAGGTCGAGCACTGGCGGGACCACACCACCGGCCCCTTCCGGCTGCGGACCTTCCCGGGCGGCCACTTCTACCTCGACGACCGGCTCGAGGAGATCCGCGCGGAGATCGTCGCGGCCACCACCGCCTGAAACGCTTCGACACGACCGGCCGGAACCCGCGAGGGCCGCGCCCGTGCTACGCCTCCTCGTCCGCACTGCGGAACCGGTTGCACGAGGCGCCGAGGCCGAGCGCGACCAGCGGCTCGCCCGCGCCCGGGCGGCACCCGCGGCGCGGGCGAGGGCCCGGGCGGCGGGCCCGGGCGCGGGTGGCGTGGAGGCCGGGCGGTCAGCCGTTCATCGCGGCCCAGAACTCCTCGAAGGACATCTGCCGGTCGCCGTCGGTGTCCAGCGCGTCGATCAGGTCCCGGGCCTGCTCGGCGGTGATCTCGGAACCCTCCAGCTCCGAGACGACCTGCCGGTACTCCTCCGCCGTCACCTGGCCGTCGCCGTCCAGGTCGTACCGCTCGAAGACCGTACGCGCCGCGTCCTTCACGATGTCCGTCATGGCCCCTCCTCTGTGATCTTGACCGGACCCAGGCTAGGGCCTGCCCGCCGCAGCGCGCACGCGGGTCACGGGGCCCGGGCGCGCGCCCCGGCAGCCGCAGCGGCACAGGCCCCGGCAACGGCGGCGGACCGGCCGCTAGGGGGCGGCGCGGAGGGTGAAGTCGTTGCCGTCGGGATCGGTCAGCGGCACCGTCCGGCCGTCCTCCGCCGCCGCGCCGCGGCGCGCCCCGAGGGCGGTCAGACGGGCGGCCTCCGCCTCCAGGTCGCCGCCGGCGGCGACGACGAGGTCGAAGCGGATCCGGTCCCGGCCCGACCGCGGCATCAGCGGCGGCCCACCCCAGGTGATCTTCATCCCGCCGGCGGGATGCTGGACCGCCGTCTCCTCGTTCTCGTCCCAGACCAGCGGCCAGTCCAGCGCCCGGCTCCAGAAGTGGCCGACCGCCCGGGAACCGTCGCAGGACAGCGCGCCGACGGGGCCGCAGCCCGCCAGGAAGCCGTTGCCCGGCTCGATGACGCAGAACTCGTTGCCGTCCGGGTCGGCCAGCACCACGTGTTGCTCGTCCGGCGACTGGCCCACGTCGGCGTGGCGTCCGCCGAGCTCCAGCGCCCGGGCCACGGTCTCCTTCTGCCCGTCCGCCGACGCGCTCGTCAGGTCGAAGTGCAGCCGGTTCCGCGCCGACTTGGGCTCCCGCGTCGCGACGAACCGGAGCGGCAGACCGGTCGCGTCCGCGGGGAGCACCACGACCGCGCCGTCGGCGTCCTCGCGGAGGCCGCGGCCGAGCAGGCCCGCCCAGAACCCCGCGAGGCGGGACGGGTCGAGCGCGTCGAGGGTGAGCGCGTGCAGGTGGGAGGTCATTCCTCGTCCGTCTCCGTTCGGGGCGTTCACAGGCTCGAGAAGAGGTCCTCGAGCGGGGCCGGCACGTCGCCGGGGCCCAGGGCCTCGGTCAGGACGCGGCCGTAGTGGATCTTGCGGCCCTTGCGGGTGCCGAGGAAACGCCGCAACTGCCCCTCCACCGGGCGGCCTTGCTGGGCGGGCTGGCTCCGGAAGGTCTGCCAGGCGCGCATCTCGCCCTCGGCCCGCACCGTCTCCTCGACCCGTTCCGCGCCGAGCGCGCGGATCAGCTCCTCCTCGAGGTCCGCCGTGCACACGAAGACGTCCCGTTCCGGCGCGCCCGCCCGCTCCAGGCCGCGGCGGTAGTAGGGCTCTTCGCGCTCGTCGCAGAGGCCGGTCAGCCGCAGACCCAGGCCGGGAGGACCGAGGACCCGGGCGAAGTGGCCCGCGTTCATGGCGCCGTTCATCGACAGCGCGCACACGCCCTCGGCCGCCAGGTCACGTCCGCGCCGGGCGGCCAGCGCCTCCACGGCGGCCAGGTCGCTCGGCCCCTCCAGCAGCACCGCCGTCCGCAGCCGCAGCCGGGCCGCCGACTCGGCCGCCGGCCCGGCGGATCCGCCGGCCGCCCAGGCCGCGACCGCGTCCCGGAACGTCGTCATCTCCGCCATGCGCGCGAGTCTGCCCCACCGGCGGCAACCGGGCACCTGAATAACCTCCGGGCGCCGTCCGACGGCACTGCGGCGACAGCCCCGCGGAAAACCGGTCGACGCCCGACGCCCGCCTCCGGCATGCTCCCCGGCATGGACCGGCACGCCTTCGCCCTCGTCGCAGCATCCGCGGTCGCGGATGCCTCGAAGGCTGCCGTGACGTTCCCCGCGGTCCCGCTCCTCGCGGCCGCCGACGGCGCCCGAAGGTGACCCTCCCCGGACAGAACTTCCGGCGGACCCCGTAGGGGGAGGGTCGGAGAACCACCTCCCGGGGTCCGGCCGGCCCGCGCCCGTCGGACGGGCGGAGGGCCGGGACGTTCACGCCATCCCACGCCATCGCGAGGAACAGCCATGCCCAAGACGGCATTCGTGCGCACCAAGCCACACCTGAACATCGGCACCATGGGGCACGTCGACCATGGCAAGACCACCCTCACCGCCGCGATCACCAAGGTGCTCGCCGACCGCGGCGCCTCCCGCTACGTCCCGTTCGAGCGCATCGACCGGGCCCCGGAGGAGGCCGCGCGCGGCATCACCATCAACATCGCGCACGTCGAGTACGAGACCGGCACCCGACACTACGCGCACGTCGACATGCCCGGCCACGCCGACTACGTGAAGAACATGGTCACCGGCGCCGCCCAGCTCGACGGCGCGGTACTGGTGGTCTCCGCGCTCGACGGGGTGATGCCGCAGACCGCCGAACACGTGCTGCTCGCCCGGCAGGTGGGCGTCGAGCACATCGTCGTCGCCCTGAACAAGGCCGACGCGGGCGACCCGGAACTCACCGACCTGGTGGAGCTGGAGGTCCGCGAGCTGCTGAGCGCACACGGCTACCCCGGTGAGTCGCTGCCCGTCGTGCGGGTCTCCGGGCTCAAGGCCCTGTCCGGAGAGCCGCGCTGGGTGGAGGCCGTCGAGGCGCTGCTGGACGCCGTCGACACGTACGTTCCGATGCCCGAGCGGCACCTGGAGGCGCCGTTCCTGCTGCCGGTGGAGAACGTCCTCACCATCACCGGGCGCGGCACCGTGGTGACCGGCGCGGTGGAGCGGGGCACGGTCCGCACGGGTGACCGGGTCGAAGTCCTGGGCGCGGGCCTGGAGTCGGTGGTCACCGGACTGGAGACCTTCGGCCGGCCCATGGACTCGGCGCAGGCGGGCGACAACGTGGCGCTGCTGCTGCGGGGCGTGGCCCGGGACGCGGTGCGCCGCGGCCACGTCGTCGCCGCGCCGGGAAGCGTCACGCCGAGCCACCGGTTCACCGCTCGGGCGCGGCTGCTGTCGACGCGCGAGGGCGGGCGCCGCACCCCGGTGTCCACCGGCTACCGCCCGCAGTTCTACATCCGCACCGCGGACGTGGTGGGCGACGTCGACCTGGGCGAGGCGGGCACCGCCGGGCCCGGGGAGACCGTCGACATGACGGTCGAGCTCGGCACCGCCGTCCCGCTCGAGCCGGGCCTCGGCTTCGCCGTCCGTGAGGGCGGCCGGACCGTCGCCGCGGGAACGGTCACCCAGGTGCACTGAGGCCCACGGCGGGCCCACCCTGTCGCCGGGGCGGGCCCGTCGTGACGTCGCCGCCCCGCCGGTCGGCGCCGCGGGAGGATGCCCGAGGATGGCGTCATGACGCGGAAGGCGGACGAGACCGAGATCGAGCTCACCCGACAGGACCTCCGCGAGGTGACCGGCTTCGCCGCCGCCTGCGCGCAGACGGTCCTCGCGGTCTTCGAGGAGGAACGGCCGGACGACCCGCGCCCGCGCCGGGCGATCGAGACCGCCCGGGAGTTCGCCGACGGCGGGGAACGCGGCAAGGCGCTGCGCGACACCGCCTGGGCCGCGCTCAAGGCCGCCGGGGAGGCGGACGGGCCCGCCGCGCGGGAGGCGGCGCGGGCCGCGACGGCCGCGGCCGGGGCCGCCTACCTGCACCCGCTGGCCAAGGCCACCCAGGTCAAGCACATCCTCGGCTCGGCCGCCCACGCGGCACGGGCCGCCGAACTCGTCGCCGGTGACGACCGCGGCGTCGGCGAGGACCACGTGCGGCGGGCGGCGGACCGGGCCGCCCCGGCCGTCGTCGACGTCCTCCGCCGCTACCCGCCCGCCCCGGCGGGCGGGGGTCGCACCGGCGAACTGCTGCGCCTCCTCGACGTGCTCCTGACCGGCGGGCGGGGCGAGTGACCGGGCAACCGGGGAACCCCTCAACACCGCGCCGGGCCAACCCCTTAGAGTGATCCCATGCCTCCCAGGTTGAGTGCCACGCGGACCCGCACAGCGCTGCACACGTCGGCGCGTACCTCCGCCGACCTGTTGTTGATCGGTCTGGTGCTGACAGCGGCGCTGTGGCTCCTGGGCCGCATGTGGCCGGTGCTGTGGCCGCTGGTCGTCGCCCTCTTCCTCACCACGCTCACCTGGCCCCTGGCGCGCTTCCTGCGGCAGCACCGCTGGCCCGCCGCCCTGGCGGCCTCCGTGGTGACCGTGCTGTCGCTCGTCATCGCGGCCGGTGTGCTGGCCCTGATCGCCGTGCCGGTGACCTCCCAGTCCGAGGAACTGGTGGACGGGGTGGTCGCGGGCCTCAAGCACCTGCGCGAGTGGGCCGCAGGGCCCCCGCTGAACATCGAGGACGCGGAGATCACCCAGGCGCTCGACTCCGCGGTGGAGCGCGTCCAGGACAGCATGGGCTCCGCGGTGTCCGCCGTCGTGACCGGCGTGGGCACCGTGATCAACGGCGTCGTCACCGCCGTGCTCGCCGTCTTCCTCATGTTCTTCTTCCTCAAGGACGGCCCGCGCTTCCTGCCCTGGCTCACCCGGCAGCTGCCCGGCCGCCTCTCCGTCCACGTGCCCGCCGTCGCCGAGCGCGGCTGGGACACCCTGGGGGCGTTCATCCGCTCGCAGGCGCTGGTCGGGATGATCGACGCGGTCCTCATCGGCATCGGCCTGTGGATCCTCGACGTGCCGCTGGTGCTGCCGCTGTCGGTGCTGACCTTCGTCTCGGCGTTCGTGCCGGTCATCGGCGCCCTCTTCGCCGGCTTCGTGGCCGTCCTCATCGCCCTCGTCTCCAACGGCCTGACCGACGCGCTGATCGTGCTGGCGATCATCGTCGGCGTGCAGCAGCTGGAGGGCAACGTCTTCCAGCCCATGATCCAGAGCCGGGGGCTCGGACTGCACGCGGCGGTGATCCTGCTGGCGGTCACCCTGGGCGGCAGCCTGGCCGGCATCGTCGGCAGCCTCCTCGCCGTGCCGGCCGCCGCGCTGATCGCGGTGGTGTGGAACTACGTCCGCGAGCAGCTGAGCGAGCCGGACCCCGAACCGGACAGCGGCGCCACCGCCGTCTGACCGCCGCCCGGCGGGTCGGCGGCCGGATCTCCCGGCCGGGCGGGGCCCGCGGGCGACGGTTACGATGCCCGCATGGACGACGGCGCATCAGGGACACCGCCGCTGCTGTCGGGCGGCAATCCGCGCATCCCGAAGGGTGACGGTGACGGCCCGGTCCAGGCGTACCTCGACGCCATGCCCGGCTGGAAGCAGGACGTGGGCCGGCTCCTGGACGGCCTCGTCGTCCGCACCGTGCCCGCCGTGCGCAAGGCGGTGCGGTGGAACTCGCCGTTCTACGGCGTCGAGGGCAACGGCTGGTTCCTCAGCTTCCACTGCTTCGACAGGTACGTGAAGGTCACCTGGCTCAACGGGCGGTCCCTGGACCCCCTCCCGCCGGGCAGCTCGAAGCACGAGCAGGTGCGCTACCTCGACATCCGCGAGGACGAGGAGCCCGACGAGGAACTGCTGGTGAGCTGGATCCGCCAGGCCGCCGACCTGCCCGGCGACGACCTCTTCTGACCTCCCGTTCCGCAGGCCTCGCGGCCGCCCGGGCCCCGTGGCAGCCCTGGCCCCCGGCCGCCCAGGTCCCCGTGGCCGCACAGGTCCCCCGCCCGCCGCGCAGCAGGACCAGCACGGCCCCGAGCGTGGCCAGCAGGTGGGCGGCGCCCATCCCCGTCGCGGTCACGGCCGCCGGGCCGGCGTGCTCGTGCACGTGGACGGGAACCGGCGACGCGTGCCGCACCGGCCCGGTGCCCGGCTGCGGGCCGGGATGTCCGGCCCGCCGCAGCGGCAGGAGGTGCAGGGCCAGGTGCAGGAGCACCTGCTGCGCCCCGCGGGACACCGATGCTCGGTGTGGGGGTGGTGGGAGTCACCAGTGTGCGGGAGGGGGGCGGGGGAGGACCGAGGCCACATCCGGCCGGAGTGATGGCCGGTCAGCCCGCCCGGGGCCGGCCCGAGGTCGGTGGGCCGAGCGTGGAGACGAGGTCGGCCAGCGTCGTGCGGGCCCGCGGCAGCGACGGCCCGTACCAGGTGAGCAGCCGGCCGCTGACCAGGCGGGTCGGCGTGCGGGCGAAGACCTCCGGACCGTCCTCGGCGGTGAACACGTACGGCTCGTCCGGCAGGAGGACGGCGTCCAGGCCGAGCCGGTCGATCTCCTCCGGGCCGGTGTGCGGATAGCGGTCCGGGTGGCCGGCGAAGGCGTTGGCCAGGCCCGCCCGGCGCAGCAGGTCGCCGGCGAAGGTGGACCGTCCGACCACCATCCAGGGGTCGCGCCAGACCGGCACCACGACCGTCGCGGCCACGGGCGGGAGCGGGCCGCTCCACAGCGACCGGGCCGTGGCGAGCCAGCCGGGAACGGGCGCCGACAGCGCCTCGGTGAACAACCGTCCGAGCGAGTCGAGGGCCTGGGGCAGGGTCTCGACGACGGTCACCCACACCGGGATCCCCGCCGCGCGCAGCCGGGCCACGTCCAGCTCCCGGTTCTCCTCCTTGTTGGCGATCACCAGGTCCGGCCGGAGCCGCGAAATCGCCGCCCGGTCGGGGTTCTTGGTCCCCCGCACCCGCGCGACGTCGAGACCGGCCGGCCGGGTGCACCACAGGGTCGCGCCGACCAGGACCTCCGGCACGCTCCCGGCGACCGCCTCGGTGAGGGACGGCACCAGGGACACCACACGCCGCGGCGGCCGGGGGAGCCGCACGGGCGTCCCCATGTCGTCGAGGTACGTCGGCACAGCGGTCAACGTAGCGGGTCGCGGCACCGGCCGCGAACGCGGGTCCGCCCCGCGCCGGGTGTGACGCACGCCACCGGTCGAGCGGTCGGGAAGTCGGGTGAGCGGGCATGGTCCCCGCCCGCCGCCGGGGACGGCTGAGCCGCCGGTCCGTCGCACCCCGGTCCCGGGGAACGCTCGGGTGACCCGGCCCGAGACGTGCCTAGTCGGCCGGAGCCCGTACGACCGTGATCCAGCCGCCGATCGCGTTGTGGCCTCTGTCCGGCTCGTGGCCTTCGCGCGGGGGCAGCCAGGGGCCGGCGGCGGCGCCGTCGGGGGTCAGACCGTACAGGATCAGCAGGCCGGCCCGGTCCGGTTCGCCGCGTTCCTCGTACACCTGGGCCAGCGCACCGACGGCGGAACGCTCGCCCGCGTCGATCGCCGTGCGGCACAGCCGCTCGGCCTCTTCCGTGTCCCCGGCCTCCTTGCGCGACCAGGCCAGTGACAGCAGCGCCGGGGCGTAACCGCCCTCTGCCGCCCGCCGGTACAGCCGTTCTGCTCCGGCCGGGTCGTCGCACTGCCGCCTGCGCTGCGCGAGCCACGCGACGACGTGCAGGTCCCCCTCCTCCGCCGCGGCCAGCAGCACGGCCTCGCCCGCGCTCTCCCCCTCGGTCTGCCGTGCGTGGTCGGCGAGTACGGCGAGGCCCTGCCGGCGGACCAGGTTCTCCCACCCCGACAGGCGTACGGTGTGGGCCGGGGACACCCCGCCCAGGTCGGCGGCCTGTCGCGCCATGCGGCGTCCCTCGGGCGCGTCAACAGCGATCACGAGCTGGGCCATGATCGCCATGGTGAAGAAGTCGCCCAGTTCCGCGGCCTGTTCCGCCGCGGCCACGGCCGCCGCCACGTCCTGCTGGTCGGCGAGTTTCATTCTCGCGAGCTCGAAAGCGGCACCGGCGTCCCCGGCGGCGATCGCCTGCCGGAACAGCCCCTCCGCCGCCGCTCCGTCCCCCGCGAGCATGCGGCGGCGACCCAGAAGGGTCAGCGCCTCCGCGTCGCCGAGCGCCGCGGCCCGCAGAACGAACCGTTCCGCCTCCGCGTCGCCGCCCGTGAGTCCCGGGGTCTGCGCCAGGTACAGCAGGCTCTGCGGGTCGTTCGTGCGCACGATCTCGGGGACCAGGCCGAGCGCGCCGTCGAGATTCTCGTCCTCCAAGTGCCAGTCGGCGAGTGTCATCAGAGCACCGGTGTCACCCGCGGCGTGGGCCTTCATGAGGAGGGCGACGGCCTCCGGGTGGCAGCCGCGATCCCTGCGGAACTGCGCCATGTCCGCCCAGGCGGATGCGTGCCCCTGCTCCGCCGCTCGTCGTCGCAGGTCGTCGGCGACGCGGTAGCGGCCCCGGTGGGCGGCGGCGTCGGCGAGTGCGTCCAGGTCCGCGGCGGTGCCCGCGCCCTGTGCGGCCGCCTCCCAGAACGGCGCGCCGGGGCACAGGTAGGAGCGCGTCGTACGGCCGTGGTGGTCGAGGTAGTCCGCGAGCCTGCGCGTGCCCGGTCGCGCGCCCATCCCGCCGGGACCGGGTACGCCGCCGAGCGGCGCGACGACGCCCTTGACCCGCGTGCCGGCGTGGGCGAGCGCCTGCCGGAACCAGTCAGGGGCGGCCTCGGCGCGCTGCGCCTCGCCGAGATAGGCGGGGGCGGCCGCGCGCAGGAAGACGTCGGACAGTTCGGGTCCGTGCCCGAGGCGGCGGGCGTCCATCGCGGCGCTGACCACCGCCCTGCCGTAGCAGGCCGGGACGGAGTCGGACGACTCGTGGAACGCGACCAGTTCGAGGCCCGCCGCCAGCGTCTGCGTGAGCGCCCCGTCCCTGCTCGTCAGTGCCGCCGTGGACAGCGAGGGATCGGCTGTCCTTCCGAGATCCCGCATCACGTCGGCGGGGAAGTCGGCCGAGACGTGCACGACGACCCCCGAGGTCAGCAGCGCACGCGCCTGCGCGTGCGGGTCGCGCAACGACCTCTCGGGCCGGGTGAGCAGAGCCTTCCGGTGTTCGGGCCACATGGTGGCGATCACGACCACCGGTCCCGGCAGCTCCAGCAGGCCCCGCAGCCGCGCGGCCGTCTCCTCGCCCCGGGCCCCGGTCAGGAAATCCTGTCCCTCGTCCAGCCACAGCACGGTCCGGGGACCGATCACGTCCGCGGCGAGGAGCGCCAGAAGGCTGTCGGAGCCCTTGGGGAAGGCCAGGTCCCACTCCGGCAGGCAGGCGCGCACCGCCTCGTACGCGGTCCGCGTCTTGCCCGTGCAGGAGTCGCCCTGGACGACGGTGAACAACGTGTCACCGTCGCGCGCGGCCCGGTCGAGGAGCGCCCGCAGCCGCCGGTCATGGTCACGGGGGACGTAGGCGGGCAGGACGAAGGCGGCCCCGTGGCCGGGGTCGGGCCTGCCGGAGATCGCCGGGTGCACGCCGAGTTTCCGCGGTTCCCAACGGGCCACAGGACGGGGCAGGTCGGGCAGGTCCGGGCTGCCGCGCCGTTCCTGGCACCCGTCGTGCGGTCGGCCGAGGCTCGCGGCCCGCACCGTCTCCCCGGTCAGCCGGGCACGGCCCTGGGCCACCGCCGTGTGCAGGGCGCGCCAGGTGTCGTCGTCGAAAAGGTCGCGGTCGGCGTCGGTGATTCCGCCGGGGCGCCGCGACGCGGCGTCGCGCAGGACGCCGACCACGCCGAGCAGATCCTCCAGCCGCTGCGGCAGCCGGTTGCCCTTCAGCCACTCCCCGACGGTCGTCTTCGCCCGGCCCCCGGCCGCCCGTGCGAGGACGGCGAGGCTCGGCTGCCCGTCCCGCCGCACACGCGCGTGAACGTCACCGAGCCTGCGCAGCCGGGCGAAGAGAGCGTCCTGTGCGCCCTCCCCGCCGCGCGATCCGTCCGGCAACCCGTCCTCCGCGTCCAGTCCGTCCAGCACGGGGCACCGGACGCCTCGTCGATACTAGGCCGCCCACCGGGCGCGATGTCCGGTGCGCGGCCGAACCGACCCGAACGGTCGCGCAACACCCCCGCTGGACAGGGACGTTGGACCTGCCACGCCGACCGGCGCGGCACCCATGACGCAGTCCTTCCGCCCCACTGGAGTCCGCAATGCCACAAGTCCTCGTCCAGGTCGTCACCTTCCTCACGCCCGTCGGCACCCTGGTGCTGCTGGCCCTCCTCCTGGGCTTCGCCGGGGTGGTGTTCCCCGCGGTCTGGTCGCACCATCCGTACCGCCGCGAAGCGGCCCACCGAGTCCTCGTCCTCCTGCTCCGGGTCGCCCGGGAGGGCCTGAGGGCGGTGCGGACGCTGTGGTCGCGCTGACAGAGGCCGGTGCGCGTCTCGGTGAGCAGGAACCGGCGGGGCGGTGACGCGGGGCGGGGGAGCGGGCCCGTCGCAGGCCGGGGGCCGTCACGGCGGGCCGCAGTAGTGCGGGGCCACCGTCACGGTCGTCGAACCGGATGCTGTCCACCCCAGGTCGACCTCCCCGCCCTCGACGTGCTGACCGCGACGACCAAGGGCGGTCACGACACCCGGCGCACGCGTCGGCGCGACGACGTGACGCAGTTGCTGTGGACGCTCGCCGTCGAGTGGACGGACGGCGAACGACGCCGTGTCACCGTCCGGTCCGACCAGCGGGCGTACCCCTTCGCGGCGGCGGTCGGCCGATCCCTCGACGCCATGCTGAGCGCCGGCCCCGCCCGTTGAGGACGCCGCAGAACGCCCGCACCGGCCGCGGGCAGGGGGCGCGGACAAAACCTGATGCGCGCGATCGTCGGCGGGTCTAGACTCTGCCGTGTTCGCGAGGCACTCGGTGAGTGCCGTTCGCTCGAGTCGAGGTTCTTCCGGGAGGTGTGACCGATGGCTGTCTCTGTGACGGGCCTTGCCCGCGTCCAGCAGTTCGTTCCGTTCACCCCCGTGGCCTCCGGCTGACCTCACCTCTTCCTCGCGCGTCGATGGACGCGCCGTGCCGGGGCCGCCCTTCGAAGGGTTTCCCTTGAATCCGTCTTCTCTTTCGTCTTCCCCGCTCTCGTCGCACCCGCTCGCCCGCTTCGGCTGGGACGAGGGGTGGGAGGCCGAGTTCGCCCCGTACGCCGCGCAGGGACTGGTGCCCGGACGCGTGATCCGGGTGGACCGCGGGCAGTGCGACGTGGTCACGCCGGAGGGCGTGGTGCGCGCGGACACCGCGTTCGTCACGCCGCACGACCCGCTGCGGGTCGTCTGCACCGGTGACTGGGCCGCCGTCGACCCGGTCGGCGGGGAACCGCGGTACGTGCGGGAGTACCTGCCGCGGCGGACCGCGTTCGTGCGGTCCACCTCGTCGAAGCGGTCCGAGGGCCAGGTCCTCGCCGCGAACGTGGACCACGTGGTCGTCGCCGTGTCGATGGCCGTGGAGGTCGAGTACGCCCGCATCGAGCGGTTCCTGGCGCTGGCCTGGGAGTCGGGGGCGCAGCCGCTGGTGGTGCTGACCAAGGCCGACCTGGTCCCCGACCCGGTGACGCTCGGGCACCTGGTGGAGGACGTCCAGGGGACGGCGCCCGGGGTGCAGGTGCTCGCGGTCAGCGCCGAGACCGGGGAGGGCGTCGACGTCCTCGCCGCGACCGTGGCCGGCGGCACCACCGTGCTGCTCGGGCAGTCGGGCGCCGGGAAGTCGACGCTCGCCAACACGCTCCTCGGCGAGGACGCGATGACCGTCCAGGCCGCACGCGACGTGGACGGGAAGGGGCGGCACACCACGACCACCCGCAACCTGTTCGCGCTGCCCGGCGGCGGCGTGCTGATCGACACCCCCGGGCTGCGCGGTGTCGGCCTCTGGGACGCCGGGCGGGGCGTCGGGCAGGTGTTCGCGGAGATCGAGGAGCTGGCCGCGGACTGCCGGTTCCAGGACTGCGCGCACGTCGCCGAGCCCGGATGCGCGGTGCTCGACGCGCTCGACTCGGGTGAACTGCCCGAGCGGCGGCTGGAGAGCTACCGGAAGCTGCTCCGGGAGAACCAGTACATCGTGGCCAAGACCGACGCCCGGGCCCGCGCCGAGATGCGGCGGGAGTGGAAGCGCCGCGGGGCCGAGGGCCGGGCCGCGATGGAGGCCAAGCGGGGCCGGGCGCGCTAAGGCCTGTCCGCGGGCGGGGCGGCGGCCGAACGGGCTACCGCCACCCCGCCGACTTCGGGCTAAACCTCCGCGACCGCCCCTCGTGCGGGTGTATCTCGACGACGCGACCGACACGCTCCGTGTCGGTCGCGTTACCGTGTGACACCTTCGGGTGCGCCGGGCGCACGGCTGTCGTGTGCCCGGGCTCACCTGACGCATGGCCAACTGAACAGTGCGGAGGACGGAACACATGGTCAAGGCGGTACGGGTCATCGTGGCGCTGCTGCTGCTCCTGCTGGGCACCGCGCCGGCCCACGCGGCGACGCCCGACCGCCGGGGGGCGACGGAGAAATGGACCGGGACCTGGGCGGCCGCGGCCTCCGGCACCGCGCTGCCGCTGCCGGGCGCGTCCATCCGCAACGTGGTGCACACCAGCGTCGGCGGGACGACGGCCCGGGTCCGGCTGTCCAACCGGCTCGGCGTCCGTCCGCTCCACCTCGGCTCGGTCACCCTCGCACTGCAGGAGCACGGCTACTTCCCCCGGCCGGACGCCGTGCCGGGGACCATGCGGCAGGTGCTCTTCGGCGGCAGACCCACGGCGGTGGTCCCGGCGGGGAAGGAGATCGTCAGCGACCCGGTCCGCCTCCAGGTGCCGGGTGACTCCAACCTGCTGGTGACCGTCCACACCCCGCACGACGACGGGCCGGCCACCTACCACCGGATCGCGAAGCAGACCAACTTCCTCGCCTACGGCGCCGACCGCACCGCCGACGTGGGCGGCGCGCACTACACCTCGACGGTGCGTTCCTGGTACTACGTGACCGGCGTCGACGTGCGGACCGCGCGGGCCGCAGGGAGCGTCGTGGCCCTCGGGGACAGCCTGACCGACGGCGTCGGCACCACCCCCGACAGCAACCGGCGCTGGCCGGACCGGCTGGCCGACCGCCTCGCCACCCTGCCGCCCCGGCACCGGCTCGGCGTCCTGAACGCGGGCATCTCCGGCAACCGCGTCCTCAACGACCGGTCCGGACCGAGCGCGCTCGAACGTCTCGACGCCGACGTGCTGCGGCGCAGCGGGGTGCGCGCGGTGATCGTGCTGGAGGGCATCAACGACGTGATGACCGACGCGGCCGGCCGGGAGGGGATCAAGGCCTACCGGAAGGCCTACCGGACCATCGCCGAGCGGGCGCGGGCCAAGGGCATCCGGGTCATCGGGGCGACCCTGACGCCGTACGGGGGGCACCTGGCCCACACCGCGCAGCGGGAGGCGCTGCGGCAGCAGGTCAACCGGTACATCCGTGAGGAGGCGCCGTTCGACGCGGTGGTCGACTTCGACGCGGCGGTCCGCGACCCGAAGCGGCCGGACCGGATCCGGCCGGCGTTCGACCCGGGGGACCACCTGCACTTCAACGACGCGGGGATGCTGGCGCTGGCCCGGGCGGTGGACCTGAAGGCGCTCAGGGGCTGACGCGGGGCCGACGCGGCGCCGCTCACTCCACCAGGCGTCCACCAGGGCGTTCACCGCACCTGTACCTTCACTCCACCAGGACGGTGACGAGCCAGGCGCCGAGGACCAGGAGCGCGGCGTACAGCTCGATCAGCAGCGCCGTGCCGCCGGAGCGCATCAGGCTCCGTACCGCCGCCCTCGCCTCGCGGGGGCGGCGGCGCTCGCCGAGGCGCTCGTGCAGGTAGAGACCGGCCAGGAAGCCGGGGACGGCGCCGAGGACCGGCACCAGGAAGAAGCCGAGGAACGCGCCCGCTCCCGCCCAGCCGCGCAGGGACGGCCGGTGTCCCAGGGCGGTGGTGCGCGGATCCTGCCGGTGGGTGAGCTGGGCGCGCAGCAGCTGGGCCAGCAGGAGCAGCAGGGTCGCGCCGACCAGGACCGCCCAGGCGGCGGGGCGCGGATCGTTGAGCGCCCACCACAGCACGCCGGCCCACACGAGCCAGGACCCGGGGACCCCGGGCGTCACGACCCCGCAGAGACCGAGCAGGACGACCGCCCCGGCCAGCAGGAGTTCCCACGCTCCCATTCCTCCAGGGTGCCGGAGTCGGCCGGTGTGTGCAGGGTTCGGCGCGACTGTCGGCCTTCGCTCCGACTTCGGCCGGATGTTCGGGTTGTCGACCGGCCATGTGTTCCGGCGGCGGGGCCGCGCACGGATGTGGTGGGGCCGGTTTCAGACGCGTGGCGCGGTCGAAGATTAGGAGCATGAGCCAACAGGGGGAGACGCCCACCGGCCGCCGGGACGAGGACGCGTACGAGGACGACTGGTGGGGCCAGTTGTACGACGGCACCGCCGGTGACACGGGGCCCGCGGCGGCTCCCGACTCCCTGGACGACCGGTTCGCCTCGGTGGCCGGCACGGTCGGCGACGGGATGCCGACGGACGGGTCGGGCCTTCCCGCGCCGCGCCCGGAACCGGGGGCCCAGGCGCCGTCCGCGCCGCCCGCGGGAGCGGAGTGGGGCGGCTTCGCGCCCCGCACGGACACGGACCCCCGCACGGACACGGACCCCCGCGACGGTGCGGGCCCCCGCGACGGCGCGGGCCCCGGCCCCGCGCGGGACGCGACCGCGGAGCCGGAGGACACGCCCCCGCCGTCGGACCAGGTCGGTCCCGTGCCCGGCACCGTGCCCGGCGGCGGGAGCGGGTCCCAGGGGCGCGGTGACACGACGGCCCAGGGACGCGGGGACGCGGCGCCGGAACCGGCGCCGGAGCGGGAGCCGGGTTCGGTGCGGGACGCGGAGCCCGAGCCGGAGCCGGGCCCCGCGCCGGACGCGGGCTCCGCGTGGGAACCGGCACCCGGGCGGGCGGCGGACGGTGAGCCCTCCGGCGCGGGCGCCGACGTCACGGCGGGTCGGGCCGGGGACGGCGCGGAGGATGCCGCGCCGCCGCCCGACCGGGAGACCCTGGACCTCTCCGGCGGCCGGGGCGGCGGCCCCGTCACCTACGTGGGGGAGGAGCCGCCGAGCTACGACCCGGAACCGACCTCGCTGCCGATGGCGGATCCGGCCGCGCTGGAGGACCTGGTGCCGGACACCGTGCTGGACGGCGCGCGGCACGGCGCGCTGACCCTCCGCGCCGCCTCGGTGCGCGGGGACTCGGCCCGCTACCGGGGCGAGGTACGGCGGGACGCGCTGCTGACCGCCCGGTTCGGCGTCGGCGACCGCGCGCTCGTGCTGGTCGCGCAGGCCACCGGCGCCCGGGCCACCCCGGAGGGGCAGCGGGCCGCGACCGCCGCGTGCCGCTGGGTGGGGCAGGCCGTGGGCCGCAGCGCGGCCCGGCTCGCCGAGGACATCCGCGAGAGCCGCGGCGCCGACCTCAGGGCGGGGCTGCAGCGGCTCACCGACCGCACCCTCGGCCGGCTGCGCGCGGCAGCCGCCGAGGAGGGCCGCGACCCCGCCGTGGACGAGGCGTCGCTGCGCTGCCTGCTGCTGCCCGCCGACCCGGACTGCCGCACCCGCGTGTTCTTCGGCGTCGGTGACGGCGGACTCCTCCGGCTGCGCGATGGCGCGTGGGAGGACCTCGAACCCCGCCCGGCCGCCGCCCCCGGCGTGAAGCCCGCGGAGCTGACCATGGACCTCGGCATAGCGACACCCCCCAGCCCCTACCGGCCCGCCCCCGAACCGCCGCGCGAGCCGTTCCGGTTCCGGACCTGTGTCGCCCGGCCGGGTGACCGGCTGCTGATGTGCGGAGCGGGCCTCGCCGAACCACTGGCCGGGGAACCGGCCCTCCTCGCGCACCTGGGGCGGCGGTGGTCCGCGCCGGAGCCGCCGGGGGTCGCCGACTTCCTGGCGGACGTGCGGGTGAGGGTGAAGGGTTACGCCGACGACCGTACGGCGGTGGCCGTCTGGGAGGCGTGATCCCGCGCCGCGTGGATTGATGGTCCCCAGGCGGGGGACACGAGCGGTCCGGACACGGATCGTCAGCACGCAGCGAAGGGGCACGCCGACCCATGGCCAAGCAGAACGTCGCCGAGCAGTTCGTCGACATCCTCACCCGCGCCGGGGTGCGGCGGATGTACGGGGTGGTCGGCGACAGCCTCAATCCCGTCGTGGACGCCGTCCGCCGCCACAAGGGCATCGACTGGGTGCATGTGCGGCACGAGGAGGCCGCCGCCTTCGCGGCCGGCGCCGAGGCCCAGATCACCGGGCAGCTCACCGCCTGCGCCGGCTCCTGCGGCCCCGGCAACCTGCACCTGATCAACGGCCTCTACGACGCCCACCGCTCCATGGCGCCGGTGCTGGCGCTCGCCTCCCACATCCCCTCCTCGGAGATCGGACTCGGCTTCTTCCAGGAGACCCACCCCGACCGGCTCTTCCGCGACTGCAGCCACTACAGCGAGATGATCTCCAGCCCGGCGCAGATGCCGCGGCTGCTGAACACCGCCGTGCAGCACGCGGTGGGCCGCGGCGGCGTCAGCGTCGTCACCCTGCCGGGCGACATCGCCGACGAACCCGCGCCGGAGGGAGCGTACGACACGGCGCTGGTGACCAGCCGGCCGTCGGTCCGGCCCGGTGACACCGAACTCGACGCGCTGGTCGAGATGATCGACAAGGCGGACAAGGTCACCCTCTTCTGCGGCGCCGGGTGCAAGGGCTCGCACGAGGAGGTCATGCGGCTCGCCGAGCTGCTGAAGTCGCCGGTGGGGCACGCCCTGCGCGGCAAGGAGTGGATCCAGTACGACAACCCCTACGACGTCGGCATGAGCGGCCTGCTCGGCTACGGCGCCGCCTACGAGGCCACCCACGAGTGCGACCTGCTGATCCTGCTCGGCACCGACTTCCCGTACAACGCCTTCCTCCCCGACGACGTGCAGATCGCCCAGGTCGACGTGCGCCCCGAGCACCTCGGACGCCGCTCCCGGCTCGACCTCGCGGTGTGGGGCGACGTCCAGGAGACCCTCCGGTGCCTGATCCCGCGGGTGAAGCCGAAGAAGAACCGCCGGTTCCTCGACAAGATGCTGAAGAAGCACGCCGACGCCCTCGAGGGCGTGGTGAAGGCCTACACCCGCAAGGTGGACAAGCACGTCCCCATCCACCCCGAGTACGTGGCCGCGGTCCTCGACGAACTCGCCGACGACGACGCCGTGTTCACCGTCGACACCGGCATGTGCAACGTCTGGGCGGCCCGCTACATCACCCCCAACGGGCGGCGCCGGGTGATCGGTTCGTTCTCCCACGGCTCGATGGCCAACGCGCTGCCGATGGCGATCGGGGCACAGTTCACCGACCGCCGGCGGCAGGTCGTCTCGATGTCCGGCGACGGCGGATTCGCCATGCTGATGGGCGAGTTCCTCACCCTGGTGCAGCACGACCTGCCGGTGAAGGTCGTGCTCTTCAACAACTCCTCTCTAGGGATGGTGGAGTTGGAGATGCTGGTCGCCGGACTTCCCTCGCACGGCACGGCCAACGCCAACCCCGACTTCGCCGCCGTGGCCGAGGCCTGCGGGGCCTTCGGCGTGCGGGTGGAGAAGCCCAAGGACCTCCCGGGCGCGCTCAAGGCCGCCTTCCGGCACAAGGGTCCCGCCCTGGTCGACGTGGTGACCGACCCCAACGCGCTGTCCATCCCGCCGAAGATCAAGAAGGAGATGGTCACCGGCTTCGCGCTCTCGGCGTCCAAGGTGGTGCTGGACGGCGGTGTGGGGCGGATGCTCCAGATGGCGCGCTCCAACCTGCGCAACATGCCGCGTCCCTGACATTTCCCGGCCCCCACCCGGTCCCGCGCCGGAACGGGATGAGTGCCGCGTTCCGGACGCGGGCATGCATCCCGTGAACGTGTTCGAGGACGGGCGCGACGAAGCGCCGAACGGGGGGTCATGAAGAGGCAGGCAGGAGAGGCGGGCGTCTCCGCCGTCGCCGACGCGGCGGAGCCGTCCACCGGAGCGGAAGCGCGACCGGACCGACGGGCGGCCCGGCCCTCACCGGCCGCACGGCCACGGCCCCGGCCCCGGTCACCGCTCCGCATACGCCGGGCCCGGCTCAGGCAGCGCCTGCGCCGCGCCGACCTGGGCGCGGTGCCCCGGGCCCGGCGGGCGTTACGGGAACTGATGCGGTGCGAGGTGCCGGGCCGGCCGCTGGACGGCGAGGTGCTGGAGACGGCGGAGCTGCTCACCACCGAGCTGGTCACCAACGCCCTGGTGCACACCGGCCGGGGCGCGGTGCTGAAGGTGACCGTGACCGGGCGTCGACTACGCGTGGAGGTACGGGACTTCGTCCGCCACCGCCCCTCGTGTCTCTCCGGCGACCGGATGGCCGACGACGACGCCACGGGCGGCAGAGGCATGCTCCTGGTCGCCACCCTCGCCGATTCGTGGGGGATACGGGGGCACGCGCTGGGCAAGTCGGTGTGGTTCGAGCTGGCCTGCGGCACCGCGGGGCAGGTCCGCGCCTGACCCCGCCGACGGCCGCGGCGCCGGTCCGGGCTCGCCCGCGGGGCTGCCGAGGCCCGGGACACCGGTCCCGGCAGCCGCGGGCGCCCACCCGGCCGACCTCGGCGACCTCGGCGACCCGGCCGATCCCGCTCACCGGAGGGGCGGGACCGGAGGTCAGCCGAACTGCTGCTCCAGGTCCTTCAGTTTGCGCTCCAGCGTGTCCAACTGCCGCAGGGCCATGGTGTCCTCCTCCGGGGCGGGGAGGGAGGGGCGGCTGCGCAGGGGCAGTTGTTCGGGCTCCGATGCGGCGGCCGGGCCGGCGCCGTCGGCGCGTTCCAGTTCCACCTGCGGGGTCCGCTCCGGCAGCGCGGCCGGGGCGCGGCCGCGGCTGACCGCCTTGAGGTGGGCCCGCTCCACCCGCTTCTGCTCACGCCGGCGCCGCCGTGTCTGCTCGCGCACGCGCTTGTCCTCGCGGACCTCCTCCACCGCCTCGTCCAGGCTCCGCACGCCCTCCAGCAGCATCAACGACCAGGCGCGGTAGGTCTCGCGGGGGGCGCGGAGCCAGCGCACCGCCCGGATCTGCGGCAACGGCCGCGGGATCAGGCCCTGTTCGCGCAGGGCGGCGCGTCGGGTCTGCTTGAGCGCGCGGTCGAAGAGGATGGCCGCGGACAACGACATGCCCGCGAAGAAGTGCGGCGCACCGTCGTGGCCCAGGCCGCGCGGGGCGTGCACCCAGTTGAACCAGGCCGCCGCGCCGGCGAACAGCCACACCAGCATCCGCGACCCCAGGGCCGCGTCGCCGTGGCTGGCCTCGCGGACCGCCAGCACCGAGCAGAACATCGCCGCCCCGTCCAGGCCGAAGGGCACCAGGTACTCCCAGCCCCCGGACAGGCCCAGGTTCTGGCGGCCGAACCCGACCAGGCCGTGGAAGGAGAGCGCGGCGGCCACCGCGGCGCAGCAGAACAGCAGGACGTACGACGCGGTCCCGTAGACGGCCTCCTTGCGCCGCCGCCGTTCCTCGCTGCGCTCCCAGGAGTCGTCCGAGGAGGCCGGGCCCGCCGCCGACGCCTTCCGGCCTCGCGCGAGCACCGCCACCGCCGCCAGCGCGCCGAGGAGGAGCACGGCGCCCGGAAGCAGCCAATCCAGCGAAACGTCGGTCAATCTCATCGGTGTCCCTTGCGTCGGGCTTGCGTGGGAGGGCGTAACTGCCGGCCATGTTGGCCCAACCGATGTGACCCGTAAGGGGTTTCGGGTCAAGAGGAACCGAGGGGGTGGTGGTGGAGGGCGGGTTGGCCACCCTGGACTCGAACTGTCGTGCAGGCGGCGCGAGTTGTGTTCGACGGAGCTGCACCCGACGGGGTGATGCGGCGGCGGCCCGGCTGACGGGCGGCCGGGCGCACATCCGATCAGATGTCAGGCGGCCTGGACCGCCGTCAGCTTGGCGATGCGGTCGGTGTCGCAGGTGCGCGGGCAGGTGACGCAGGTGCTGTTCTCGGCCAGCGTGTAGGCCAGGCAGCAGGAGACCCGGTCACGGGTGGTCAGCGCCTCGCCGCCGGGGCCGGGCAGCTCGCGGAAGCTCGCCGCGCCGGGCAGCGGGAGGGTGGCGCCGGGCAGCATCCGGCCCAGCTCCTCGATCGCCCGCCGCTCCTCGCCCAGCAGGTTGCCCACGTACCACAGTCCCTCGACCAGTTCGTCGGTCACCATGCCCCACAGGGAGCGGCCGCGGCGGCGCATCCTCGGGCCGAAGACGCCCAGGACCGGCCCCAGGTGCTCGGCGGCGGCCGCCCGCACCTCGGCCCGCAGCGCGTCCTCGTCGGGCACGACCACGGCGCCGGGCAGCGAGGCCGCCGGGTCGCCGGGCAGGCAGGCGAAGCTGCGCGGACGCACCGCGATCCGGCCCGCCGCCAGGTTCACCGCCACGTCGTCCACGGTGAGCCGCGGAACCCGGCGGGTCAGGAACGCGGGGACGGTGAACAGGACGCAGACCGGCCAGGCGTACCGGTGCAGGGCCAGCGTGGCGCCCACGTCCGGGCGCGGAGGCCGGCCGTAGTACTCCTCGATCCTCGCCCCGTCCCTGGAGAGCAGCTCCGCGACCACGGGGCCGTCCTCGGTGAACCGGGCGGACAGGGCCCAGCCGGGTTCGGCGTCGGGGAGCTCGCAGGGCAGCGGTGCGCCGGGCGCGACTTCCGTCACGGTCAGGCTGGGGACCACCTCGGCGAGGCGGTCGTACGTGTCCTGAAAGGCCGAGGTGGCAGAGGGCACGACGGACTCCCGTTCCCGTGAGCATGGATGCGTTGGCAGGTAAGCCTTACCTTACTCATAGAGATCGGGGCTGGGAACACCGGCGTGCTGCACCTATCGTGCTGGGAGTCCGGAACGAACCGGAATCCGACGCCACGCCACGTTCAGGAGGTCCCCGTGGAGCAGGCACGTCCGCGCGTGCGGGCGGACGACGCGGCACGGCCGTGGCGTGACGCCGCGCAGGAGAACGCCGCGGAGGGCGCCGCCGTGCGCGGGGAGCACACCCACGGCGGGGCGCGCCGGTCCGACGGGCCGCCGCTGCCCGGGCCGCGGGAGGCGCATCGGCGGCCCGTGGTCCGGCGCGCCTCGGTGCGCGAGCAGGTCCTCCGGGCGCTGCGGGCCGCGCTGCTCTCCGGGGAGCTCGAGCCCGGCGAGGTGTACTCCGCCCCGGTGCTGGGCGAGCGGTTCGGCGTGTCGGCGACGCCGGTGCGCGAGGCGATGCAGCAGCTCGCGGCGGAGGGGGCCGTCGAGGTGGTGCCCAACCGCGGGTTCCGGGTGGCCGAGCGCGGCGCGCGGCAACTCGCGGAACTGGCCGAGGTACGGGCCCTGCTCGAGGTGCCGGTGGTGCTGCGGCTGGCCCGCACGGTCCCGGCCGAACGGTGGGACGAGCTGCGACCGCTGGCGGAGCGGACGATGCTGGCCGCGTCGGCCGGCTGCCCGGCCACCTACGCGGAGGCCGACCGCGTCTTCCACCGCGCCCTGCTCTCCCTCGCCGGCAACGCCGAACTGGTGCGGATCGCGGACGACCTGCACCGCCGCTCCCAGTGGCCGCCCGTCCACGACGGCTCCCCGGCGCGCGGCCAGGGCGACCTGGTCGCCGACGCGGCGGAGCACGGAGCGCTGCTGGACGCCCTGGCGGCGCGGGACCTGGACGTCGTGCGGCGGCTGGTGCGGGAGCACTTCGCGGGCGCGGACGACCTGTAGCGGTCTGCCCGGCGGCCCCGCCGGCCTTGTCCTGCCGCGCCGACCGCCGGGACCGCGGCCCCGCCGGCCTTGTCCCGCCGCGCCGACCGCCGGTCCCGCCGCGCGCCCGGTCAGGCCGCGCCGTCGGTCGCGACCGGCTCCTCGGCGGGGGCGGCGCCGTCGGCCTCCAGCTGGGGGGCCAGCCAGGTCGGGACCCCGCCCAGCAGCCGGTGCAGGCGGCGGGCCTCGGCGCGCAGCCGGCGGGCCTTGGGCGCCGTCTCCGTCTGGGCGAGGGAGACCAGCGCGGGCGCCGTCCCCACCAGGTAGCCGATCTCCTCCCGCAGCCGCAGGGACTCGGCGAAGCCGTGCCGCGCCTCGGCGACGTCCCCCTCGCTCAGCGCCAGCGCGGCCAGGTGCCGCCAGGTGCACGACAGCAGCAGCGGGTCCGGGTGCGCGGTGGCCCCGGCGTGCGCCCTGCGGTAGGCGGCCCGGGCGGCCTGCGGGGCGTGGGCGAGGTTCTGGGCGACCAGGCCGCGCCGGAAGTCCAGCAGGGCCCGCCGCGGCGTCCCGGGCGGGATCAGCGCCGCCGCGCGGCCGAGCGCGGACCGTGCCTCGTCCGCCCGGTCGCGCACCCCGTGCAGGGTGGCCGCGTAGGCGAGGTACCCCCGCTCGCAGGCGGCCGCGCCGCGCTCCTCGCCGGTGCGGGCCGCCGCCTCCGCCGTGCGCAGGGCGTCCTCGGCGTCGTCCCAGCCCAGTTCGGTGTACAGGCAGCGCTCCGCCAGCAGCGCGGCGCGCTGCAGGGCGTCGTCGGGCGTGTCGTGGGGAAGCAGGGCGGCGGCGTCGGTCCAGCACCCCCGGGACCTCAGACGCCACACGGCGCTCCGGACGGACTCCTCGCCTGCGGTCGTTGCGCTGGCCGTTGCGGAACCGGACATGGCGGAGTACGCCACGTTGCCCTCCCCGAGCACGCCGTCATCGAGCCGGATGTGGTGGTGGCGGAATCTCAGCACGATTCAGATGTTCCGGCCAAGAGGTCGGGTGAAACATTTCACAAAGTGGCCGGACGGCGTGCGCCCCCGGCGGAGGCGCGCGAGGGTCAGCTCATCCGCAGGGCGAGGAAGAAATCGAGCTTGTCCTCGAGCCGCGAAAGGTCACGGCCCGTCAGTTGTTCGATGCGGCCCACCCGGTAGCGCAGGGTGTTGACGTGCAGGTGGAGCCGCGCGGCGCACCGGGTCCAGGAACCGTCGGCCTCCAGGAAGGCCTCCAGGGTCGGGATCAGCTCGGCGCGGTGGCGGCCGTCGTAGTCGCGCAGCGGGTCCAGCAGCCGGGCGGTGAAGGCGCGGCGCACGTCGTCCGGGACGAACGGCAGCAGCAGCACGTGCGAGGCCAGCTCCTGGTGGCCGGCCACGCAGACCGCGCCGGGACGGGCGGCGGCCACCCGGCGGGCGTGCCGGGCCTCCTCCAGCGCGCCGCGGAGCCCGTCGGCCGAGTGCACGGCGGCGCTGACGCCCAGCGTGACCCGGCCCTCGTCGCCGAGGCCGGCGGCCAGCGGCTCGCGCACGGCGGCGAGCAGCGACTCGGCCGACAGGCCCTCCGGCCGCGGGGCCGCGTCGTCCTCGGCGGAGCCGGAGCCGGAGCCGGTGCCGGCCCGCCCCGTGGTGCCGTCGTCCGCGGCCGGGAGGAGCGGCACCAGGGCGACGGCCTCCTCGCCGGAGACCGCCACCGCCAGCCGGTCGGAGGGGTCGGGGCCGGACACCGCCGGGTCGACGAGCAGTTCCTCCAACAGCGCCTGCGCGGCCCGTCCGCCCGCGGCGCGGTCCTCGGCGCCCTGCCACTCCACGCGGGCCACCACCACCTGCCAGTTCGGGGCGGCGTCCGCGCCCGGCAGCAGCACCGGGGCGGCGATCCGCAGCCGGGCGGCGATCTCACCGGGCGCGGCGCCCGCCTGCACCAGCTCCAGCAGCTCCTGGGCCAGCCGCCGGCGCACGGTCCGGGCGGCGTCCCGGCGCTCGCGCTCCACCGCCACCAGCTGCGTCACCCCGTGCACCAGGTCCAGTCTCGCCTCCGGCCACTCGGCGGCGTCCGCCTGGACGGCGAGCAGCCAGTCGGACAGGGACGGGCCCGCCGGGGCGGTCTCCCGCCGCTCGCGCGGCGGCCGGCCGGAACGGTCCGCCCGGGCGGCGGGACGGACCGGGAAGAGCGAGTACACCGTCCCCCCGGACGTCACCCGGAACGGCGCCCGGCGGCCCGCGCGCTGGGCGGCCAGGTGCTCCGCGGCCAGGCGGGTGCGGACCTCGGGGGAGAGCTCCGGGCCCGCGCCCTTCGGCCCGGCGACCAGGCGGCCGGCGGGGGAGAGCACCCAGGCGCGCAGATCCAGGTCCGAGCCGAGCAGCTCCAGGACCACGTCCGGACCGCCGCCGGCGGTGCCGCCGGTCATCATCCGGCGGTGCCGGTCGACCACCGCGGCCAGGTCCCCGGCCCGCTCGCCCGACACCTGGCGCACCACGTGCTCCGTGATGCTCGCGAACGCGACGGACTCGTCCACCGCGAACAGCGGCAGCCGGTGCTTGGCGCAGGCGTCCACCAGATCGTCGGGGATGCCCGCGAGTTCCGCCTCACCGGCCGCCAGGGCCGCCACACCGGCCTCGGCGAGGATGCGCACGAAGCGCTCCGAGTCGGCCGGCCCGTGGCGCCACAGCAGGCCGGTCAGGACCAGCTCACCACCGCTGATGTACCGGCTGGGGTCCTTCAGGTCGGTGGTCATCACGCCGCGCACGGCGCGGTCCAGCTCGTCCTCGCCGCCGAGCAGCCGCAGGCCGAGCCCGGGGGTGTCCAGCAGTGCGCGGAGCCGCATTCCAGTCGCCGCCGTTCGAGTCTCGAGATCTTGGGGGGAGGGAGGCGGCGGTGTTTCCGGATGGAAACACCCAGATGTCACGCCTGCCTCTTTCATACGAATCTACAAGATGGACGTCCCGGCCAACGAATTCCTTCGTGTTTTCGGCGACTGACCCGGGCGGGTGACGGAGCGGTGTACTGGGCGCACCGAGCGTCTACACGTATCGGACCACCTCTTTCACGCGTCCCGGACCCACCGGACGCGGCACGTGCACCGCAGTCCGGGAGGAGCGGCCCCAGGCATGGAATTCCTACGACCGGCCAGCTGGGAGGAGGCGCTGGCGGCGAAGGCCGAGCACCCCGACGCGCTGCCCCTCGCCGGCGGCACCGACGTGATGGTCGAGCTGAACTTCGGCCACCGCCGTCCGGAACGGCTGCTCGACCTCGGCCGGATCGCCGAGCTCCAGGAGTGGCAGACCGACGGCCCCGTCGTACGGCTGGGCGCCTCCGTGCCCTACACCCGGATCATGGAGGGGCTGCGGCCCGAACTGCCCGGCCTCGCCCTGGCCGCGCACACCGTCGCCTCCCCGCAGATCCGCAACCGCGGCGGCGTCGGCGGCAACCTCGGCACCGCCTCCCCGGCCGGCGACGCCCACCCGGCGCTCCTCGCGGCCGGGGCGGAGGTCGAGGCGGTCTCCACGCGCGGCACCCGCCTGATCCCCGTGGACGACTTCTACCTCGGGCCCAAGCGCAACGCCCTCGCGCCCGACGAGCTGATCCGCGCGGTGCGGATCCGGCGGGCCGACGGGCCCCAGCAGTTCGCCAAGGTGGGCACCCGCAACGCCATGGTGATCGCGGTGTGCGCCTTCGCCGTGGCCCTGCACCCGGAGAGCCGCACGGTCCGCACCGGCATCGGCTCCGCCGCCCCCACCCCGGTCCGCGCCCGGGAGGCCGAGGCCTTCCTCGAAGGGGTGCTGGAGGAGGAGCGCTGCTGGGACACCGGCCGCGCCCCCACCCCCGCGGCGGCGCGGCACTTCGCCGACCTGTGCGCCGCCGCCTGCTCGCCGATCGACGACGTCCGCGGCACCGCCGCCTACCGCCGCCGCGCGGTGGGCGTACTGGCCCGCCGCACCCTGGGCTGGACCTGGCAGGAGTACCGCGGGAGCGCCCGCGTCACGGAGGGAGCCGCATGATGCGCGTCCGGCTGACGGTCAACGGCCGTGCCCGGGAGGCCGACGACGTCTGGGAGGGCGAGTCGCTCCTGTTCGTGCTGCGCGAGCGGCTCGGGTTGCCCGGCTCCAAGAACGCCTGCGAACAGGGCGAGTGCGGCTCCTGCACGGTGCGCCTGGACGGCGTGCCGGTCTGCGCCTGCCTGGTCGCCGCCGGCCAGGCCGAGGGGCGTGAGGTGGTCACCGTGGAAGGACTCGCGCCGGAGGGCGAACTGTCCACCGTGCAGCGGGCGTTCGTCGACGCGGGAGCCGTCCAGTGCGGGTTCTGCACCCCCGGCCTGCTGGTCGCCGCCGACGAGCTGCTGGACCGTGAGCCCACTCCGTCCGACTCGGACATCCGCGAGGCCCTCTCCGGCAACCTGTGCCGCTGCACCGGGTACGAGAAGATCATGGACGCGGTCCGCCTGGCCGCCGCCCGGCGCTCCGCCGAGCCCGAAGGAGACCGGGCATGACCGGCCCCACCGCGCGGCCCGCCGCACCCGTCGTCCCCGGCGTCCGCTCCGACCTGGCGCCCCGCACCGGGGCCTCCGGCCTGCCCACCCGGTTCGCCCAGCGCGCCGGGAACGCCGGCGGCGTCGGTGAGTCCGTGCCGCGCCCCGACGGCATCCTCAAGGTCACCGGTGAGTTCGCCTACTCCTCCGACCTGTGGCACGAACACATGCTCTGGGGCCACCTGCTGCGGTCCACCACCGCCCACGCCGAGATCCTCTCCGTCGACGTGTCCGAGGCGCTGGCCACCCCGGGCGTGCACGCCGTCCTCACCTACGACGACCTGCCCACCGAGGTGCGGCACTACGGGCTGGAGATCCAGGACACCCCCGTCCTCGCCCACCGCCGGATCCGCCACCACGGCGAGCCGATCGCCGCCGTCGCCGCCGACCACCCGGAGATCGCCCGGCGCGCCGCCGGGAAGATCAAGGTCGAGTACCGCCCACTGCCCGTCGTCACCGACGAGGAGAGCGCCACCGCGCCCGACGCCCCGGTGCTCCACGAGAACCGCACCGACCACCACGCGCCGCACGTCCCGCACCCCAACATCGTGCACCGCCAGCCCATCGTCCGCGGCGACGTCGACCAGGCCGCCGCCCGCGCCGACGTGGTCGTGCGCGGCGAGTACGAGTTCGGGATGCAGGACCAGGCCTTCCTCGGCCCCGAGTCGGGCCTGGCCGTCCCCGCCGAGGACGGCGGCGTCGACCTCTACGTCGCCACCCAGTGGCTCCACGCCGACCTGCGGCAGATCGCCCCCGTCCTCGGCCTGCCCGAGGACAAGGTGCGGATGACCCTGGCCGGCGTCGGCGGGGCGTTCGGCGGGCGGGAGGACCTCTCCATGCAGATCCACGCCTGCCTGCTGGCCCTGCGCACGGGGCGGCCGGTGAAGATGGTCTACAACCGCTTCGAGTCGTTCTTCGGCCACGTCCACCGCCACCCCGCGAAGCTGGTCTACGAGCACGGCGCCACCAAGGACGGCCGGCTCACCCACGTCCGCGCCCGGATCGTCCTCGACGGCGGCGCCTACGCCTCCTCCTCCCCGGCCGTGGTCGGCAACGCCGCCTCGCTCGGCGTGGGGCCGTACGAGGTGGACGCGGTGGAGGTGGAGGCGGTCGCCCTCTACACCAACAACCCGCCCTGCGGCGCGATGCGCGGCTTCGGCGCCGTCCAGGCGTGCTTCGCCTACGAGGCCCAGATGGACCGGCTCGCCGACGCCGTCGGCATGGACCGGGTCGAGTTCCGGCAGCGCAACGCCATGTCCCAGGGGTCGGTGATGCCCACCGGGCAGGTCGTCGACTCCCCGGCACCGGTCGCCGAACTGCTGCGCCGCGTCAAGGAGCTGCCGCTGCCGCAGGAGAAGGCCTGGGAGACCGGCGACGGCCGGGTCGACGTGCGGGCGCTGCCCGGCGGCCTGTCCAACACCAGCCACGGCGAAGGGGTGGTGCGCGGGGTCGGATACGCGGTGGGCATCAAGAACGTGGGCTTCTCCGAGGGGTTCGACGACTACTCCACCGCCCGGGTGCGGCTGGAGGTCGCCGGAGGGGAGGCCGTCGCCTCGGTGCACACCGCCATGGCGGAGGTCGGCCAGGGCGGCGTCACCGTGCACGCGCAGATCGCCCGCACCGAGCTGGGCGTCGGCCAGGTCACCATCCAGCCCGCCGACACCCGCGTGGGCAGCGCCGGCTCGACCTCCGCGTCCCGGCAGACCTACGTCACCGGCGGCGCCGTCAAGCGGGCCTGCGAGCTGGTGCGTGAACGCGTGCTGGAGCTCGGACGCGCCAGGTTCGGGGCCACCGACCCCGGCTGGGCCTCGCGGGAGCTGCGGCTCGAGGGCGGCAAGGTGGTCGCCGGCGACGGCGTGGTGCTGGCCGGGCTGGCGGAGATCCTCGGCGACGAGACGGTCGAGGTGGAGACCGAGTGGCGCCACCGGCCGACCGAGCCGTTCGACCGCCGCACCGGGCAGGGCGACGGCCACGTCCAGTACTCGTTCGCCGCGCACCGGGCCGTGGTCGACGTGGACGTCGAACTGGGCCTGGTGAAGGTGGTGGAGCTGGCCTGCGCCCAGGACGTGGGCAAGGCCGTGAACCCGCTCGCCGTGGTCGGCCAGATCCAGGGCGGCAGCACCCAGGGGCTGGGAGTGGCGCTCATGGAGGAGATCGTCGTGGACCGCGCCACCGGGCTGGTCCGCAACCCCTCCTTCACCGACTACCTCATCCCCACCATCCTCGACACCCCGCCCATGCCGGTGGAGGTGCTGGAACTCGCCGACGGGAACGCGCCGTACGGGCTGCGCGGGGTCGGGGAGGCGCCCACGCTCTCCTCGACGCCCGCCGTCCTCGCCGCGGTCCGGGCGGCGACCGGCCTGGACCTGCGCCGGACGCCGGTGCGGCCGGAACACCTCATGGACGCGGCCCTGCCGGAGGAGGACCCGCCGGCCGGGAATCCCGCGGGCGTGTAGGGCCCGCGGGTAGTGCGGGAGCCCCGTGGGCGTGTAGGACTGGTCGGGGCGGAAAGGAGCGCGGCCATGCTGGACATCGCACAGGAGCTGCACGGGTGGGTCCTGGAGGGCCGCGACTTCGCCGTGGCCACCGTCGTCGCCGTCGGCGGCAGCGCCCCCCGGCTGCCGGGGGCCGCGCTCGCCGTGGACGCCGACGGCGAGGCCCTCGGATCGGTCTCCGGCGGCTGCGTCGAGGGCGCGGTCCACGACCTGTGCATGCGGGCGCTCGACGACGGCCGGCCGGTCCGCGAACGGTTCGGCTACGCCGACGCCGAGGGCTTCGCGGTCGGGCTCACCTGCGGCGGGACCGTCGAGGTGCTGGTGGTGCCGGTGCGGGCCGGCGACCCGGTGCGGGAGGCGTACGCCGCCGCCCTCGCGGCGGCGGCGCGGCGGGAACCGCTCGCGGTGGCGCGGATCGTCGACGGCCCCGGCGATCTGCTGGGACGGGCGCTGCTGGTCGGGGCCGACGGCGCGGTGTCCGGAGGGTTCGGCCGCGACCCGGAACTGGACCGGACCGTCGCCGCCGAGGCGGCGGCGCTGCTGGACGCCGGCCGTACGGCCACCCTGGAGATCGGTGAGCAGGGCTCTCGTTGCGGAGCGCCGCTCTCGCTGCTGGTGGAGACCTCGGCGCGGCCGCCCCGCATGATCGTCTTCGGCGCGGTGGACTTCGCGGCCGCCCTGGTGCGCACCGGCAGGTTCCTCGGCTTCCACGTCACGGTCTGCGACGCGCGCCCGGTCTTCGCGACGGAGCGCCGCTTCCCGGAGGCGGACGAGGTGGTCGTCGACTGGCCGCACCGCTACCTGGAGAAGACCGCCGTGGACGCCCGCACCGTCCTGTGCGTCCTCACCCACGACCCCAAGTTCGACGTGCCGCTGCTGAAGGCGGCGCTGGACCTGGACGTCGCCTACGTCGGCGCGATGGGCTCCCGCCGCACCCACCTGGACCGGCTGGAGCGCCTGCGCGAGGAAGGGGTGGAGGAGAAGGCCCTGGCCCGGCTGAGGTCCCCGATCGGCCTCGACCTGGGCGCCCGCACCCCCGAGGAGACCGCGCTGTCCATCGCCGCCGAGATCGTCGCCTGCCGGCGCGGCGGCACCGGCGTCCCGCTCACCGGCGCGACGATGCCGATCCACCGGTAGGGCCTGTCCGACGGATCTTGCACGTGGGTCGCGGGGGCCGGCACGCACGTCTGCGGCGTCGTCGTCACTCGACGACGCTCCGCGTCGCCTCCCTCCTCCGCCTTGCAGCCGCACGCACCAGCCCCCGCTCAGGGCGGTGACAAGGGAACTCGGCAGCAAGAACGGCAAGATCCGCCGGACAGGCCCTGGGGCCGCCTCGTCGGTGGCGGGACGGGTGCGGTCCGTCCGGGGCCGGGCCCCGGTGGGCCGGAGGCGTCGCGCCCGGGCCCCGGTGGGCCGGAGGCGTCACGCCTTCCGTTGCCGTTCCTCGCGCGACAGCACCTGGGTGACCAGCACCGCGACCACCGAGGCGAGCACCACCAGCGGCGCCTGGCCCTGCGCGGCGCGTCCCAGCAGCAGGACCGCGAGGACCGCACTGGTCAGCGGCAGCCCGGTGACCGAGGTGGCCGCGGCGGCGATGCCGAGGGCGAGCGCGGGCGTGGTGCCGAGCCCCGGCAGGCCCGCGCAGGCGAGCGCGACGGCCGCGCCCACCAGCACCGACGGGAAGATCGGGCCGCCGCGCAGACTGCCCAGGGCGATGCCCCAGGCCAGGCACTTGCAGAGCGCCAGCGCCAGCAGCGCCGCCACCGGCCAGGCCTGCGGATGCGCGGCCAGCTCGCTCAGCGTGAGCTGGCCGGACAGCGCGGCCTCGGCCGGGGAACGGCCCGTGACCAGGGCGTACCCGGCGGCGCAGACCCCGACCGCCACCGCGCAGGCGACCACCCGCCGGGCGGTGCGGGTGGCGGTCCAGGCGGCCGTGCGCCGGCCGAGCCGCCGCCCCAGCGTGATCAGCACCGCGATCAGCGCCGCCAGCGGCAGCCCCCACAGGAAGTCGCCCGGGTCGGGGCCGGACCGCGGCAACGAGGACGGCAGGGTCAGCGCGCCGACGGACAGGCCGGTCCACTCCCCGAACCCGGTGAACACCAGCGCCCCCGTCGCGCTCGCCGTGAGGCAGGGCAGCAGCAGGGCCACCAGCCGGGCCCCGCCGATCCCGGCGGCCTCCACGACCATCACCGCGGCCACCAGCGGACCGCCGAGGATGGTCGAGATCGCGGCGGTGGAACCGGTGTTGGCCACCACGGCGCGGGCCTGCGGGTCGTGCCCGGCGGGCAGCCGTCCGACGCACAGCAGGGCCAGCCCGCTGCCGAGCGCCATCAGCGGGGCCTCCGGCCCCAGCACCACGCCCAGCGGGAGGGTGAGCAGCGCCGCCAGGACCACGCCGGGCAGCGCCGCAGGGCCGACGGGGGGACCACCCAGCCCGTGCACCGGCAGGTGCCCGCCGCCCCCCGGGAGCCGGGTGACGATCGGCGCCAGCAGCAGCCCCGCGAGCAGCAGCGCCGGCAGCGGCCACCACCAGGGCGGCCGGTCGTGGCCGACCGCCTCGGGCAGCGACTCCCACACCAGGTGCTGCAGCTCGTGCTGGAGCGCCACGAAGAAGAAGCACGCCAGGGCCACCGGCACGCCCAGCAGCGCGGACAGCAGCAGCAGGCGCAGATAGCCGCGGTTCAGCAGCGTCGCGCGCAGGGCGGTCCCGGCGGACGCGGGGGCGGCGTCCGGGGGAGCGCTCGGGTTCTCCGGGTGGGTGCTCACGTTCTCCTCGGGCGGGTCGGCGCCGGAGCAGGGCGGCGTGCCGACCAGTCAACGCGACCCCGCCCCGCCCCGCACGCCCCCGCACCCACCCGGCGTGCCCCCGTCACCCGCAGCGTCGCTGCCGCGGTGTCACCGCCGCGGCGCGGGCGACCCGGGACCGGCTCCCGCGCCGGTACCGGGCCGGGTGGCCGAGGTGCGGCGGCCGGCGTTTCGGCCAGGTCAGAGCACCGCGATGCCCAGGGGGCGGCGGCCCGCGGGCAGGCGGCGGGTGGCGCCGGTCCGGAGGTCCACGACGGTGATGCCGTCCCAGTGGCCGTCGCGGGTGAAGCCGCCGGTGACGTAGGCGGTGCGGCCGTCCCGGGAGACGGTGACGTCCTCGTGCGGCCCGTCGAGGCCGATCAGCCGCTCCCGGCCGGTGGGGGCGCGGACGGTCAGGGACGGGCCGCGGTCCCGCGCCGGGTCGACGGGGCCGGTGCCCACGACGAGGACGGTGCCGTCCGGGGCGACCGCCACCCCGTGCTGGTGGGTGTTCGCCGTCATCGGCTCGATCGTCGACCGGCCGGTGCGCGGGTCGACCACGACCAGCTTCTCGCCCTCGAACGGCAGCAGCAGACGGCCGTCGGACGGTCGCACGGCGGCGTAGTGCGGCTTCAGCCAGGAGCCCAGGCCGCCCTCCGTGCCGTAGGGCGCGACCTCGATGCGGCGCGGGCGGCCCTGTGCCGGCACCACGGTGACGTCGAAGGAGTCGTGGTTGGTGACGTACACCTCGGAGCCGTCCCGGGAGACGTCCACGTCGAACGGGCTGCGGCCGACGGGAACCGTGCGGGTCGTGCGCAGGGTGGTGGTGTCGACGGTCTCCAGCACGCCGTTGCCGCCCGGGACGTTCACCCCGACGTGGACGTGGCGGCCGTCCGGGGACAGGGCGATGCCCATGCCGCCGCCGCGGTACTCGCCGTGCGTCGGCGGGCCCAGGCGGGCTGCGGACGTGCGGTACGGGACCAGGGCCAGGCGGCGGCGGGCGCGGGTGTCGATCACCGCCACGCCCTCGGCGGCGGCGGCCCAGGCCCGGCCGTCCCTGCCGACGGCGAGTCCGTAGGGGGCGGTGCCGGCCTTGACCGAGGCCGCGGGGCCGGTGGCGGGGTCGACGAAGGTGACGGTGTCGGCGCCGAAGTCGGTGACCAGGAGCAGCCCCTCGGTGGCGGGAGGAGAAGCGGTCCGACCGTCCTCGGCGCGCGGTGTCCTCGTGGGATTCCCCGCCGGGTTCTCCGCCCGGTCCTCCGTCGGGTTTCCGGCGCGCGGTTCCTCCCGCCCCGACGGCGTGCAGGCCACCGCCGCCGTCGCCGTCGTGACGGCCAGGGCGCCGAGGAAGGCCCGGCGGTTCATCCGGCGGTCCCGCGCAGCAGGGCGGCGATCCCGGCGAAGCCGCGGCGTTCGGCGTGCTCCAGCGGGGTGACGCCGTCGGCGTCGGGGAGGTCCGGGGTGGCGCCGGCGGCGAGGAGGAGTTCGACGATCCGCCGGTGGGCGGGGCCGCCGTCGCCGAGGACGACCGCCTCGAGGAGGGCGGTCCAGCCGAGGCGGTTGACGTGGTCGACGTCGATGTCGGTCTCCTCCAGCACGGCGCGGACGTAGGCGACGTGGCCGCGTTCGGCGGCGGGGATCAGGGAGACGCCGCCGTAGCGGTTGCACAGGGTCAGGTCCGGGCCGTGGGGGAGCAGCAGGCGCATCATGGCGACGCTGCCGGTGACGCCGGTGATCAGCCAGGGGGTGTCCTGCCGGTCGTCCCGCGCGTCGGGGTCGGCGCCCGCCGCCAGGAGCAGCCGGGCGGTGTCGACGTGGTCGGCGAGGGCCGCGAGCAGCAGTGGGGTGCGACCGTGTGCGTCACGGGCCTCCACGTCGGCGCCGGCCCGGAGGGCGAGGCGGACGGTGTCGGTGTCGCCGCGCTCGGCGGCCTGGAGCAGTTCGTGACCGGAGGCGGTCATGGCGGTCCTTCCTCGGCGGGACCGGGTCTCGGCACAGAGCCCCTTCGCGTCCGTCCCGGCCGGTCGTCGGTCGTGCCTTCCTCCGATCCTCGGCCCTGACCGGGGCCCCGCCGGTCGGCGGAGAGGCTGATCAGGACGTGTCGAAGGGATGACCCCGGGGTCATCCGAACGGATGATGCCCACCCTCGATCAGCATCCCCGCGGGCCGGTACGGGCCGGTACGGCAGCGCCAGGTCCACGGCACTGGCACGGCGGTGCCGACGAAGGCCACCGCCGACGTCACCGCCCGTCGCCGGCGAAGGTCACCGTCCGCGCAGCAGCCGGTTCAGGGCGCGGCCGAACACGTACCGCCCCGTCGCCCGCACGACGGGGTCGGCGAGGCGGGGGAGGAAGCGGATGCCGAGGTCCTCGCGCCACCGGACGCGGGAACGGCCGCCCGGGCCCGGCAGGACCTCCAGCTCGGCCCAGCCGCGCACCACCCGGCCCCGCTTCTCCAGGCGGCAGAGGCCTGCCGCGCCGTCCACGGGCGGGGACCAGACGGTGATCTCCATCAGGTCGAGGAAGCCGGCCGGCCCCAGCCCGGTGCGCGCCCGCACGAACCGGCCGTCGGACGTCACACGGGTGAACGGGACGACGTCCCCGTGCCGGGGCCAGTCCGTGACCCGCCGCCACACCTCGTCGAGGGGCAGCGGCACCGTGCGCTCCAGCAGGAATTCGGCCATCCCCCGATCCTAGAGAAGCGTCCTGGTCAGCCCCGGCATTCGCCCGTACGGGTGAGGTTCCGCATGGTTCGGCCGACCCGGGTACTCGCGCCCGGCAGTTCCCCGCCCCAGGCGAGAGGAAGGAGAGGCGTATGAGCCGCCCCAACTGGTTCGGCCGACCCCGACGCCCCTGGCGCCGCGCCCTGGTCACCGGCGGCGCCGGTTTCGTGGGATCCCACCTGTGTGCCCGCCTCGTGGCCGAGGGCACCGAGGTGGTGTGCGTGGACAACCTCTGCACCGGCTCCCGCGCCAACGTCCTGGACCTCGAACAAGGCCCCGGCTTCACCTTCGTCCAGGGCGACGTCACCGAACCGGGCCTGCTGGCCGCGCTGCCCGGCCGCTTCGACCTGGTGCTGCACTTCGCCTGCCCGGCCTCGCCCGCCGACTACCTCCGGTTGCCGCTGCAGACCCTGGAGGTCGGCTCCACCGGCACCCGGCACGCCCTGGAGCGGGCGGGCGTCGACGAGGCGCGGTTCGTGCTCGCCTCCACCTCCGAGGTGTACGGCGACCCCCTGGAGCACCCGCAGCACGAGGGCTACTGGGGGAACGTCAACCCGATCGGCCCGCGCAGCGTCTACGACGAGTCCAAGCGGTTCGCCGAGGCCCTGACCACCGCCCACCGCCAGGTGAACCGCACCGACACCGCCATCGTGCGGATCTTCAACACCTACGGGCCGCGCATGCGGACCGGCGACGGCCGCGCCGTGCCCACCTTCATCTCGCAGGCGCTGGACGGCATGCCGCTCACGGTGGCCGGCGACGGCGGCCAGACCCGCTCGCTGTGCTACGTGGACGACACCGTCGAGGGCGTCCTCGCGCTCGCGGAGTCGCAGGAGACCGGGCCGATGAACATCGGCGGCTCCGAGGAGATCACCATGCTGGAACTGGCCCGCCGGGTGATCGAGCTGACCGGGTCCGGCTCCCGCATCCGTTTCGTGGACCGCCCCGTCGACGACCCCGGGCGCCGCCGCCCCGACACCACCCTGGCCCGCGAACGCCTCGGCTGGCAGCCGCGGACCGGCTGGAGCGAGGGGCTCGGCGAGACCGTCGGCTGGTTCACCCGCACCGCCCAGGCCGCCTGACCCGACGGCGCCCGCCCGCCACCGCACGCACGGCGGAGGGCGACGCGCCCGCCGGGCGGGCCGACCGGGTGACCGTGCCCCGCCCCGGGTTTCGGGCCCCGCCGGCGCGGCACCCGCCAGCCCTCCCCGCCCGGGAGGCCCAGCAGCCACAGAAGCGAACAGCCGAGCCAGACCCCGACCGCACGTCCGGGACGGAGCACCTCCATGCGCATCCTTGGCATCAACGCCCTCTTCCACGACCCGGCCGCCGCCCTGGTGATCGACGGCCGCACCGTCGCCGCGGCCGAGGAGGAACGGTTCAGCCGACGCAAGCACGGCAAGCGCCCGGTCCCCTTCTCCGCCTGGGAGCTCCCCGAGCTGTCCGCCCGCTGGTGCCTGGAGCACGCCGGCCTGCGCGCCGAGGAACTCGACGCCGTCGCCTACTCCTTCGACCCCCGGCTCGCCCGCCCGGCCGACCAGATGGGCCTGAACGACCCCTGGGACCCGCTGCGGCTCGAATACGCGCGCCGCGCACCGGAGTTCCTCGCCGAGGCGCTGCCCGGCCTGGACCCCGACCGGGTCGTCTTCGTCCCGCACCACGTCGCGCACGCCGCCTCCGCAGGACCCGCCTCGCCGTTCCCGGACAGCGCCGTGCTGGTCCTCGACGGCCGCGGCGAGTCCGCCTCCCACCTGGCCGGCCGCTACACCGAGGGCAAGCTGGACACCCTCGCCACCCAGGCGCTGCCGCACTCCCTGGGCCTGGTCTACGAGGAACTCACCGAGCACCTCGGCTTCCTGCGCAGCAGCGACGAGTTCAAGGTGATGGCGCTCGCCTCCTACGGCAGACCCCGCTTCCTCAAGCAGCTGCGCGAACACGTCCACGCCACCGGCGACGGCGGTTTCCGCGCCCACGGCGTGCACTGGGCCGCCTACGCGCCGCCGCGCGGCAAGCACGAGCCGTGGACCCAGGACCACGCCGACCTCGCCGCCAGCGCCCAGGCGGTGCTGGAGGAGGTCCTCCTCGAACTGGTCCACTGGCTGCACAGCGCCGGCGGCGGGGACTCGCTCACCCTGGCCGGCGGCGTCGCCCTCAACTGCGTGGCCAACGCGAAGATCGCCGCCCTGGGCCCGTTCCGCGACGTCTGGGTGCAGCCCGCGGCCGGCGACGCCGGGACCGCCCTCGGCGGCGCCCTGCACCTGAGCGACCACCCCGAGCCGATGCCCGGCGCCGACCTCGGCCGCGGCTGGTCCGACGACGAACTGCGCGCCGTCCTCCAGGAGGCCGCCGTCCCCTTCGAGGAGCCCGAGGACATCGCCGAGACCGTCGCCGAGGAACTGGCCCGGGACGGCGTCGTCGCCTGGTTCCAGGGCCGCAGCGAGTACGGCCCTCGGGCCCTCGGCCACCGCTCGCTGATGGCCCACCCCGGCCGCGCCGAGAACCTGGAACGCCTCAACAAGGTCAAGGGCCGCGAGGAGTTCCGCCCCGTCGCGCCGATGGTCGTCGCCGACCGGGCCGCCGAGATCTTCACCGGGCAGCTCCCCAGCCCCTACATGCTGTTCGTGCACGAGGTCGCCGAGGCCTGGCGCGACCGCATCCCCGCGGTCGTCCACGTCGACGGCACCGCCCGCATCCAGACCGTCGAGGAACGCCGCGAACCGCTGGTCGCCCGCATGCTGCACGCCTTCGAGCGGCGCACCGGCCTGCCGGTGGTGGTCAACACCAGCCTCAACACGGCCGGCCGGCCCATGGTCGACGACCCGCGCGACGCCCTGGAGTGCTTCGGCTCCGCTCCCGTCGACCTGCTGGCCATCGGCCCGTTCGCGGTCCGCCGGGCAAGGATGTTCGCATGACCGGCCCGGCCGGGGCGCCCGGGACGGCCGGGGAACCCGGGTACGCGGTGGTCGTCCCGACCCTGGTCCGCGACACGCTCGCCGACTGCCTGGCCTCGCTGGTCGCCGCCCACGGGCCCAAGCCGTCGGAGATCGTCCTGGTCGACGACCGGCCCGCCCCCGCGAACGAGGACCGGGAAGCCCTCGAGCACCCGCTGTCCGTCCTCGGCGACCTCCGCCACCGCACCACCGTGCTGCCCGGCGGCGGACGCGGACCCGCCGCCGCCCGCAACACCGGCGCCCAGGCGGTGGCCGCCCCGTGGATCGCCTTCCTCGACGACGACGTCCAGGTCGGCCCGCACTGGTGCGACCAGCTCGCCGACGACCTGGCCGCCGCCGCCCCCGACACCGGGGGCATCCAGGGCGTGATCGCCGTGCCGCTGCCCGGCGAACGCCGCCCCACCGACTGGGAACGCGCCACCGCCGGGCTCGCCCAGGCGCTGTGGATCACCGCCGACATGGTGTACCGCACCGAGGCGCTCAAGCAGGTCGGCGGCTTCGACGAGCGGTTCCCGCGGGCCTTCCGCGAGGACGCCGACCTGGCGCTGCGGGTCCTCGACGCCGGCTGGCGGATCCGCCGCGGCCGCCGCACCACCCGCCACCCGGTGCGCCCCGCCGACCGCTGGGTCTCGCTGCGCCAGCAGCGCGGCAACGCCGACGACGCCCTGATGCTGCGGCTGCACGGCCCCGACTGGTGGCGCAAGGCCGCAGCCCCGCGCGGCCGGATCCGCCGCCACGCGGCGATCACCGCCGCCGGCGCCGCCGCCTGCCTGCTCGCCGCCGCCGGACGCCGCCGCGCCGCCTGCCTCGCCGCGCTCACCTGGGCCCTGGGGACCGCCGAGTTCGCCTGGGCGCGCATCGCCCCCGGCCCGCGCACCCGCGACGAGGTGGTCACCATGCTGCTCACCAGCGTCCTCATCCCGCCCGCCGCCACGCGCCACCGGCTGGAGGGCCTGTGGCGCCACCGCGATGCCCGCCCCTGGACGGAGGTGGTCGGCCCGTGAACCCCGCGCCGGCCGTCCTGTTCGACCGCGACGGCACCCTCGTCGAGGACGTCCCCTACAACGGCGACCCGGAACGGGTCCGCCCGATGCCCGGCGCCGTGGAGGCGCTCGCGCTGCTGCGCCGGCACGGCTTCGCCCTGGGCGTGGTCAGCAACCAGTCCGGCATCGCCCGCGGCCTGCTCACCCACGGCCAGGTCGACGCCGTCAACGCCCGCGTGGAGAAGCTCCTCGGGCCCTTCGACGTCTGGGAGATCTGCCCGCACGGCCCCGCGGACGGCTGCCCCTGCCGCAAGCCCGCCCCCGGGCTGGTGCGGTCCGCCGCCGAACGGCTCGGCGTCCCCGCCGGACGGTGCGTGGTCATCGGCGACATCGGCGCCGACGTGGAGGCCGCCCTGGGCGCCGGCGCCCGCGCGGTGCTGGTGCCCACCCCGGTCACCCGCGCCGAGGAGGTCGACGCGGCCCCGGTGGTCGCCCCCGACCTGCTGAGCGCCGTGCGGCTGGTCGTCGCCTACTTCGACCTCGACCGCCGCGGGCAGACGGTCGAGGCGGGGAGGCCGGCATGAGAGCCCTGGTGGTCCGGCTCGACAGCTTCGGCGACGTCCTGCTCGCCGGGCCCGCCGTCCGCGCGGTCGCCCGCCACGCCGACCAGGTCGCCCTGCTCTGCGGCCCGCGCGGCGAGCCCGCCGCACGGCTGCTGCCCGGCGTGGACCGGGTCCTCGTCTGGGACTCGCCCTGGATCGGCCTGGAACCGCCCCCGGTGGACCGCGCGGACGTCGAACGGACCGCCGACCGGATCGCCGCCCTCCGCGCGGACACCGCGCTGATCCTCACCTCCTTCCACCAGTCCCCGCTCCCCACCGCCCTGCTCCTGCGCATGGCCGGGGTGCGGCGGATCGCCGCCGACAGCGAGGACTACCCCGGCGCGCTGCTCGACGTCCGTCACCGCCGCGCCGACCACGCCCACGAGGCCGAGGCCGCCCTGCTGCTCGCCGAGGCGGCCGGGTTCCCGCCCGCCGAGGACGACGACGGGCGGCTCGCCGTCCTGCCGCCGCCGGACACCAGCGCCCTCACCGGGCCCGAGCCCTACGTCGTCCTCCACCCCGGCGCCAGCGTCCCGGCGCGCGCCTGGAGCCCCGACCGCTGCGCCGAGGCGGTCCGCGAACTCGCCGCCGCCGGCCACCGGGTGCTCGTCACCGGCGGACCCGGCGAACGCGCACTGACCGCCCGCGTCGCCGGACGCCACGGCCTCGACCTCGGCGGCCGCACCGACGCCGCCACCCTGGCCGGGGTGCTCTCCCGCGCCCGCGCCGTGGTCACCGGCAACACCGGACCCGCCCACCTCGCGGCGGCCGTCGGCGCGCCCGTGGTCTCCCTCTTCGCCCCCGTGGTGCCGGCCGAACGCTGGCGGCCCTGGGGCGTCCCGCACGTCCTGCTCGGCGACCAGGAGTCGCCCTGCGCGGACAGCAGAGCCCGTACCTGCCCGCTCCCCGGCCACCCGTGCCTGAACACGGTGACCGGGCTCGACGTGCTCGCCGCGGTGGAGAAAGTGGTGGTGTCCCGATGAGGATCCTGATCTGGCACGTGCACGGCTCCTGGACGACCGCGTTCGTCCAGGGCCCGCACACCTACGTCGTCCCGGTCACCCCCGACCGGGGGCCGGACGGCCTCGGACGCGCACGGACCTTCGACTGGCCCGACTCCGTGGTCGAAGTTCCCCCGGAACGGCTACGGGACGCGGAGATCGACCTCGTCGTCCTCCAACGCCCGCACGAGATCGAACTGGTGGACCGGTGGCTGGGCCGCCGCCCGCCCCTGGTGTACCTGGAGCACAACGCCCCCGACGGCGACGTGCCCGACACCCGGCACCCGGCCGCGGACCTCCCCGGCGTCACGCTGGTCCACGTCACCCACTTCAACCGCCTGATGTGGGACGCCGGCTCCGCGCCGACCGCGGTGATCGAGCACGGCATCGTCGACCCCGGACCGCTCTACACGGGTGAACTCCCGCGCGCCGCCGTCGTCGTCAACGAACCGCTGCGCCGCGGCCGCACCACCGGCACCGACCTCCTTCCGCACTTCGCCCACGCCGCCCCGCTCGACGTCTTCGGCATGGGCACCCGCGGCATCGCCGGCGCCCTCGGACTCGACCCCGGCCGCTGCCGCGACCACGAACTCGTCCAGCGCGACCTGCACGCCGAGATGGCCCGGCGCCGCCTCTACGTCCACCCGGTCCGCTGGACGTCCCTGGGGCTCTCCCTGCTGGAGGCCATGCACCTGGGGATGCCGGTGGTGGCCCTCGCCACCACCGAGGTGACCGAGGCGGTCCCCGGCGGCGCCGGAGTCGTCTCCAACCGCCTCGACGTCCTGACCGACGCCGTACGGGAGTACACCGCCGACCCGGACCACGCCCGGGCCGTCGGGGAACGCGCCCGCGCGGCAGCGCTCGCCCGCTACGGGCTGCCCCGCTTCCTCGACGACTGGGAGCGGCTGCTGAAGGAGGTGACCCGATGAGGATCGCCATGGTCTCCGAGCACGCCAGCCCGCTCGCCGCGCTCGGCGGACCCGACGCCGGCGGCCAGAACGTCTACGTGGCCCGCCTCTCCGAGGAACTCGCCCGGCGCGGCCACGACGTCACCGTCCACACCCGCCGCGACGACCCCGACCTGCCCGACCGGGTGCGGATGCCCGGCGGCACCGTCGTCGACCATGTGCCCGCGGGACCGGCGGAACCCATCCCGAAGGACGAACTCCTCGCCCACATGCCCGAGTTCGGGGAACACCTGGACCGGGTCTGGGCGCGCGAGCGGCCCGACGCCGCGCACGCCCACTTCTGGATGTCCGGACTCGCCGCCCGCGACGGCGCCCGGCCGCACGGCATCCCCGTCGTGCAGACCTTCCACGCCCTCGGCACCGTCAAGCGCCGCCACCAGGGCGCCCTGGACACCAGCCCCGTGCAGCGCCTCGCCCTGGAACGCCAACTCGCCCGCTCCTGCGACCGGGTGATCGCCACCTGCTCCGACGAGGTCGCCGAACTCGCCGCCATGGGCGTGCCCGGCGACCGGGTCTCGGTGGTGCCCTGCGGCGTCGACACCACCGAGTTCCGGCCCGGCCCCGACCTCACCGGCGCGCCCGCCCGCCGCCACCGGCACCGGCTGCTGGCCTGCGGCCGCCTGGTCCCCCGCAAGGGGTACGACCGGGCCGTCCGCGCGCTCACCGAGATCCCCGACACCGAACTCCTCGTCGTGGGCGGCCCGTTCGCCTGCCGCACCGAGAACGCGGCGGAGCTCGCCGACGCCGTCCCGGAGGCCGCCCGGCTGCTGGCGCTCGCCGAGGACCTCGGCGTCGCCGACCGCGTCCGGATGCTCGGCGCGGTCTCCCGCGACCGGATGCCCGCCCTCATGCGCAGCGCCGACCTGGTGCTGTGCACCCCCTCCTACGAACCCTTCGGCATCGTCCCGCTGGAGGCGATGGCCTGCGCCGTCCCGGTGCTCGCCACCGACGTCGGCGGGCACCGCGACAGCGTCGCCGACCGGACCACCGGCCGGCTGGTCCCGCCCGACGACCCGCGGGCCCTCGCCCGGGCCGCCCGCGAACTGCTCGCCGACGACGCCCGGCGCCGCGCCTACGGCGCCGCCGGCCGGGCCCGCGTGCTCGACCGCTTCACCTGGGGTCGCGTCGCGGACGGCGTCGAAGAGGTCTACCGCCAGGTGGCGGCGGGCCGCGAACTCTCTTCCTCGGAGGTGGCGTGATGGACATGCGACCGGTTTCCGCCTCGGGCGGCCACTGCGACGCCCTCGACCGGGCCCTCGGCGCGTTCCGCGCCACGGCCCCGCACAGCGTCGACCGCTGGGGCGAGCTGCTCGCCGCCGTCCTCACCGGCGGCGGACGCCTCCTCGCCGCGGGCAACGGCGGCAGCGCCGCCCAGGCGCAGCACCTCACCGCCGAACTCGTCGGCCGCTACCGCGACGACCGCCCGCCGTTCTCCGCGATCGCCCTGCACGCCGACACCTCCAGCACCACCGCGATCGCCAACGACTACGGCATCGACGAGGTGTTCGCCCGCCAGGTCCGCGCCCACGGCCGGCCCGACGACATCCTGATGCTCCTCTCCACCAGCGGCGCCAGCGCCAACCTGCTGGCCGCCGCCGAGGCCGCCCGCGAGTCCGGCCTGCACGTGTGGGCGCTCACCGGCCCGGCCCCCAACCCGCTGGCCGCCGCCGCCGACGAGGTGCTCGCGGTCGAGGCGCCCGCCACCGCCACCGTGCAGGAACTCCACCTGGTCGCCGTCCACATGGTCTGCGAGGCGTTCGACGCCGCCCTGGAACGGGGCTGGGGCGCCAAGGGCCGCCGCCGCCCCGTGGACCCCGCCGGCACACCGGAACCCGCGCCCGCCCGCGGCGCCGGGGGAGGCCCGCACGCCCTCCAGGCCGGGCTGGTCCGCCGCACCCCCGACGACGTGCCGAGGGGAGGCCGCCGGCATGAGTGACCGCACCGACCGTGCCGCGCACGGACCCGCCCCGCTGGTCGTCGTCGGCGACGCCCTGCTCGACCGCGACCTCGCCGGCACCGCCGAGCGGCTGGCCCCCGACGCCCCCGTCCCGGTGATCGCCGACTGCGTGGAGCGGCTGCGCCCCGGCGGCGCCGCGCTCGCCGCCCACCTCGCGGCCCTCGACGGCCGCCCCGTCACCCTGATCACCGGCCTCGGCGACGACCCCGCCGCCCGCCTGCTGCGGCGGCTGCTGGAGCCGCAGGTGCGGGTGATCGCCCTGCCGGTCACCGGTCCGCTGCCGGAGAAGACCCGACTGCTCGCCCAGCACCTGCCGGTGGCCCGGGTGGACCGGGGCGACGGCCGGGCCGCCGCCGCCACCGACGAGGCGGCGGCGGCGATCCGGTCCGCGCACGCCGTGCTCGTCTCCGACTACGGACGCGGCGCCGCCGAGGCGCTGCGCGACGTCCTGGCCGAACGCCCGCCCGAGGTCTGGGACCCGCACCCGCGCGGGGCCGTCCCGGTGCCCGGCACCCGGCTGGTGACGCCCGCCGAGAAGGAGGCCCGCCTCTTCGCCGAGGGCGGCCGGGGCGACGACCTGCGCACCGTCTCGCGGGGAGCCGCGGCGCTGGTCCGCGCCTGGCGGGCCGCCGCCGTCGTGGTCACCCTCGGCGCGCGCGGCGCCCTCCTCTCCTACGGGGACAACCCGCTGCTCTTCCCCGCCCCCACCGCCCACCCCGGCGACCCCTGCGGCGCCGGCGACCGGTTCGCCGCCACGGCCGCCGGACGCCTGGCCGACGGGGCGCTGGTCGAGGAGGCGGTGGCCGACGCCGTCGCCTCGGCCACCGCGTTCGTCGCCGCGGGGGCGGCCGGGGCGATCGGCCTCGACCCGTCGCCCGACACCCCGGAACGGCCCGCACCCGAGCCCGCACCCGGCCACGCCCACGACGGGACCGGGTCGCGCCTCCCGGCCGACGCCGGTCCCGGGGCGCGCGCGGGGCGCCGGATCCACCAGGCCGGCGCCGGGGCAGGCGGCCAGGACGGTGCCGGGGTCCGGGACGGCGCCGGGGCCCGGGGCGGTGCCGGCGCCCGGGACGGTGCCGGGGCCGGTTTCCCGGCCGGGGCCGAGCCGGGGGTCCGGGCGGCGGGCCGGATCCGGACCGTGGACGGCGAGGCCGGCGTCCGTGACCGTGCGGGGACGCGCGACGGTGCCGGGGCAGGCGTCCGCGACGGTGCCGGGGCGAGCGTCCGCGACGGCGCTGAGCCGGGTGTTCCCGCGGGGGACCCGAACCCGGCCGGGGCAGGGGCCGACGTCCGGGACGGCACCGCTGCCGGTGTCCGGGACGGTGCGGGGGAGCTCCTGGGGCGCGGTGGGGGGCGGGGAGCCGGTGTGCCGGCCGCCGGGCACCGTGAGGCGGAGGATCCGTGCGCGCTGGCGGAGAGGGTCCGCGCCGCCGGAGGCACCGTGGTCGCCGCCGGCGGTTGCTTCGACCTGCTCCACGCCGGCCACGTCGGCCTGCTGGAGGAGGCCCGCCGCCTCGGCGACTGCCTGGTCGTCTGCGTGAACTCCGACTCCTCGGTCCGCCGCCGCAAGGGCGACGGCCGCCCCGTCAACCCCCTCGCCGACCGCGTCCGCGTCCTCAAGGCGCTGGCCTGCGTGGACGCCGTCGCCGTCTTCGACGAGGACACCCCCGAGCAGCTCCTCGCCCGCCTCCGCCCCGACGTGTGGGTCAAGGGCGGCGACTACGCCGGCGCGGACCTGCCCGAGGCGGCCCTGCTGGAGGAGTGGGGCGGCCAGGCCGTCCTGCTGCCCTACCTCGACGGCCGGTCCTCCACCCGGCTCGCCGCCCGCGCCGCGGCCGCCGTGGCCGCCGCGCGTGAGGGAGGACGTCTCCGGTGACCCGCCGCATCCTGGTGCTGCGCGCCCTCGGCCTCGGCGACCTGCTCGCCGGGATCCCCGCCCTGCGCGCCCTGCGCCGCGCCCACCCGGACGCCGAGATCACCCTCGCCGCGCCCGCGGCACTCGGCCCCGTCGCCGAGGCGTCGTTCGCGGTCGACCGGCTGCTGCCGGCCTCCGCCCCCGGCCGCGCGGTGCCCGCCGCCCTGGACTGGACCGGCCCGCCCCCCGACCTCGCCGTCGACCTGCACGGCAACGGACCGCCCAGCCACCGCCTGCTCGCCGCGCTCCGCCCCGCCCGCCTGTACGCCTTCGCCCACCCGGAGACACCCGGGATCGACGGCCCCGAGTGGTGCGCGGAGGAGCACGAGCGCGACCGCTGGTGCCGCCTGCTCACCTGGTACGGCCACGACGCCGACCCCGCCGACCTGCGGCTGCCCCGCCCGCCCGGCGCCTCACCGGCCCCCGGCACGGTGGTGCTGCACCCCGGCGCCGGCGCCCCCGCCCGCTGCTGGCCCGTGGCACGGTTCGCCGCCGTCGCCACCGCCCTGAGGGAGCGCGGCCACCGGGTGACCGTCACCGGAGGGCCGGGGGAGGACGACCTGGTGGCCCAGGTCGCCGACCGCGCCGGACTGCCCCACGGCGACAGGCTCGGCGGCGGACCGCCCTTCGCCGTCCTCTCCGCGCTGGTGGCGGGCGCCCGCGCCGTCGTCAGCGGCGACACCGGCCTCGCCCACCTCGCCGCCGCGCACGCCACACCCTCCGTCACCCTGTTCGGCCCCACCCCGCCCAGCCGCTGGGGACCGCCCGACCACCCCCGGCACCAGGTGCTCTGGCACGCCGGCGCACCCGGCGACCCGCACGCCCGCCGCCCCGACCCGGCCCTGCTGCGAATCACCCCCGACGACGTCCTCACCGCCTTCGACCGGCTCCCCCCGGCGGACCCCGCGCCCCCGGCGGACCCCGCGCCCCCGGCGGACCCCGTGCCCCCGGCGGACCCCGCGGACCCGGTCACCGTCACCACCGGAACGCCATGACCACCCGGCCCACACCGCCGCCCACGCCGCCGCCCGCGGGCCACGACCCCGCCGTCGGCGTGGTGATCGCCACCCGCGACCGCCGCGACAGCCTCGCCCACACCCTGCGCCACCTCCTCGACCTGCCGGAACGCCCCCGCGTGGTGGTCGTCGACAACGCCTCCCGCGACGGCACCCGCGAGATGATCGACCGCGACTTCCCGCGGGTCAGGGTGGTCGCCCTCGCCGAGAACCGGGGCGCCACCGCCCGCACCCTCGGGGTGCGGGTGCTCGGCACGCCGTACGTGGCGTTCAGCGACGACGACTCCTGGTGGGCGCCCGGGGCGCTCGCCGCCGCCGTCCGGCACCTGGAGGCCCACCCCCGGCTGGGACTCCTCGCCGCCCGCACCCTGGTCGGCCCCGGCGGGACCGACGACCCGATGAACGAGGTCCTCGCCGCCTCCCCGCTGGGCCCCGCCGCGGACCTGCCCGGCACCCAGGTGCTCGGGTTCCTCGGCTGCGCGGCCGTCGCGCGCCGCACCGCCTACCTGGACGCCGGCGGCTACCACCGCGTCCTGTTCTTCGGCGCCGAGGAGACCCTCCTCGCCTACGACCTCGCCGCCCGCGGCTGGGGCGTCGCCTACTGCCCCGACGTGATCGCCCACCACCACCCCGCCACCGCGCCCCGCCCGCACCGCACCGCCCTCCAGCGCCGCAACGAGGTGCTGACCGCCTGGCTGCGCCGCCCGCTGCCGCTCGCCCTGGCCCGCACCGGCGAACTCGCCGTCCAGGCCCGCAGCGACGGCCCCGCCCGGCGCGCCCTGCGCGAGGCCCTGCTGCGCCTGCCCGGCGCCCTGCGGGCCCGGGCGCCACTGCCCCCGCACGTGGAACGCGCCGCCCGCCTGCTGGACGGGGGCCGCGCATGACCCTCCCCGGGCCGGACCCGCGCGTCACCGTCGTGATCATCACGCACAACCGGCGCGACGAACTGCTGCGCACCCTCGGCCGGCTGGCCGCGCTGCCGGAGCGGCCACCGGTGATCGTCACCGACAACGCCTCGACGGACGGCACCGCCGCCGCGGTCGCCCGCCACCACCCCGAGGTGCGGCTGCTGCGCCCCGGCCGCAACCTGGGGGCGGTCGGCCGCAACCTCGCGGTGGAGCGGGTCACCACGCCGTACGTGGCGTTCTGCGACGACGACACCTGGTGGGAGGCCGGATCGCTGGCCGGGGCAGCCGACCTGCTGGACCGCTTCCCGGCCGTCGGCGCGGTGACCGCGCGCATCCTGGTGGAACCCCAGGGGGCCGAGGACCCCATCGTCGAGGAACTGCGCGGCTCGCCCCTGCCGGGGCCCGACTGGCTGCCGGGGCCCGTGCTCGGGTCCTTCCTGGCGGCCGCGACCGTGCTGCGCGCCGACGCGTTCCGGGCGGCGGGCGGTTTCTCCCCGCGGCTGTGGCTGGGCGGCGAGGAGGAACTGCTCGCCGCCGACCTCGCGGCGGCGGGGTGGTGGCTGGTGTACGCGGACTCCCTCACCATCCACCACCAGGCCTCGGCCGCCCGCGACTCGACCCTGCGGCGCACCCACGGCATCCGCAACACCCTCTGGTTCACCTGGCTGCGGCGCCCGGCGCACGTCGCCCTGCGGCGCACCCTGCACCTGGCGCGCACCGTGCCGAGGGACGCCGCCTCGCTGCGGGGGTTCGCGCTCGCCGCGGCGGGCCTGCCGTGGGTGCTGCGGGAACGGCGGGTGCTGCCGGCGGCGGTCGAGTCACGGCTCGCCCTGCTGGAGGCCTCGCAGCGGGCGTCGCGGGCCCGGCAGTACACAGGCTGACGGCGGCGGCCCCGCCGGGGACCGCCGCCGGAGCCGGCTCAGTGGTGGGCGTGGACCACGGCGTGGCCCTTGCCGCGGCCGATCATCCACTTGTTCAGCGGGGTGGTGACCACGAAGGCCACCGCGAAGCCGCCGAGCAGGGCACCCCAGAACAGGCCGTCCGAGAGGTGGGCGTCCATCGCGCCCGGGACCAGGGCGATGATCCCGTTGTCCACCGCCTCCATCACCGCGATGGACACGGTGTCGGCGGCCAGCGCGACCTTGACCGCCGCCTTGAGGCCCAGGCCGGAGCGGCGGACCGCGAAGAGGGTGAAGGAGTAGCCGAAGAGGAACGCCAGCGCGATCGCCAGCGCCATCGTCCGGACGTTCCCCCACAGCAGCGCGGTGCCGACGACCATGCCGAGGATCTCGCCGACGGCACAGCCGGCGAGGCAGTGCAGCGTCGCCCTCGCGGCCGTGGACCACGACGCCCCCGACCCGGCCCCCTGGTGACGCCCCGCGTGGTCGTGGTGGCCCGGGTGGTGGCCGTGCCCGGTGCCGGTGCGGTGGTGCGAGGTGTGGTCCATGACCGTTCTCCCCCATGGCGTGTCAGGTGACGTGTCCGTGACGTGTGACGTTGTCGGGCGGGACCCCGGGGGGATCCCCACACCAACAACCGTATACCCCTAGGGGGTATTCCGGAAGGAGGTGGAAGCGCCGGTGGGGCGGGCGCCCCCCCCCCCGGGCGGCCCCCCCCAGCGGGGGGGGCAGCGCGGGGGGGGCTCGGCGCGGCGGAGCGACGGCAACCCC
>NZ_JBEYUK010000027.1:0-91416 GCF_040643475.1 Streptomyces sp. NPDC047130 | reverse complement strand
GGTCACCACCGACCACGACCGCCCGGTGCTCCAGCGCCGCACGCCCCGTCGCCAGCGAGAACGCCACGTCCGACGGCTCCGCCTCCCCGGCCACCAACAGCAGCCGCTCCGCCTGCCGCCGCAACGCGGCGGCCGAACGGCCCGACAGCTGCCAGGCCACCGGGCCGGCTGCGGCTTCCCCGGTCGTCTCCTGGGCGGCGGAGCTCTCGGGCGCTTCCTCGATGATGGTGTGGACGTTGGTGCCGCTGACGCCGAAGGAGGAGACGCCCGCCCGGCGCGGTCGCTCGCCGCGGGGCCAGTCCCGCGCCTCGGTCAGCAGCTCCACCGCGCCCGACGACCAGTCCACCTGGGAGGTGGGCTCGTCCACGTGCAGGGTGCGGGGCAGCCGCTCGTTCCTCAGCGCCTGCACCATCTTGATCACGCCGGCGACGCCCGCGGCGGCCTGCGCGTGTCCGAGGTTGGACTTGACCGAACCGAGCAGCATCGGTCGTCCCTCGGGCCGGTCCTGGCCGTAGGCGGCGAGCAGGGCCTGCGCCTCGATCGGGTCGCCGAGCCGCGTGCCGGTCCCGTGCGCCTCGACGACGTCCACGTCGGACGGGGAGAGGCGGGCGCCGACGAGTGCCTGGAGGATGACCCGCTGCTGGGAGGGGCCGTTGGGGGCGGTGAGGCCGTTGGACGCGCCGTCCTGGTTGACGGCCGAGCCCCGGACCACGGCGAGGACCTCGTGGCCGTTGCGGACGGCGTCCGAGAGCCGCTCGACCAGGAGCACGCCGACGCCCTCGGACCAGCCGGTGCCGTCGGCGGCGTCCGCGAAGGACTTGCAGCGGCCGTCGGCGGCCAGCCCGCGCTGCCGGCTGAACTCGGTGAAGACGCCGGGGGTGGCCATGACGGTGACACCGCCGGCCAGTGCGAGGCTGCTCTCGCCGCTGCGCAGCGACTGGCAGGCCAGGTGCAGGGCGACCAGCGACGACGAGCACGCCGTGTCGACGGTCACCGCGGGCCCTTCCAGACCGAGGGTGTAGGCGACCCGGCCGGAGATCACGGCGGTCGCGCCGCCGGTCAACAGGTGCCCGGCGGTGCCGGGTTCGCCCGCCAGCAGGCTGAGGTAGCTCTGGTCGTTGCTGCCCGCGAACACGCCGGTGCGGGTGCCGCGGACCGACTGGGGGTCGATCCCGGCGTGCTCGAACGCCTCCCAGGCCGCCCGGAGCAGCAGGCGCTGCTGCGGGTCCATGGCGAGGGCCTCGCGCGGGGAGACGCCGAAGAAGTCGGCGTCGAACTCGGTGGCGTCGTGGACGAAGCCGCCCTCGCGGGCGTAGCTGTGGCCCTCGCCGTCCGGGTCGCCGTCGAAGAGTCGGGTGAGGTCCCATCCGCGGTCCGTGGGGAAGCCGGAGATCGCGTCGCGTCCTTCGGCCACCAGCCGCCACAGGTCCTCGGGCGTCCCGATGCCGCCCGGGTAGTGGCAGCTCATGCCGATGATGGCTATCGGCTCCTGGGCCGCGGCCTCCTGGTCGCGCAGTTTCTGCTTGGTCCGGCGCAGGTCGAGCGTGACCAGCTTGAGGTAGTCCCGGAGCGTCTCGTCTTCTGCCATGTTCCCGGTACCTCCCAGGCTGCCGCTCGGCCACGGTCCACCCGGGGCCGTCATGCCGCGGGTCCGTTTTCGGGACATCCGCGTCCGCGACGCTATGGACGGCCGGAGAGGGCGGGCAACCCCTACCTGGCGCGACGACCCCTTATCCGGGGGGCGCGGGCCGCCGCGGCCGGGGGCTCAGCGCAGGGCGACGGGGAACTGGAGCATGCCGCGGATGATGAAGGAGCCGCGTCTGCGCACCGGGCCGGCGCGGTGGATGCCCGGCGCCCGGGCGGCGAGCGCGGCCAGGGCGGTCTCCGCCTCCATGCGGGCCAGGGCGGCTCCGAGGCAGAAGTGGATGCCCGCCGAGAAGGCCAGGTTCTCCGGCCCGGGGTTCCGGGTGATGTCGAACCGTCCGGGGTCGGGATAGACCTCGGGGTCGCGGTTGGTGCCTCCCGCGCAGATCGCCACCTCCTCGCCGGCGGCGATCGTCAGGCCCTCGAGCTCGACGTCGGTGTGCGCGATCCTGCGGTACTGCTGCACCGGCGGGTCGTGGCGCAGGGTCTCGCGGACGACGGCGGGCGCGAGCGTCGGGTCGGCGACCAGCATGTCCCACTGCTCGGGGTGCTCGAGCAGGGCGAGCAGTCCGTTGCCGATCAGGTTGACGGTGGTCTCGGTGCCGGCCAGCGGGAGGAACATGCACAGGGGGACCATCTCGTCCATGGTCATCCGCCCGTCCTCGACCGCGGGGAGCAGGTCGCTGATCAGGTCCTCGCGGGGGTCGGCCTTCCGTTCGGCGATGATGTCGTGGAACATCACCGTCATCTCCGCGATGGCGGCGGCCGCTCCGCGAGCGGCCTGGACGGTGGCGACGCCGTCGAGCAGGTAGGCCATGCGGCGGCTGAGCCGGAAGAACAACTGCCGGTGGCGGGGCGGTATGCCGACCAGGTCGCCGATCACCCGCAGCGGGAGCTGCTGGGCGAAGGCCCGCATGAAGTTGACCTGGTCGCGGCCCGCGAGCATCTCGTCGATGAGCTCGTCGGTGAACCGCTCGACCTGCGGCTGCCAGTGGGCGAGCCGGCGGGGGTTGAGCGAGGGCGTGGCGAGCCGGCGCAGGCGGGTGTGGTCGGGCGGGTCGAGTCCGAGCATGGAGTTGTCGAACGGCATGAACTCGGGCGGCTTGTCGCCTTCCGCGGTGCGGACGCCGAAGCGCCGGTCCCGCAGGATCTGGTTGGCGACCCGGTGGCTGGCGGTCGCCCAGGCGCCCACCGCGCTGCGGTGCAGGGGCCCGCGCGCGCGAAGCCGCTCGTAGAGCGGATAGGGATCGTCGGGGACCAGCAGCACGGCGGCGTACGGGTCGCCCTCCTCGGCCGTTCTGCGCAGGTAGTCCTGCACCACGGTCGCCTGGTATCGCGCTCTGCGCTCCGCCTCGAGTTCCGACATCCGTCACCCCACCGCGCATGGGGCAGTCCGTCTGCCCCGTCCGTCACGCTACGGGGAGACGCACCCCTAGCCTCAACCCCTACGTCCGCCGGGCGCACCGCGGGAGACCTGGTGGGCGGGGCGGAGGTAGGGGCCCCGGGCGACGGCCGCACGGGCGCGGGGAGGACCGGCAGCGTCCGGGGCCGGCTGTCCGGGACCGGCTGTCCAGCACCGGCTGTCCGGCACCGGCGTCCAGGGCCGGCTGTCCGGGCCTGTTGTCCGGGCGGGGCTCAGGGCCCGCCCGCGTGCCGGGCCGCCGCGAGGTCCAGGAACCGCGCGAACTCGCGGACCGAGTCGTCGCTCCCGCTCCCTCCGGCGAGGACGACCGCCGGAGGGCGGACGCCGTCGTCCGCGGCCAGCCTGGCCAGTTCGTAGGCCCCCGCTCCCCCGCCGGAGAAGGCGCCCAGCGCCGACAGCCGGCCCTCCGTCACCACCGGCCGCAGCGCCTCGTACCAGGCGCGGACGCCGTCGGGGGCCGGGTGCAGCAGGATCAGCGCGTCGGGGCCCGGGTAGGACCGGGCCACCCGGGAGTACCAGGAGGGCGGCGCGTCCGGCGAGGGCGCCAGGCAGACGACCCCGCCGGTGCCGGGCCGGAGCGTGGCGAACGCGGTCTCGGGCCGCGCCGCGCGGGGCACGGCGTCGAGGAAGCCCGCGACGGTCGTGACGTCGTCGGCCCGGTGGGGCAGCTCGCGGAGCAGGCGGGCGCAGTGCGCCAGCAGGCCGGTCGCGTCCGGGAGCCGGGCGCGGTCGTGCTCGACGGCCAGGACCAGGCCGCCGCCCTCGTCGTGGTGCGAGACGAACGTGACCGGGAACGAGGTCGCGGCGCCCGTCCTCTCGGGGCTCCCCACACGGACGCCGAGCGCGGCGAGCGAGGGCTCCACGCCCTCGTGCGGCCGGAGCCGGGTCTCGAAGACGAGCAGCGTGTCGTAGGCGCGGGGCGGGCGGGCCGCGTGCCGGTCGGGGCCGTCGTCGGGGGCCGTCCAGGAGCGGATCTGGCCCGCGGACACCCATTCGTACGCCGCCAGGTCGAGCGCCCGGTCGCGCAGCCGGACCAGGAGGTCGGGCACGGTGGCGGCCGGGTCGACCTCGACGGACACGGGCAGCGGGTTGCGCAGGGCGCCCGGGAGCCGTTCCACACCGTCGAGGGGGATCCCCCGGCCCGAGACGGCGACGCTGAACCGTACCGGCGTCGGCCCCGCGGCCCCTGCCGCCCGGTACAGCAGCAGCGCCCACGCGACCTGGAGCGCCCCGCTCTCCGTGGCGCCCCAGCGGGCCGCCCACGCCCGCAGGCGGGTGGCCTCGGCGGCGGTGAGCCGCAGCACGGCCCGGCCGGTCCCGGGCGGGGCCGCCGGGCCGGGGGGCGCGACGACGGCGAGGGCCTCGGCGCCCCGCGGGGGTACGGCGCGCAGCCAGAAGTCCCGTGCCGCGGTCAGGTCCTGGCCGGCGAGCCAGTGCGCGTGGTCGCGCTGGTCGGGTCGCCGGTCGCCGCCGGGCAGCGTGCCGCCCGCCACGTACGCCCGGTAGAACTCCTCCAGGAGCAGGCGCACGCTCCAGGTGTCGAGCAGCGCGTGGTGGTAGGTGAGCAGGACGCGGGTGGCCGGCGCGGTGAGGGGCACGCCGTCCGGGCCGATGTGCTGGGGGTTGTCGAACAGCGTGACCCGCAACGGCCCCGGGGAGCGCGGGTCGAGGCCGCGCCGGCGGTCGCCGACGAGGACGTCGGCCCAGGACGCCTTCGCGTAGGACAGCCGTACCACCTCGGACACGACGCGGTCGTGGACGACGACGCGGGGGTCGGGGCCGGCCGCGAAGGACGACCTGAGCACGGCTTCCTGGTCGAAGACCGACTGCCAGGCCGCGGTGAACCGCCCGGTGTCCAGCGGGCCGTGCCAGGTCCAGCTGAGCTGCTCGATCTGGCGACCGGTGCCGGGGTGGGCGTCGGCGTCGGCGAGGATCTCCCGTTGCAGCGGGCTCGCCGCCACGGTGAGCCGCGGGACGTCCCGTGCGGTCACCGCCGGTGCGCCGTGGGCGTCGCGCGCCAGCTCCTCCAGGACGTCGCGCAGCACGGCGAGGAGGCGGTCCGCGGACTCCGCGGTGATGCCGTCCCGGGGGGCCGGCAGCCACTCCAGCCCGAAGCGCAGCCGCCCGTCGGAGGCCGTCCGGGCGGTGAGGTCGAGGGCGTACGGCACGACGGGCCGCGGGCCGGGCGAACCGGCGGCGTCGGGGACGAACCGCGCCAGCACGGGCACGGGTTCGCGCAGCACCAGCCGGAGGGCCGGATCGGCCGCGTACTCCCGGCACGCGCCGTACGAGCCGCTTCCGACGGCGGCCAGACGCCGGGCGATCCGCTCGACGGCGTTCCCGGCGTCCCCGTCGGGGCCGGCGGCGGCCATGAGGACGACGGGTTCGGTCTCGGCGAGCGGCCCGACGGTCCGGGCGAGGGCCGGGCTGTCCTGACGGCCGTCGGTGTGGACGTCGAAGGACGCGTATCCGGTGCCGCGCCACCGGGCCAGGGCCATGCCGACGGCTCCGGTGAGCAGTTGGGCCGGGGTGAGCCCGAGCCGGCCGGCCAGGACGCCGGTGAGGCGCGTGGTGGCCGCCTTGCCCAGCCGGAAGCCGGGGTGCCGGGTGGGGGCGTGGTCCGGGAGGGGGTGGCGGGAGCGGAACGCGGTGGCCGTCGCGCGGTCCTCCGCGACGGTCCGCCAGCGGTCGGTGGCGGTCGGGTCGGCGGCCAGGGCGGGCAGCGAGGCCACCCAGTCCGCGTACCGCACGCCCTCCTCCGCGGCGAGGTCCTCCTCACCTTCCGTCAGCAGGGCTTCCAGGCGGGCCCTCAGGACGCCGGCCGAGCGGGCGTCGGCGACGAGTTCGTGGACGACCACGGCGAGCCGGCGCCGCTTGCGCAGGAGGACGGCGCCCAGGGTGCGGCCGACCGACGGGTCGAGCCCGCGGGCGACGTCGGCGACGGCCGCCGCCTCGCGTGCCCGGCCGACGTCGGCGACGCCGCACAGGGTCCCGTCCGGCGCCGCGGCCGCGGGGGCCGTGCCCCCGTGGTCCGGGCCGGCGGGGGACGTGCCGACCCGTGCGGCGAGCAGCGGGTGGGCGCGTACGAGCGCGCGCAGGGCACTGTCGACCTGGGCGCGGGTCAGGGGTTCCGCCGCGTCGACCAGCACGATCGGGTGCGTCCGGGCCGGGGCCTCCTGGTTCCGCAGCAGGTCGAGCTGGGCAGGCGCGAGCGGCACGCCGGGCCGGTCGGGGGAGGTGAGCAGGTCCGCGACCAGCCCGGCGGGGAAGGCGTCCGCGTCGGCGGGTCCCGCGACGTGCAGCAGGTGGTGGTCGGTTCCCAGCCGCTCCAGCCGGTGTTCCCAGCGCCGGCCCGCGGGCCCCTCGCCCGGTCGGCCGGCGCCGGCACGCTCGAGCACCGCCGCCACCCGCCCCGCGCTCAGCGGTCCGCGCACCTCCAGCACGGGCGGGCCGTGCGGCAGTTGACCGGGGTCGACGACCACGGTCGTCGCCGTCTCGGGCGGAGCCGCGCCGTGGGACGGTTCGCCGAGGGAGGGGCCGCCCAGGGACGAGCCGCCGAGTCCGGCGTCCCGGAGGCCCGCGTCCCGTTCTTCGCTCATCGCGGTGTCGGGGCGGTCGCGGCCCCTGCCTCCTCTCCCCTGTGGTGGTGCTCCCCTTGCTCTCCTCGCGTCCTCCGGGCCGGCGGCGGTCAGCCGGTCCGGGTCGCCTGCTCCCCAGGGGTGGCGAGCGCGGAACGCGCCGGGGGGAGTTCGGAGGAGCTCATCAGGATCGAGCGCTGCAGCCGGCGCAGCCCGGCGGACGGTTCGAGACCGAACTCGCGGACCAGGGCTCGGCGCAGGCGCTGGTAGACCTCCAGCGCCTCGGTGCGCCGGCCCGAGCGGTGCAGCGCCATCATGAACTGCCCGTGCAGCGTCTCGTGGGTGTGGTGGCGGCTGACCAGGACGGAGAGTTCACCGATGATCTCCCGGTGGCGGCCCAGCCGCAGATCGGCCTCGATGCGCTGGTCCAGCGCACAGAGCCGGATCTCCTCCAGGCGGCGGACCTCGGCCGACAGGTGGGTTCCGGCCCGCACGTCGACGAGCGCGTCCCCCCTCCACATCGCCAGCGCCTCGCGCAGCTGCCGGGCGGCACCCGCCAGATCTCCGGCGTCCATGGCCCGGTGTCCCATACCGGCCAGGCGCTCGAACTCGCGGACGTCGCTGGTCCCGCCCGAGGTGTTCAGCAGGTAGCCGCCGGGCACGGTGACCAGCACGTCCTTGGCGGTGCGCGGCGGTGCGCCGCCGTCGTCGAGCGCGAGGGCCGCGTCGATCATCTCCCGCAGCTGCAGCACGTACGTCTGCAGGGTGGCACGGGCGCTGCGCGGCTGCTTCGTCCCCCACAGTTCCTCGGTCAGCGAGGAGACGTAGACGACCTGGTCGGCGTTGAGGGCGAGCAGGACGAGCACTTGCCGCGGCTTGGGGGCCGTCGGCGTGATCGAGACCCCGTTCTCCCGGACGGTCACCCCGCCCAGTACCGAGATGTCCAAGACTTCTCCCCCACGCCGCACGAGTCGGCAGTCCGCGGGCTTGCGTCAGCCCGATGCTGTGATGATCCGAGTAAAAAACAGCACGGACGGTTTGTCAACGCGTCGAGAGGGCTTCGGAAGGGCTTTTCCCGCGACTCCGCCGACGGTCGAGCGGGCAATATCTGGCAAAAGGGGCAACGATCGACCTTGTGCGGGCGCCGGGCAGTCGGCAACCGGGCTGAAAAACAGCCCGTGCGGTCTCTTGTCGGGGCGAGCCGTTCAGCCCTTGGCACCGGCACTCAGGGGCGGCAGCATCAGGTCCCAGAACCTGGTGACCGTTCCGTCGTCGAGCCAGGAGCCGTCCCGGCCGCCGAGCACCTCGAACCCCACCGTCGCCGCCACGACGGCCTCGGCGGCCCCCCGCGCCGACACACCGGCCGCGAGCAGTTCCGCCTCCGCGGCCCGGTCCAGCATGCGCTCGACCCACACCTGCCACTCCCGGCGGGGGTCGGCGCCGGCGGCGCCCTCCCCCCGCAGCTCCGGCCCGCCGCTCAGCGCGAAACCGGCCCGGACCACGACGTCCTCGGAGAGCCGTCCCACCAGTGCCCGCATGGCGTCGACCACACCCAGGAGGGGGCCGGCGGCCTCGGCGGCCTCGGTCGTCCGCCGCACGGCGGCCGTCGCCTCCTGCCGGACGGCCTCGGCCAGCGCGAGCTTGCTGGCGAAGTGGAAGTGCAGCGCCCCGTTGCTGACGCCCGCGCGCAGGCTGATCGCGGAGATCGAGGCACTCGCGTACCCCTGCTCGGCGAACACCTCGGAAGCGGCGCGCAACAGCGCCCGACGCGTACGGGCGGCCCTCTCCTGCTTCACCATCACATGCCTCCTGACACACCGCGGCACTCGTCGTCCATCTCAGGCCTTCCGGGGCAGGGGCAGCTCGGGGAGGCGGGCCGGAGGCATGCCTCAGGTCCCTGGGGCAGAGAATAACAAACCGCGCGTGCGGTTTATAGGGCCGGGTGGTCTCGTCCTCGACGGGGGGTGGCGGTCGGTGCCGCGGGGCGTGTCGCCCTCCCCCGCGGGGTCACGCCGCGAAGGCCCCGCGGTGGTCCCGGGCCCACTCCTCGAAGGACCTCGCCGGGCGTCCCGTCACCCTGCCGATCGTGTCGTCGACCTGGGACTTGGCGCCCGCCCGTTGACGGGCCGCGCTCGCCAGGAGTGCCTCGACGACCTCGGCCGGGTGGCGCCGGGCCCATGCGGCGCGGGCCTCCTCCCGGGTCAGCTCCTCCAGTCGGAGCGGGACCCCCAGGATCCGCCCGAGCTGCTCGGTCTGCTCGGCGGCACTGAGCGCGGACGGTCCGGTCAGGCGGTAGGACCGCCCCGCGTGCTCGTCCCCGGTCAGCGCACGCGCGGCGACCTCCGCGACGTCCCGGGGGTCCACGCACGCGTTGGCCGAAAACCCGTACAACGTCCTCACCACGCGTTCCGCCCGTACGGAGGCCGCCCAGGACAGCGTGTTGGACATGAACGAGCGCGGTCGCAGCAGCGTCCACTCCAGGCCGGACCCGCGCAGCAGCTCCTCGGAGGCCCGCTGCCACCGGGTGACGGCGTCGTCGGCCTCCGGGTCGAGGACGGCGGCGGCGGAGAGTTTCACCACCCGCCGGACGCCGGCGGACCGCGCCGCGCGGAGGAACGCCGCGTCGTGGTCGCCGCCGACGACCGTGGTGACCAGGAACGCCGTCCGCACCCCCGCCAGCGCCGACGCCAGCGACGCCGGATCGCGGTAGTCGGCGGTCACCGCCCGAGCCGTGCGGCACTCCGCCGGCAGGCGTGCGGGGTCACGCGTCATGACCCGCACTGCGAGCGCGGTCCCCGGCACGGCGGAAAGAGACCGGACGACCTCCCTCCCCACGGTGCCCGTCGCACCGGTCACAAGAATCACGGGAGTTCCTTTCTAGGGGGTAACACGCATGCTGGTTTTGGCTCACAGGCAGACCGCGGACCACGATCGGCAGCTTGTAAGATACGAACTGGGCGGTTTTTTGTTCGGCCCTCTCTGATCAGCGACCGAAGGAGGCCGACGACATGGTGAAGCAGGAACGGGCCATCCAGACCCGCCGGACCATCCTCTCGGCGGCGGCCAAGGTCTTCGAGGACCGTGGCTACCAGGCCGCCACCATCAGCGAGATCCTCACCACGGCCGGTGTGACCAAGGGAGCGTTGTACTTCCACTTCCCGTCGAAGGAGCACCTGGCCCAGGGCGTCCTGCACGAGCAGGACCAGTGGCTGCCCGTTCCCGAGCGCGCCTGCAAGGTCCAGCAGCTCGTCGACACGGTCATGCTGCACGCCTACCGTCTACAGACCGACCCGATGGTCAGGGCGGGCGTCCGGCTCTCGCTCGACCAGCAGGCCCACGGCCTCGACCGGAGCGGCCCCTTCGTCCGCTGGGGCGAGATAATCCGGGACCTGCTCGAGAAGGCCCAGGCGCAGGGCGAGTTGCTGCCGAACGTCCACCCCGGCGAGACCGCGGACACCCTGGTGGGCGCCTTCGCCGGGGTCCAGGCCATGTCGCAGGCCATGTGCGACTACCAGGACCTGTTGCGCCGGGCCTCCCACCTGCTGCGGCACGTCCTGCCCAGCGTGGCCGTGCCCTCGCTGCTCGCCTCCGTCGACTTCTCCGAGGCCCGGGGCGGGACGATCGCCGACGAGCTGCGGAGGCCGGCGACCGGGGAGCACACGGCAACGGTCGGCCAAGGGGTCAGGCACAACTGACGCCGCCCGCCGCGGGCCCGGTACAGCTGACCGGCCGGGCAGGACTGACGAGCCGGGCCGGGCCGACGAGGAAGGGCCGGGCGGGGGAACGGGCCGAGCGGGGCGGACGGACAGGGCGGGGCGGTCAGCCGGCGAGGCGCACCCGCCCGGCCGCCTCGGGCCCTTCGTCCCGCGCCGCGGCGACGCCCTCGCCGAAGTAGGTGGACAGGGCCGGCGCGAGACCCTCGCTGCCCGGCGCCGCCCAGGCGATGTAGCCGTCGGGCCGCACCAGCAGGGCGTCGCAGGGCACTTCCGGCGTGGGCTCGGCGTCCACGACACGCACCACCCCGTACCGCCGCCGCCCGACCTCCCGCTCCCCGTACTCCCGGCCCCGCGCGCCGAAGCGCAGCAGCAGTGGCCGCCCCGCGCGCAGCAGCCCGATCACATCGGTCCGTCTCCTCGCCGTCGTGAGAAGGACGTTGCGCAGGAACGTCCCCTCGCGCGGGGGCTCGTCCGGGGTCGGCGCGGGGCAGGCGGTGGCCTGCGCGCTGATCATCGATCCGAGGAAGGCGGTCTCCCCCGCCTGGGCGCCGCCCTGGGCGAACAGCCTGACGAACAGCGAGCGCAGCGGGTCGAGTTCCGGATCCGGCCGCATCAGGGCGAGCTGCGCCCGCGTGTGGTCGATGACGCGCTGCGCCTCGGGTCTGCGCTCCTGGTCGTACGTGTCGAGCAGCCCCTCCCCCGCGCGGCCGAGCACCGTGTACGCCAGCTTCCACCCCAGCCCCACGGCGTCCAGCAACCCGGTGCTGAGGCCTTGGCCGCCGATCGGGAAGTGGATGTGCGCCGCGTCCCCGGCCAGCAGGATCCGTCCCGACCGGTAGGAGTCCGCGATGCGGGAGTAGTCGCTGAACCTGCTCAGCCACCGGGGCGAGGTCATCGCGATGTCCCGGCCCGCGATCCAGCCGACCTCGCGGCGCAACTCCTCGAGGGAGGGCGGCCGGTGGCGTTCCCGGTGCGGGCCGGAGCAGTTGACGGTGCGCAGCCGGACCGTGCCGTCGGGGACGTCCTTCACGATGATCCAGCCGCGGGGCGTGCGGTGCCATCCCGGCCGCAGGGCGTCGGCCTGGACCAGGCGGACGTCGCCCGCGAGCGCGGACACGGTCGCCGGATAGGTGCTGGAGCCGATGCCGGCCTCCTCGCGCACCGGGCCCCGCGCACCGTCCGCCCCGACCAGGTAGTCGGCCGCGCACTCCACGGGCCTGCCGCCCGGCCCTTCGACGGTGACCCGGACGCCGCCCGCCCCCTGCCGCACCCCGGTCACCCGGTGCCCGCGCAGGATCCGCGCGCCCAGGGCCCGGGCCCGCTGCTCGAACAGGTGCTCAAGTCGGTCCTGCGGACACTTGAGGATGGGCTCGGGCTCCCCTGCCGGAGCCGACACGACGAGCCCGGGAATCCCCGCGAAGTGGAAGGGGCTCTGCGTCGGGGCGGCCCCCGCCTCGGCAGCACCGGACTGCACGAGCCCGTCGAGGTGCCCGCGCCGGACCAGGCACTGCACCGCCCGGGCGTGCAGGGTGGTGGCCCTGGGCCGCTCGGACACCTCGGTCCCGGCTTCGACGACGAGGGTGCGCACCCCGTAGCCGGCCAACTCGCTGGCGAGAAACAGCCCCACCGGGCCGCCCCCGACGACCACCACGTGCACCCGCATGGCGATCCCCCCTCGGAAGGCCGGCGCGCACACGCGACGCCGACCCAGCTCGCTCATCTACGCGGTGACCGAAAAATATACCGGGCAGACGGTTCTTTGCAAGGGTGCGCCTGAGGCCCTGGAAGGGGCGCCGACGTGCGAGGTCACGCCGGTGCGACGCCTCCCTTGGAGCGTTCGGTCTTGCGTCCCTTGACGCCGGGAGCGAGGGTGCGCGGGTCGACGGCCTCGGCCGGCGCGCCGGTCGCGTACAGGCCGTCGGGTTCGGTGTCGCGGTCGTGCGGCAGCAGCCAGAAGACCCGGCGGCGGAAGGTGCCCGACGAGTGCGACGGCCGTGCCCGGGGACCGAGTTGGGCGTACCCGATCATCCTGCCGTCACGGTGGTAGGCGGGCTTGCCGCGACGGGTCGGCAGCCGGTCCAGGCTCTGCCGTACGTAGTCGAGTCCGTCGACGTCCTCCAGCCACACGAGGGCGACTTCGTGACTGATCTCGTCCTCTGCGATGAGGGCACTCATGCGTCCTCCTCATGGGCGAGCAGCCCGATGCCCGGGTAGTACTTCCGCTGGTTGGACAGGATCATCCCCTTCGGGGACGTGAGCCCCACCGCCTCGCGGACCCGCGCGGCGAAGGACCGGGACGAAAGGGGAGAGGCGCCCTCATTCTGGCACCACCCCTTGTAGCGCTGGTAGAGCTGTGCCTGTTCCACCCTGAACTCCGGTGACAGGCGGCACACTTCGGAGAGGAACCGGCCCGTGTGGTCCTCGGTCTCGGCGTAGGCGGTGGTCGCCACCCGGACGCGCTCGGGGCCGGTGAGGTCCTTGCCGCCGGACAGGTAACGGCGGGAGCCGTCGATCAGCCAGTTGAGAATGCCCGGTCCCTCCTCGGTGACGAGCAGGTCGGCCAGATTGTCGATCTTGCGATCGTCGGGGACGACCCGCTCGAAGGGGATCATGCGTATGCGGCGCCAGAAGGCGAATCCGCCCGTGCCCACCTCGGGGCGGTGATTGCCCAGCAGCCACAGCTTGTGCGTCGGCTCGAAGCTGAAGAAGTCCTGCCGCATCCGTCTCGCCTTGATCCGGTCGCCACCGGTGAGCAGCTTGACCCGTGCCTCGTCGAAGCGGTCGCCCGGCTTGACCTCGGAGCAGACGATGACCCGGCGGCCGTGCAACTCGGCGAGGTCCGTCGGATGCCCTTCGTAAGGACGGGCCATCAGGAATCCGGGGGGCGCGGCGTCGGCGTAGTCGCCGAGCAGCTTGAGCAGGACGTCCAGCAGTACGGACTTGCCGTTCTTGCCGGAGCCGAACAGGAAGGGCATGACCTGGCCACCGACGTCTCCCGTGATCGAGTAACCCAGCAGGACATGGAGGAAGTCGATCATCTCCTCGCCCTCGGTGTTCTCGCCGAAGGTGTCGGTGAGGAACCGGAGCCAGCGGGGCGTGGGCATCTGCCGGGGGCTGACGGTGGTGGAGCGGGAGTGGAAGTCCATCTCCGGGGAGGCGGGCCGGACCCGCCCCGTGCGCATGTCGACGATGCCGCCCGGCGTGCACAGGGCGTAGGGGTCCGCGTCCAGCAGCGCCGCGTTGAGGACCATGCCGGGGGCCGATCTCGCCTGCACGAGCATGGAGTTCATGCCGGAGGTGCTCAACGCCCGGCGCCGGTGCTGCTGGAGGGCCTGGGTGGTGTAGACCCCGCGGGGATCGGTGGTGGCGATGTTCTCGGCCAGGTCGCCGGCGGCCCACATCACCGTGTCCTCCTCGTCGATCTGCCAGCGCGTGGAGTCCCACCGGTACCAGCCGAGGCCGGGGACGTGGCGGTAGTCGTTGGCATAGAGTTTGACGAACAGTTTGGCGTTGCCGCGATCGCTGAGGGTGTCGGGGAGCAGTCCCGCCGCCGTCGCGTGTTCGGTTCCCTGGCCGGGATCCGCAGCCTCCTGCGGCCCTTGCCCTGGGGCGTGGGCGGTACTGGCGTACGCCACGATCTGGGCGGCCACGGCACGGGGGTCGAAAAGCCCCTCGCCGGGGTCGATGGTCACACATACCCCCCGAAGCACAGCGCTGGGCGCTGCGTCACGAGGAGGGGACGCGGTCGCACCTGGAGCAGGACCAGCGGACCATACCCGGACCCCCGTGGGTCCCTGCTCCAAAACTGCGGCTCATCGGCCATGCGTTCCCCCAACAGCGACCGAAGCGACCCACTGATGCACACACACTAGCGACTTTCGATCACCGGGCGTAGAGCTGTGAAAAAAACCGTCCGGTTTGTGAAAGCTGCGAGGGGTTGGCTTCCGTAGCTGCCGACGACGTTCGGTAGCTCCGTTCATCTTCCGCGAACACGCAGGTCACACGGGGTGTCCTCAAGAATCAGCGACCGAAGCGACTCGGTCTGAGGGTATACGACACCCTCCTGCGTGCGCCTGTGCGTCATAGATAGGAACCTTCGGTCGCTTCAGTCGCTGATCGTCCGGCCCGAGCCTGTGAGCTGCGGATTCTCTCCCGCGGCGGGGAGCGACCGAAGAACGGTCGGTCGCTGCCCTGGTCTCGAACCGGGAGCGCCGTCGGTTTTCGCTCGCCTTTTCTTTCCTCCGTGTTCACGTGCGACGGGGTGCCGCACTACCGTGTGCGTCCGTTCGGTGGTTAGGTCGCTTCGGTCGCTTCGGTCGCTCCAAGGAGAACCCGCATGCCTGATGAGCTGCACTCTTCCGACAGCGACTCAAGCACCGCCGCCTTCCCTGGCCCCGCGCCCGCCCCCACACCCGCCCCCGCACCGGTCGCCCTCGCCCGCTGGTGCGCCGATCAGGGCTGGCCGGTCCTCCCGCTCGCCCCGGGCCACAAGACGCCGGCGGCGAACTGCGAGGCCTGCCGTGCCCCTGGCCACACCTTCGACGACTGCTCCTGCTCGACGGCCGGTCGCTGGTGCCACGGCTTCCGGGCGGCGACGCTCGACCCCGAGCGCATAGGGCACTGGTGGTCCGTCAACCCGCGCTTCGGCGTGGGCGTGGCCTGCGGCCCCGCGGAGCTCGTCGTCATCGACATCGACGCCCACCCGGGGCGGCAACTGCCGTCCCGGGACCGGGTCCTGCCGGGAATCGACATCAGCGACCGTGTGGACCTGGCCGGCGTGCGCACCGGTTTCCACACGCTGGCGGTCCTCGCCGCGCTCGCGGGCCGGGACAGCCCGGCCGAGGACGCGACGACCCTCCGCGTGAGAACCCCGTCGGGCGGGATGCACGTCTGGTACCAGGTGTCCGACGGCCGCCGCTGGCAGTGCTCCACGGGCTCGACCACGGGACGTGCCCTGGCCTGGCAGGTCGACGTCCGCGCCCACGGCGGGTACATCATCGCACCGGGCACGACCACGCGCGCGGGCACGTACACCGCGGTCGGCGAGGCTCGCCGTCCCGCGCCGCTTCCCGCGTGGCTGGCCGCCGAGTTGGCCCGCACCGGCCACTCCCCCACTCCCCCGCCGCCTGCTCCCCGTCCGGTGCCGCCCCGGGCGAGGCAGGCCGTGGTGGAGGCGGGCGGTGGCCGCGACCGGGCGGGACGCCTGCTGGCGCACTGCCTCGCCGAGGTCGCGGCGTGCGGCGCGGTCGCCGAGGGCGCCGGTTTCACGGACAAGCTGAACCGCGCGGCGTTCACGGTGGGCGGCCTGGTCGCCGGCGGGCACGTCCCGCAGGAGGCCGCCGAGGAGGCGCTCCTGCGCACCGCGGAGCTGGCCCGCCCGGGGCAGGGACGGCGGGCAGCCCAGATTATCCGCAACGGCATGGCGGCGGGAGCTCGGCGCCCCCTGCACCTCAACGGGTGAGACCTCCGCCTCGGCCGTCCCCCGGTCATGGCGGAGCGCCGATTATTACCCGGTAATGAAGGAGAGGAGCGGCCGTCCGGGACGAGGTCCCGCTCAAGCTCCGCAGCCACAGCCACAGCCACAGCCACAGCCACAGCGAACGAGCACTCCTGGCTCCTGGTCCCTCCCCCGGCCGGGACACCTGCGCGCGAGCGCAGGGCACTCCGAGGGGCCGCTCCGCCTGGGTGGTCCCGATGCGGGTCCCGTGGAGCGGTGCCGCCCGGGGCGCGTCGGCCCCGCTGCCACCCAGGTGTCCCCAGGGGTGGCAGCGAGGCCGACGCGCCCTGCTCGCGGCCGGAGGACCCATGGCGACGCACCGGGCCGCCATCCGCCGGCCCGACCGTCTTCACCCACGGTCTTCCGCTGCCGCCTCACACGGTGAGCGGCCAGCCCGTTGTTACTGGCTCTCCCACCGCTGGTTGGGATCGTTGATGTAGCAGCCCTTGGCGTAGACCACGCTGCTTCCAATGTCGTTCGCCAGGCACAGGCCGGTCGCCTTGTTCATGTAGACGCTGTACCCCATGTGCTGCCACTGCTGGTGCGCGTTGCCCACCTGGCACGGGCTCGTGTAGACCTTGCCGTACCTGTCGGAATCCAGGCAGCGCCCCGAGCCGCCGTGCACCCACCAGCCCCTGTCCCACTGCTGGGCCCACGTCATCCACGGGTTGAAGTTCTGACAGTTGCTGGCGTAGACGTCGCCGGCCGCGTTGCCGTCCAGGCACTTGTCCGAGTTCATGCTCGCGTACCGGGTGTACGCTCCGTCGGCGTGTGCCGTTCCGGCCGTCATCCCCGTGCCCGCAGCGGCGAGCGCGAGACTCATCGCGGCCATCACGAGCGTTCGGGGACGGCCCGAAGACGCCGTGCTCTGCGTGACCTTCCGCAGACCCCACCCTGCGCGATGCTTTCGCATGTCCACCAACTCCTGATTCCGTGTTCCAGACTCCGCCGAGTGCGCTCTCGCCCCGCGACGCCGTTCGACAGGCGTGCGCCCGCGGACGAACACCTCGATCAACTGACGCGGGTAGTACACCGCAGGGACGCGCTCACTTGGCTGCTCGATCCGTGTCCAATGAGTGCTCAGTACGGGTCACTCCCGATCTCCCTGGCCGTCCCGGGTGCGGCGGAGATCCCCTCACGGCCGCCCCGTCGCCGCGCGTCCAGGCGGGGCCCGGCAGGGGCCTCTCCTCCGCCCGTGCGGGAGCGGCCGTCGCGCGGTGGCTTCGGGGCCCGCCTTCATTACCGGGTAATAACCGGGTCCCCTCCGACGGCCGCCGCCAGGGCAGAGGCAGGGATCATTACCGGGTAATAACCGAGGGCCCTTGCCGGGGGGTTTCCTTGCGCGGCGGCGGGGGTGCCCCCTACGTCTCTGGGCAAGGGAATGGGGGTGCGCCGGGGCAGTACGCCGGGGCAGCATGGCGGAGTGGCTGATCTGCTGTGGGATGACGCGAAGTGCTTCTTCGACCCGGACGTGATGGGGTCGCTGCCGGACGTGCGGGTCCCGGATGCCTCGGTGGAGGACTGGCAGGCGGTCCTCGACCTGGTTGCGGAGAAGGGCTGGGCGTCCCAGTACTCCGAGGGAGGGACGGTGCTTCCAGTGCCGCGGGCAGAAGCCGTGCTGTCCCGCCCGGCGGATGCCGAGTGCCCGGAACTGCGGGTCTGGCCGACTGCGGGTGTACTGGCGATCTTCCGCTTCCATGCGGCCGATGAAGTCGACTTCGACGTCGACCTGCGGGAGTTGCAGGGCCAGGAGCGACTGGATGTGTTCTGCGACTTCGTCGGGCAGGTCGGCCGACTGCTGGGCAAACCCGTGCTGATGGACCCGGAGGGCGACGAGGGCCACCCGGTGATCGGCTTCGACGTCGAGGCCGATCGCGTCGTCCTCCTCGCCAACCCGCAGGTCGGCTGACTGCGGTCGACGGCTGCGGTAATGCCAGCAGATGCAGGACCTCGATCGAATCCGGCTGCTCGACCAGGAGCACGGCGGCTGTCCCAGAGGGGTCGGCTATTACCGGGTAATGAAGCGCCTGGGCCCGTGCCTCTCCCCCGGCGCCCGGCGTGACCGGTCCTGAGGGCACGACGCGGTGGGGATCATTACCCGGTAATAGCCGAGCTCCCCTCCCCCTGCCTCACCGTCGCCGTCGCCGTCGAGCTCGGCCCGACGCGCGTGTCATTACCGGGTAATAAAGGACGCCCCGTCATGAACTCGGTAATCGTGGGGGTCGCGTCACGGATCGGTCGTGTTCCAGGGCCTGCTGACGCACCCTCACGGGTGAAAACTGACCAACCCAACGCGTCGGGGCAGCAAACCCCCCAGCGACGTTAGTAAAGTACCCCCATGAGTTCGCCAGCCACGTCCGACCGCGAAAAGGTCGTCTCCAAGCTGCCGGGATGGCTCCGGCAGAACCTCAAGGTCCGAGCCGCCCAGCACGGCATCGAGATCCAGAAGGCCGTCGAGCAGGGCATCACCCGCTGGTGCCGGCTCGCCTCCTCCCCCGACCCCATCCCCACCGCGGGCGCCGACTCGTTCGCCACCTTCCTGCCGCCCGGGCAGTGGGACGAGTTCCGGCAGATCGCCGCCCAGCGCGGTGTCTCCCTCGCCCAGGGCCTCGCGCAGTCCGTGCAGTTGTGGCTCGACGCGAACCCGGCGCCGGAGATCGAGCGGCCCGCCGTCACGCGACGGATCATCGTCTGCAACCAGAAGGGCGGCGTCGGCAAGACCGCCATCACCGCCGGACTCGGCGAGGCCCTCGCCGAGTCCGCCGACCGGCTGCATCCTGTACGCGTCGCCAAGCAGTTGCTGAAGGCGCTGCGCGCCGCCGGGCAGAGCGAGGAGCAGGAGGCCGAGGACGGCCGTCCCGCCCCCGACCCGCTGGAGATCGAGAATCTCCCCGGTCCCGGACTGCGCGTGCTCCTGGTGGACTTCGACCCCCAGTGCCACCTCACCAACCAGCTCGGCGGCACTCCTCTGCCGATGGACGGCGACAGCCTCACCAACCACATGAGCGGCAACCCGCAGGGCGACCTGCGGGACCTGATCGTTCCCATCGAGCCGGAGACCTTCGGCGACCGGCTCCACCTGCTGCCCGCCTGCAACGACGCTTTCCTGCTCGACGTCCGCCTGTCCAGCGTGCGTGCCCGCGAGGCGGCGCTCGAGCGGGCGTTGCTGCCCATCGAGGACGACTACGACGTCATCCTCGTCGACTGCCCGCCCAGCCTCGGCCTCAGCATGGACGCGGCCGTCTACTACGGTCGCCGCCGCGAGGGCGAGGAGGCCGGCCGGTCGGGTGCGCTGATCGTCGTCCAGGCCGAGGACAGCTCCGCCGACGCCTACGACCTGCTCACCACCCAGATCGAGGACCTCCGCAGCGACCTGGCCCTCGACATCGACTACCTCGGCATCGTCGTCAACCTCTACGACGGCCGCCGCGGCTTCATCGCCACGTCGTCGCTCCAGGGATGGGTCGACATAAAGGATCCGCGGGTCGTCGGTCTCGTCGGTGACCGCAAGGAGCAGAAGGAAGCGGTCCGCGTGAAGCGGCCTCTGCTCTCCTACGCCCCCAGCTGCGACCAGTCCGTCAGCATGCGTGCGCTGGCGCGGGAGGTGGCATGAGCAACAAGGCCAAGGCGCTCGGCGCCGGGCGGTTCGGCAGCAGTGCGGCTGCCCCGGTCAGCGCCCGCCGCCAGGCGGTCGCCGCCGCCACCGGCGTCCCCACGGCCGGGGTCGCACCTCCCACCCAGTTGCCCGTCGACCGGATCAGTCCCAACCCGGACAACCCCCGGTCCAGCCTGGGCGACCTCGCCGAACTCGCCGGAAGCCTCAAGGAGCACGGGCAGAAGCAGGCCATCACGGTCATGAACCGGGACGCCTACATCAAGGCCAACCCCGGCAAGGCGGCCGATCTCGAACCCGACGCCACGCATGTCGTCGTCGACGGCAGCAGCCGTCTGGCCGCCGCCCGCGAATGTGGACTCACCCACCTCAAGGTGTGGGTGGACGACGAGCAGGGAGCCGACTCCGAGGAGATCCTCGAGTCCGCGCTCGTCGCGAACATCCACCGCAAGGCCCTGCCGGAGCTCGACGAGGCCCGCGCCCTGCAGCGGCTGCTGCACATCCACGGCTCCCAGGCGGCCCTGGCCAAGCGACTCCACAAGTCGCAGGGCTGGATCTCCCAACGTCTCGCCCTCCTCAACCTGACGCCCGAACTGCAGGCGAAGATCGGGCAGGAGCCCATCAAGTTCCTGCGGGCCGTCGGCAACCGGCCCGCAGGGGAGCAGGCCGCGGCCCTGGAGGAGCTGAAGCGCAAGGCGGCGGGGGAGAGGACCGACACCGCCACCACCACCGCCACTGCCCCCGCTCCGGTGGGAGTGGGCTCGGACTCCACGGCGTCCACGGCGCCGGAGGGCCAGGGAACGCCCGTCGGAAACGCCGCGGAAGGTTTCGTGGACCAGGACCGCCTGGGGCCGGGGAGTCGACAGCCGATCATGGTGGCCGGACGGGACACGCCGCCGCGAGGGCCGGTCCCGCGCGGTGCCGCGGGGGAGGACGGCGTCGAGCTTCATTACCCGGTAATAGCTCCCGAGGCGTCGGGGTCCGTGGACAGCGCCGCTCCGGAGGATGCCGTCGTCGTTCCGGAGCAGGCCGAGGGCATTCCCGAGCCGCGCTCCGGCCCGTCAGGGGCCGAAGGGCACGACCAGGAGCGGGCGGGGGAGCCGGAACAGGAGCAGGAGCAGCCGAGGCGACTGCCCTACGACGACCCCTTCTACGTCGCGGGACACCTGCGCCGGCGCATGGAGCCCTACCACCGGGCACGGCTCATCCGGTTCCTCCTCGACGACCTGAAGGAGGACGACCGGCATCAGTACACCGAGGTCCTGGAGACGGCCGCCGCCGACCCCACGGCCTGACCCGGCGGACGACGCGCCCCGGTCAGGCCGCGTGCCCGGTCAGGCCGCGCGGTCGGCCCGGCGCGCGCTGCGGCCCCGCCGGGCCGACCGTTTGCGGCCGGGGGAGGGGAGTGGTCAGCCGGCCGCCACGGCGACAGCGGCACCGGCGTCGGCGTACCTGGTCTCCCCGTGCACCGCTTCCCCGCGGGCCGGGGAGAGGTCCAGGGAGCCGAGGACGGAGGGTACGGCGATGGAGGGCAGGAGGTGGCGCAGAAGGTCGGACGTCCTGTTCTGGAGATCCTGATGGTCGCTCATGACCTGGGACATCGACTGGATGCCGGCGAAGGTCCCGACGATGACGTCGGCGGTGAGGCGGGGTTCGACGTGGGGGAGGAGTTCCCCCTGGGCCTTTCCGGCCTCCAGCAGGTTCCGGCAGATCTCGCTCCAGCGCCGGAAGGGGCCACTGCGGTCCAGTCCCTCGGCCTGCTGGTCCAGGCTCAGACGCACGCCCGCGCGGACCATGGGGTCGGTCTGCAGGCGGTAGGCGTGCAGGAGGACGACATCGCTGAGCTCCTGCAGCTTGCAGGCCCGCTCGGGCACCGCGAACTGCTGGTCCTGTTCGTGGAGCACCGCCTGGGCGAGTTGCTCCTTCGAACCGAAGTGGAAGTACAGGGCGCCTTTGGTCACGTCGGCGGTGCTGAGGATCTCCGCGATGGTCGCGGCCTGGTAGCCACGCTCCTCGAAGACCTGCGCCGCTGCCGCGACGATCCTCCTGCGGGTACGGATGGCCCGTTCCTGCGTCATCCCTTCATCCCTGCTTCCTGCTGTTGGTGCCATGGGCGGAACGGATGCCCGCCCGGGAGCCCAAAAAAACCGCCCAGTCTGTATCTTATAGGGCGGGGGATCCGGGGGATGTGCCGGTTTTACCTGGTGTTTGCCAGCGACATTTTCACTCTCGGCAGGAAGAGGCGTCGAGAAACGCTTGAGGCCGGCGCCTGGGCCGGCCTTCTGGTGGATGCGGGGAGGGGAGGATGTGCGGTCATGGGCGGAGGGTGAGGAGTGCTTCTCCCGTGCGGGCGCCGCGTCGCCGGAAGGTGTGCTGCGCGGGCGGAGACGTGCCCCGCCCGCGGCGGTACCGTGGGGATCAGTTTCCGGGGAGGGCCGTCACGACGCAGGTGAACACGGGCTCGTCCTGCTGGCGGCCGATGATCCGGACGACGGCCGGGACGCCGGGCCCGCCCACGGACTCCGGTACGGCCTCGATCACGCACGGCAGGTCGAGTTCGACGTACTTCCTGAAGTCGCAGGCCATGGTGAGGGGCAGGATCGAGCGGGCTCCCAGGACCGCGGTCGCGCCCTGGCGGGCCGCCTCGAGCAGGAGCATGCCGGGGACGTGGTCGAGCTGGTGGTCGAAGAGCACCGGGTGGCGGGTGTCGACCCGCAACTGCCAGACGTCGGGGCTCGCGGTGGGGGAGAGGACCACGTCGGACGGGGAGAGGCGGCCGACGCTCTGCGGTGCCACCGGGGCGGTCAGGGCGAGGGGGCGGTGTCCGGGGTCGAAGACGCGTTCCGGACGCAGCCGCCGGTAGACGGCCGGAGTGATGGACGTGAAGGAGAACCGGCCGGAGGCGGCGCGCCGACCGCCCCGCAGCACGGTCGTCGTGTAGCGCAGCGCGCCGAGCCGTCTGCCTCGTCTGACGGCCGTGCAGGTCACCTCGAGTTCCAGGTCGGCGGGCGCGGGGCCGATGAGCAGCTGCTCGGGGTGCACCGTCAGCGCGAGGTCCTCCATCAGGAACTGGTGGCCGAAGGGAACGCCGAACTCGGCGTGCGCGAGCAGGGAACCGACCTGACGGATCGTTTCGGCGGCGATCAGCGGGTCGTGGTGTCCGCCTTCCGTCGCGGTGAAGAAGCTGTGACCCCTGGGCCACTGGGCAGTCATCCGGAAACTGCTGTCGTCCAGGCGCTGCCAGCCGGTGAGCATGACCTCGGCGACTGCTGCACGGTGCACCAGTTCCCTGGGAACAGTGCTGGTCAGCGTCCTGGGCGCGGCCTGCGGGGCGGGCCGGCGGATCAGAGTGTTGCCGGGCTGGATGGTGCTCACGGTCATCGCTCCCCCTGACGAGTCGAAAGACGCGGTGTGCAGAGACTCAAAAGATAGAGACCAGTCGGTTTTATTTCTAGGGGAATCAGACCCTCCTCTTAGAGAGATCGGGTTCACCCTCGAGCGAGCCGTGTGCCGCCGCTCAAGCGGCACTCCGGCCTCCCTGTGGCGCGGCGACGCACTCTGGCCCAGGGCGAGAGGAGAGCGGACGTGGACCAACCGCAGGTCATCCCCCTGACATGGCGCGTCGACCGGGGTCGGCCGGATCAGGACGAACTGGCCGCACTGGCAGTCGTGTTGCACGCGCTGGCAGGCCGGAAGGCGGCGGGAGCCGAAGTCGCTCCTCCTGCGCCCGGCACCCCGCGGTGGTGCGGGCAGCGGGAACCCGCCGCGCCGTACAGCGCCCCGGGCAGCTGGCGCTGACCGCCGCCCGTCCCTCCGTCCCGCCGCACCGCTCCGCCACCCGCCGTCTCCCGGGCCTCCCTCCGGGGTGGCTGCGAGGGTGGGGCGAGCAACAGATGATCACTCTAGAAACCGCACACGCGGTTTGTTATTCTTGTGGCGCGGGCCGTCACGCCCGCCGAGGGTGAGTCGCCACGGGGCCGTCGGCCCCCGGACACGGCCGGCCCGTCGACGACAGACGCGGCAGGGGCGGCGCCGGGTGCCCCGCGTGCCGCCGAGGACCAGCGCACCCGCCAGGAGACGACTGATGGTCAAGCAGGAGCGCGCGCTGCGCACCCGGCGGGCGTTGATCCGCGCCGGGGCGCAGGCGTTCGCCGACGAAGGGTTCACGGCCGCCTCGCTGACGGCGATCAGCCGTGCGGCGGGGGTCAGCAACGGCGCCCTGCACTTCCACTTCGAGAACAAGATGGCCCTGGCCCGGGCCGTGGAGGAGGAGGCGCTGGCCACGCTGCGCCACGTCGCCCAGGGGGCGCTGGAGCGCGAGGACGCGGCGCTGTCCGCACTGGTCAAGGCCACGCACGGCCTGGTCGGCCGAATCGCCGACGATGTCGTCGTGCGGGCCGGCTTCGGGTTGTGCGACGACCTCGGCCGCCATGAGGGGGTCTGCCCCCGGCGGGAGTGGCAGCGCTGGGTCGAGGAGACCGTGCGGCGCGCGGAGGGCGACGGATGGCTCAGCGCGGGCGTGGCGGCCTCCGACGCCGCCGCCGCGGTGGTGGCCGCGACGGTGGGCCTCGAGGTGCTGGGGAGCCATGACCGGACCTGGTGGTCGAAGGAGAGGGTCACGGGGTTCTGGGAGCTGCTCCTGCCGCGCCTGACGACGCGTCACGCGTCGATCGACGCCGCCGGCGGCGGGTGAGCACCCGCTCGAGGACGCGCTCACCTCCATAAACAAACAGCTTGGTCGGTTTCATATTGACAAACCGACCGAGCTGTTTTTTAGTTGTTCCTGTCAGAACCGGCAGGGGCAGGCACCAACTCGCGCAGGAAACAGGGGAGACGGCATGGACATCGACGTTCTGGGAGCGCTGAACGTCAGGGAGAACGGCGTCTCGGTGACTCCGACGGCTCCCAAGCCGCGCCAGGTCCTCGCGCTGCTCTCGCTGCAGGCGGACCACGTCGTGCCGGTCGGGACGCTGATCGAGGAACTCTGGGGCGAGCAGCCCCCGCGCAGCGCCCGCACCACCCTGCAGACGTACGTGCTCCAGATCCGGGAGCTGATCACGGCGGCGCTCGAGCAGGCCCCCTGCAGGCCGGGCCGGCGAACCGCCAAGGACGTCCTGGTCACCCTGCCCGGCGGCTACCTCCTCGACACGGCCGGCGGTACCAGCGACGTCCGCGAGTTCGAGCGGCTCGCGGGCCTCGGGTACCGGGCCATGGACGCCGAGGACTACGCCGGCGCCGCCCGCCACCTGCGCGAGGCCCTGTCCCGGTGGACCGGCGGCGCGCTCGCCGACGTCACCACCGGGCCGCAGCTGGAGATGGAGACGCGACGGCTGGAGGAGACCCGGCTGTGCGCGCTCGACCAGCGCATCGAGGCCGACCTGAGACTGGGCCGCCACCGTGAGCTCCTCGGGGAGCTCACGGTCCTGGTCAACCGCTACCGCACCCACGAGAACCTGCACGGCCAGTTCATGCTCGCCCTGCACCGCTCCGGCCGGCGCAGCGAGGCACTGGAGGTCTACCAGCGGCTGCGTAACGCCCTGGTCCGGGAGCTGGGTCTCGAGCCGTCCGCCGCGCTGCGCCGGATGCAGCGCTCGATCCTCATGTCGGGCCCCGAGCCCACGCCCGTCGGCGCCACCGCCGGACGCGAGCGGCTCAGCCGGGCCGGCTAGGAGCCGCCCCGGCGCCGCCCGCGCGACTCCCATCGGCCACCGGCCACCGCCCACCGACGTCGGCCACCTCCGCACCCGGTCCGCCCGCCCGTCCGTCCCGCCCACCCCGACGTGCCCGCCCGTCCCGCCTCTGGAGCCGTCCATGCAGCACCATGTCCCGACAGCCTGGCCCGTGCAGGCGGAGCCGTTCCCCGACCTGGTGACCGACCTCGTCGGCGTGCTCGCCACCGTGCTCCGGCTCAAGGCCGAGAAGATCGACCCCGACCAGACGTTCCGCTCCCTCGGGCTCGACTCCCTGCTCACCGTGGAGTTCGTCGCCACCGTCAACTCCCGGTACGGCACGACCGTCAGGCCCGACATCCTGCTGGACCACCCCACGCCGCTGGCCTTCACCCGGCACCTCGCCCGGGAGGGCGCCGCCGGCCCCTCCCTGCCCGCGCCGTCCCACCCGGGCAGCCGGCCCGACGCCCGCACCGCCCCCGCCGCCGCCCCCGCCTCCGCCTCCGGGGGCCCGGCTCCGCGGACGGCGGGAAGTGTCACGGGCCCGGTGCTGGAGGCGCTCCGTGAGGAACTGGCCCGCATCCTGTGCTGCGACCCCTGGGACCTGGACACCGCCGCGCCCTTCGCGCAGTTGGGCGTCGACTCCATCATCGGCGCGGAGTTCGTCGCCACGGTCAACGAGATCTACGGCCTGGACGAACGCCCCGTCATGCTCTACGACCACCCCAGCCTGTCGGCGGTCGCCGCACACGTCACCGAGATGACCACCGCCGCGGACCCGGCCGCCCGTCCCTCGGGGGTCGAGGCGCTGCTGGACGCGGTGGCCGACAACCGGCTCACCATCGACGAGGCCCTCGTCCTGCTGTCGCGGTCCGGCTGAACCGGCGGAAAGACCAAGGACCACCATGGACGACCGAGAGATACTCACCCGGTTCAAGACGGGGACGCTCGACCGTGCCCAGGCCGCGCGCCTGCTGAGCCGCGGCGCGCCGACCGCCCTGTCCGAGCCCGACGCCCTCCGCACACCGGACGCCCCCCGGACGTCAGACGCCCCGCGGACACCCGACGGTCTCGGCATGCCGGACGCCTTCCGCACGCCGGACGCCTCGCGCGCACCGGAGGTCCGCCGCACACCGGACAGCCTCCGCACGCCGGACGCCTTCCCCGCCCAGGACGCCTTCCCCGCCCAGGACGCCTTCCCCGCGCAGCACGCCGTCGTCCCCGCCGCGGACGCCCTCCGCACGCCGGGCGGCACGGCCGCCTCCGGGCCGGAGAACGGCGCGTACCCGGCGCGGACGGCCCGTCCGGTGGGGGACCGGTACGCGGTGATCGGCCTCGCCGGGCGCTACCCGCAGGCCCCCGACCTGGACGCGTACTGGGAGAACCTGCGCGCCGGCCGGGACACCTCGTCACCCGCCCCGTCCGGGCGTCCCGGCCCTCCGGTGCTCGACGGCCCGGCGCGCGGTCACTTCCTGGACGGCGTCGACGGGTTCGACACGGAGTTCTTCGACGTCGCCCCCGAGGACGCGGCCCTGATCGACCCTCAGGAACGCCTCTTCCTCGAGGTCGCCTGGGAGGCCCTGGAGGACGCCGGCTACGCCGGGTGCCGCCTCGACGCCCTGACCGGCCCGCACGGGCAGCCCCGCGCGCTGGGCGTCTTCGTCGGCGCGACCACCTTCGACTACGCCCTGCTGGGCGCCGAGGCGTGGGCCCGCGGCCGCCGCCCCGTCCCCGGTACGGGCCACTACGGCCTGACCCGACGGCTGGTGAGGCTGCTCGGCCTGACCGGACCCGCCCAGGCCGTCGACACGGCCGAGTCCTCCGCCCTCACCGCCCTCCACCTGGCCGCCGGAGCGCTGCGGCGCGGTGAGTGCGCCGCCGCGCTCGTCGGCGGCGTCGAACTCCTGCTGCACCCCTCCCGGGGCCGGGACCTGGCGGGGGAGGGCGTCGGTGCCCTCGTGGTCAAGCCGCTGGAGGCGGCCCTCGCCGACGGCGACCAGGTGCACGCCGTGGTCCGCGCCACCGCGACCGGCTTCCCCGGCGCGCTCCCGGGTCCGGCCGGATCTCCGCCCGCGGTCCTGTACGAGACCCGGCGGACGACCACCGCCCGCATCGGCGACGCGGGGGCCGCCACCGGTCTCGCGGCCCTGACCGCCGCGGTGCTCCAGCTGCGCCACGGCCTGCTGCTGCCCCCGCACGGCAGCGGCGAGGCCCCCGCGCCGTGGCCGCGGCCCCGGGACGACCGGGGCCAGGAGGTGGCCCGCGCGGCCGTGGTCGAGGTGTCCGCCCCCGGCTGCCCGACCTCACGCGCCGTCGTCGAGGAACACCTGCCCGCCCGGCCCGCGCCCCCGTCGCTCCCCGCGCGGTGGACCGACGCGCAGGGCGAACCGGTCGTCCTGGAACCGGTCGTCCTGTCGGCCACCACACCCGCGCACCTGCGGGCCGACGCGGCCCGTCTCGCCGACCGGCTGGACGAGGCCGCCACCGGGCCCGCCGTCGAGCCCGCCCTCGCAGCGGTGGCGCGCGCCCTGCGGGTGGGCCGTGCCGCCCTGCCGTGCCGCCTCGCGTTCGTGGCCGACGACGTGCCGGGACTGGCCCGTGCCCTGCGCGGCTTCGCGGAGACCGGAACGCCCCCGGCGGGCGCCCACCACGCCGACCTGCGCGGCGGCGGCGCCGATCCACTCGGCCTGGGCGCCGTGCCGGAGACCCGCGCCTATGTGGCCGCCCTGTGGCGCGGCGGACGCCTCGACCAGCTCCTGCGGCTGTGGCTGTCCGGCGTCGACGTCGACTGGGCGGCCCTGGAGGACGGTCACCGCGCCCAGGGCACGCCCTGGACGCCCCCGCCGTCCGTCTTCCTGCGCAGGCCGTTCTGGCTGGACGTGTCCACCACGCCCGCCGCCCCCGCGGGCGGTCGGACGGAGCGGCAGACGTGACCGTCCTCGATCCGCACGCCGGGCAGCCCGCCGCGCCGGAACCGGTGAAGCTGTGGTTCTGTCCCAACGACCAGCTCGCCCCGGGCGTCGCCGCCACCCTGGCCGCGCACTGGCTCGACGAGCAGGAGCAGGAGACGGCCAACGGCTTCCTGTTCGAACGGGACCGGCGGCAGTACCTCGTCGCCCACGCACTCGTCCGACGGGTCCTGGCCGTGGAGAGCGGAACACCCGAGGCGGAGGCCGTCATCTGGCGGTCGCCCCGAGGGCGTCCGTTCCTGCAGAAGCCTCCCGGCGGGCTGCCGCGCGGCGGCCGGGAGCTCGACTTCAACCTCTCCCACACCCACGGGCACAACCTGCTCGGCGTGGTGCGCCGGCACCGCATCGGCGTGGACGTCGAACGCCTCGACCGCGGCGACCAGGGCTTCGACGCGATCGTCGAGACCTTCGCCGGGAGCGAGCGGCGCTGGATCGCCCAGGCGCCGCCCGGCCGCCCCCGCGACCGGCGGGTGCTGCGCCTGTGGACCCTGAAGGAGGCCTACTCCAAGGCCCGCGGCCTCGGCCTCGGTCTGCCCTTCGACTCGTTCTCCTTCACCCTCGCCGAGGACCGCGGGGTGACCGGCTTCGTCCCGCCGGACAACGACACCGAGCGCCACTGGCGCTTCGTCGAACTGGAGCCGGTGCCCGACGTGCTGGCGGCCGTCGCGGTCCTCGTCGACCCCGGCACCCCGCCCGTGCTCCAGTTGCACCACGGGTTCCCCTGGGGACGTGCGGCTCCCAGGTCGGTGACGCTGCCCCAGCCGCTGCCCGTGTAGGGGGGCGTGCCCAGGGGCGACGGCAAGGGATGCGGCCCGGGGGTCTGGGGTTCTCGGCCGCACGGCCGAGGACCCACGATGGGGGCGGACCCCACCCGCCCGCCCCCAGGAGACGCCCGTGCCCCTGACCCTCGCGCCCACCTCCCCGGCCCGCGCCGGCGCCCCGCCGGCCGCCGCCCCCGGTGCCGCCCCCGGTGCCACTCCCGCAGGCGCTCCCGTCTCCGGCACCCCGATCGGCGCGCGGGAGTTCAGGGACGCCATGGCGCTGCTCGCCGCCCCCGTCACCATCGTCACCGCCCTCGGTCCCGACGGCCGTCCCACGGGCTTCACCGCGAGCTCCGTCACCTCCGTGTCCCTCACGCCGCCGCTGATCCTCCTCGGCGTCACCCGCGACTCCCGCAGCCACCGGCCGCTGCTCGAGGCGGGCGCGTTCACCGTGAACGTCCTGGCCCGTCACCACGACCGGCTGGCCCGCCGGTTCGCCGAACCGCACGCCGACCGGTTCGCCGGCGGCGAGTTCCGCGCCTGGCCGGGCGGCGGCGCCCCCTACCTGCCGGACGCGCCGCTCGCCCTGCGCTGCACCCTCGCCGAGGTGCTCCCGGCCGGCGACCACGACCTGCTCCTGGCGACCCCCGTCGAGTCCCTCACCTGCGGTTCGAGCCAGGCTCTGGTCTGGTACCAGCGCGCCTTCCACACCACTCGTCACACTCTCCAGGAGGACACCGCCGACGACCTGGGAGACACCCGTGGAGCTGATACGGCGGGGCGGTGAACTCGGCTCGCTGGAGCGACTCCTGACCGGCGCCGGGCAGGGACGGGCGGCGGCCGCCCTCGTCACCGGCAGCCCCGGCACCGGCAAGAGCGCCCTGCTGGAGGCCTTCGCGGACCGGGCCGCGGCGGCCGGCGCGACGGTGCTCAGCGCCCTGGCGACCCCCGCCGAGACCGATCTGCCGCACGGCGTCGTGGGCCAGCTCCTGAGCGGCGCGGGCCTCGCCCCCGCAGGACCGCCGCCCGCCGGGACTTCCGCCGGACCGCCGCCCCCCGGACCCCCTTCCGCAGACCCGCCGCCCGTGGCGCCGCACGGCCCCGCGGCCCTCCACGACGCCCTGTGCGCCCGGGCCGCCGCCGCCCGGCCGGTCGTCCTCCTGGTCGACGACGTCCACCACGCCGACGAACCGTCCGTCCGCTGCCTGCTGTACCTGTGCGGCCGTCTGCCCGCCACCGGAGCGCTGCTGGTGCTGGCCGGGCAGCGGCCCGCCGAACCGTCGGTGCCGCTGGCGGAACTGCTCCGGCATCCGCGCAGCACCACGGCCGTGCACCTGGAGCCCCTGCCCGAGGACGCGGTGGCGGACTTCCTCACCTCCGCCGGGGCCGGCGTCGTGGAACCGGCGGCCGCCCGGCGCCTCGCCCGTCCCTGGCACGGTTTCACCGGCGGCAACCCTCGGCTGCTGCACGCCCTCCTCGACGACCACCGCGGCTGCGGCCCCGTCCGCCCCGCCCGGCCCGTCGCCGGCGCCGCCTTCCGCCAGGCCGTCCGCGGCTGCCTGCGGGCCGCCGGGCCGGCCACGCACCGCGCGGCGCGCGCCCTGGCCCTGCTGGCGGGCGACGCCACCCTCACCCTTCTCGCCCGCTTCCTGTCCGACTCCGAGCACAACGTGGCGCTCGCCCTGGAACAGCTGGACGCGACGGGCCTCCTCGACGCCGGACGGCTGCGCCACGCGGGAGTACGCGCCGCCGTGCTGCAGGAGCTCACCGCCCGGGAGAACGCCCGGCTGCACGCCCGCGCCGCGGACGTCCTGCACCACCACGGCGCCCCGCCCCCGGCCGTGGCCGCCCACCTGCTGGCCGCCGCGCAGGACGCCGCGGATCCCGCGCCCGCCTGGGCGCGCCCGGTGCTCACCGAGGCGGCCTCCCACGCCCTGCGCACCCACCGGCCCCATCACGCCGCGCAGTTCCTGCGCGCCGCCCACCCCGCCCCCGGCGACGCCCCGCCGCCCGCGTACGTGCGGGAACTGGCGCGCGCCGAGTGGGAGACGGACCCCGCCGCGGTCCTGCGGCACCTGCCGGCGCTCGAGCACCAACTCGCCGCCCCGAAGAAGGGGGACCCCGCCCACACCGTGACGGCGGCGGGTCTGCTGCTGTGGCACGGGCGGGCCGAGGGGGCCGCCCGCGCGGCGGCGGCCCTCGGCCGCACCCCGCACGGGCAGGAGCTGGGAGCCGCCCTGGCCGGCGCGCGTCCGGGCGGGGGCCCCGCCCTCGCCGTGCCGGACGTCGACGCGCTGACCGAACAGGTGCTGGCCTCGGCGCTGCACGCGCACGCGCCCGCGCCGTCCGTGGCGGCGCTGCTGGCCACGCTCCTGCACGCCGGCCGTACCGGGAACGCGGACCGGTGGTGCGCGCAGACCACCGGCGCCGAACCCGCCCGCACCACGCCGGCCCGGCACGCGGTGCTGGCCGCCGTGACCGCCGTCGTCCACGTCCGGACGGGTTCCCACGACGCCGCCGCCCGGTACGCGGGGCGTGCGCTGGCCCTGTTGGGCCCGGCCGCCTGGGGCGCCGCGGTGGGCGTGCCCCTGTCGGCGGCCGTCCGGGCGGCGACCGCCCTCGGCGCGCACGAGGAGGCCGCGCGTCTGCTGCGGGTGCCCGTGCCGGAGCACATGTTCGCCTCCTGGGCCGGGCTGTACTACCTGATGGCCCGGGGGCACCACCTGTCGGCCACGGGCAGCCACCGGGCCGCGCTCGGCGACTTCCACGCCTGCCGCGACCTGCTCGCCCTCTGGAACACGCCCCCCGACGGGGCCGCCGACTGGCGTCCTGGGGCCGCGCGGGCGCGGCGGGAGCTCGCCGCGGACGGCACGGACACCGATCCGGCCGCCCTGCTCACCCCGGCGGAACGCCGGGTCGCCGCCCTCGCCGCCGCCGGCTGCACCAACCGGGCCATCGCGGCCCGGCTGTACGTCACGCCCAGCACGGTCGAGCAGCACCTCACCAACGTGTACCGCAAACTGTCCGTCACGTCCCGCGCGGACCTGGCCACCCTGCTGGGCGCGGGCGCCCGGCCGGCCGCCACCGCGGGCGCCTCCTGAGCCGTCAGCCGCCCGCCGTGCACAGGCCGTGTCCGTTCTTGCGGCCGAGGAAGCCCGCCTCCACCAGACCGGCGAGCACGCCCGACGGTTCGAACTCCTCCGTGGCGAAGCACTCCGACAGGCGGCGCTGGATGGCCAGCGACACGTCCAGGCCGATGGTGTCCAGCAGGGCGAACGGCCCCATGGGGAAACCGAAGCCGCGCTGCACGGCCGCGTCGGTGCGTCCCACGACGTCGTCGTCGCCGGCCCGCTCCAGCAGGGCGAGCGCCGCGCCGAGGTAGGGGAACAGCAGGGTGTTGACGATGAACCCGGTGCGGTCGGGGCACTCCACGGGCGTCTTGCCCAGGTCGCGGGCGAAGGCGCGGGCCCTGGCTACCACGGCCGGGTCGGCGTCCTCGGTGACGACGAGTTCCACCAGCCGCATCAGCGGGGCCGGGTTGAAGAAGTGCAGACCGACGGTGTCCGCGGGCCTGCCGGAGGCGTCGGCGCACGCGGCGACCGACAGACTGGACGTCGTGGTCGCCAGCACCGTGCCCTCGGCGCACACCTCGCCCAGCCGTGCGAACACCGCCCGCTTCACGTCGGGTTCCTCGGCCACCGCCTCGATCACCAGGTCGCAGTCGGCCAGGGCGGCGACGTCGTCGGCGCCGCTCAGCCGCTCGAGGGTCTCCGCCCTCGCCGCCGGTGTGACCCTGCCCCGGCGCACCCCGCGGGTGAGCGAGCCGGCCACGGCCTCCACGGCCGCCCGGGCCTTCTCCGCGTTCCGGGCGACCAGCACGGTCGGGTGCCCGGCCGCGGCCGTCACCTCGGCGATGCCGCGCGCCATCGCGCCGGAGCCCACCACCCCCACTCGGCCCACGGGCGGGACGGGACCGGCCGGTCCGTGCCCGCTCCCGTCGGCCGCGTCGGTGACCTGGGCACCCGACTCGTCCCAGGTGTGGAAGCCCCGCCCCGCCTTGCGGCCGACGTCACCGGCCTCGACCATGCGGCCCAGCAGCGGCGCCGGTTCGAAGGCGCGGTCGCCGGTGAGCCGGTGCAGCCGGGTCAGGGCGGCGTGGGCCGTGTCCAGGCCCCACCGGTCCAGGGTCTCCAGCGGCCCGGCCGGCAGCCCGCAGCCCAGGCGCATCGCCGTGTCGATGTCGGTGTGCGTGACGTGCCCCTCGGACAGCATGGCCACCGAGCGGTTCAGCAGGCCGAGCACCAGGGCGGTGGCGTCGGCGGCGGGACCGGCCCCCACCTCGACGGGGGCCAGGCCGGACGCCTTCACCAGCGCCGTCAGCGCCGCGGCCGTCTCCGGAGAGGTGAAGGCGGTGACCACCGGCTCCACCGGCGCCCCGGGCTCGGGCGGGCCGAACAGCCTGAGCCCCGCCACGTCGGCGGGACGCCCGGTGCCGACGGCGAGGCCCGCCACGGACAGCGACGCCGTGGTGGTCACCAGGGGGGTGCCCGGCGGGCGGACGGCGGCGATCCGCCGCAGCGCGTCCTCCTTGGCGGCGGCCGTGTCCGGCACGGCCTCCACGACCGTGTCCGCCGTGCCCAGCCGCGCGTGGTCGGTGGTGAGGACGACGTCGGGCTGCTGTTCCACGTCGGCGAGCAGGGCCTTCAGCCGCCGCTCGACCCGGGCCAGGACGTCCGGGTCGGTGTCGACGGCCACCACCCGGTGCCCCCGGGCGGCGAGCAGGCGCAGCAGCCCCTCGCCGACCGAGCCGAGACCGACGACGCCGGTCACTGGCACGCGGGTGTCCGGGTGCGATGCGGTCATGACGAGGACTCCTGTCCGACGCGGAAGCGGTTGATGGCGCTCAGGTGGCGGGCGCGCAGTTCGTGGTCGCGCACGCCCAGCCCCTCGCCCGGGGCCAGGCACAGCACACCGACCTTGCCCTGGTGCAGGTTGCGGTGGACGTCGTGGGCGGCCTGCCCGGTCTCCTCCAGCGGGTAGACCCTGGACAGGGTCGGATGGATCCGGCCCTTCACCACGAGACGGTTGGCCTCCCACGCCTCGCGGTAGTTGGCGAAGTGGGACCCGACGATGCGCTTCAGCGACATCCACAGGTAGCGGTTGTCGTACTCGTGGCGGAAACCGGAGGTCGAGGCGCAGGTGACGATCGTGCCGCCCTTGCGCGTCACGAACACCGACGCCCCGAACGTCTCCCGTCCGGGGTGCTCGAAGACGATGTCGACGTCCTCGCCGCCGGTCAGTTCACGGATGCGCGCGCCGAACCGCTTCCACTCCCGCGGGTCCTGCGTCCGCTCGTCCCGCCAGAACCGGTAGTCCTCGGCGGCCCGGTCGATCACCGCCTCCGCGCCCATCGCACGGCAGAGGTCGGCCTTCTGCTCGCTGGAGACCACGCAGATCGGCGTCGCCCCGCCGGCCAGCGCCAGCTGGGTGGCGTAGGAGCCGAGGCCGCCGCTGGCGCCCCAGACGAGCACGTTGTCGCCCTGCTTCATGCCGGCGCCGTTGCGGGAGACCAGCTGCCGGTAGGCGGTGGAGTTCACCAGCCCGGGGGAGGCGGCCTCCTCCCACGTCAGGTGCTCGGCCTTGGGCATCAGCTGGTTCGCCTTGACGAGGGCGAGCTGCGCCAGGCCGCCGAAGTTGGTCTCGAAGCCCCAGATCCGCTGTTCCGGATCGAGCATGGTGTCGCCGTGGCCGTCCGCGGACTCCAGTTCGACGCTCAGGCAGTGCGCCACCACGCGGTCGCCCGGCCGCCAGCGGTTCACGCCGGGCCCCGTGCGGAGCACCACGCCCGCCAGGTCCGAGCCGAGCACGTGGTACGGCAGGTCGTGGCGCGCGGTGTCCGGCGACAGCCGCCCGTACCGCTCCAGGAACCCGAAGGTGGGCAGTGGCTCGAAGATCGACGACCAGACGGTGTTGTAGTTCACCGACGACGCCATCACCGCCACCAGTGCCTCGCCCGCCGCCGGCAGTGGCACGGCCACGTCCCGTACGTGCAGCGTCTTGCGCGGATCCTTCTCCGCGGAGGTCATTCCCTCGAACGCCCCCACGTCCTCGCGCAGCACCACGGCGCCCCGGTACGACTCCGGCAGCGGCAGCTCCGCGAAGTCCCGGGCCGACGCGTCCTCGGACTCGACAGCGCTGATGATCTCGTCCACGTGAGTTCCCCGGTTGTCTCAAGACGGCACGTGCGACGAGCGTCGCCCACCGCACCGGCCCGCGGTCACCCCTGACCACCCCCTGAGTCGGGGCTCCGGGGCCACCAGGGGGATGTCAGGGGAGGGCCCCGCCGCGAAGCCGACCCATCCTGGGGGACAGGCGCGCCCGCGGCCCGCCGGGCCTCCACCGCACCCGCCCCGCCGCGGCCCGCCCGACGACGCCGCGCCCCGTTCGCCCCGGCGACGGAACGGCCCACACCCAAGGAGAGACCCATGACGGGACACCCCGGCGCGACCCCCTGGCTGAGGAACTTCCTGCCCGCCCCCGACGCCCCCCTGCGCCTGGTCTGCTTCCCGCACGCCGGTGGATCGGCCAGCTTCTACTACCCGCTGGCCCGCGCCCTGTCGGGGCGGGTGGACGTGCTCGCCGTCCAGTACCCGGGCCGGCAGGACCGGCACCACGAGCCGGCCGCCACCGACCTGGAGACGCTCGCCGACCGGATAGCCGACGCCCTCGGGCCGTGGACCGACCGCCCCTACGCCCTGTTCGGGCACAGCATGGGGGCGATCGTCGGTTTCGAGACCGCCCGCCGCCTCCAGGCCGCGGGCCGGGCCCCGGCGGAGCTGTTCGTCTCCGGCCGGCGCGCCCCTTCCCTGGACCGTGCCGACGACCTGCGGCCCCGCACCGACGCGGAGGTCGTCGCGGAGATCCGCGCGCTCGACGGCACCGGGTCCTCGCTCCTCGACGACGAGGAGACCCTGCGCATGATCCTTCCGGCGCTGCGCGCCGACTACGGGGCGGTGCGCCGCTACCGCTACCGCCCGGGTCCCGCGCTGCGGTGCCCGGTCACCGCCTTCACCGGCGACCGGGACCCCAAGGCGGAGGTCGCCGACGTCGACCTGTGGCGGGACCACACGCTCGGCGGGTTCCGGATGAACGTCCTGCCGGGCGGCCACTTCTTCCTCGTCGACCGGCAGGACGACGTCGTCGCCGCGATCGAGGAACGGCTCCTCGCCCCGGCGGGCGCGGCATGACCGTCCACGCGCCGCCCCTGGGACGGCTGGGCGTCCTGGGCACCGGCTCCTACCTGCCCGAACACGTCGTCAGCAACGAGGTGGCCGGGGCGCGGGCCGGGGTGAGCGCCGAGTGGATCCAGCAGAAGACCGGCATCCTCGAACGCCGTTACGCCGCCGACCACGAGGCGGCCTCCGACCTCGCCGTCCACGCCGCGCGGCGGGCCCTGGCCGACGCGGGGGTGGATGCCGGCGACCTCGCCTGGATCGTCGTCGCCACCTCGACGCCCGACCACCCCCAGCCGGCCACCGCCGCCATCCTGCAGCACCGCCTCGGCGCCCACCACGCCGCGGCCTTCGACGTCAACGCGGTCTGCGCCGGATTCGTCACCGCCCTGCACACCGGGGCCCGGCTGCTGGCCCACCCCGACGAGCACCGGCCGGCGCTGGTCGTGGGGGCCGAGGTGTACTCCCGCATCCTCGACCTGGGCGACCGCAGGACGGCACCGCTGTTCGGCGACGGCGCGGGAGCGGTGGTGGTCGGCCCGGTGGGCGAGGGACGCGGCTTCCTCGGCTCCTCCCTGCGCTCGGACGGGCACCTGCACGGCCTGATCGGTGTGCACGCCGGCGGCAGCAGGCGGCCCGCCTCGCGGGAGACCGTGGCCGACGGCGGGCACTGGTTCCGGATGCGGGGCCGCGAGGTCCGCCAGTACGTCGAGGACCGGCTGCCGCAGGCCGTCGCGGAGACCCTCGACGCCTTCGGCGTCGACCCGCGGGACGTCGACCACTTCGTGCCGCACCAGGCCAACGCGCAGATGCTGGAGGCCGTCACCGCCCGGCTCGGTCTGCCCCGGGCCCGCGTCCACCTGCCGGTGCGCCGGCACGGCAACACCGGCGCCGCGTCCGTTCCCGTGGCCCTGGACGAGGCGCGCCGGACCGGCGGCCTCGACGACGACCAGCTGGTCCTGCTCGCCGGGTTCGGCGGCGGCATGAGCTGCGCGACGAGCCTCCTGCGCTGGGGCCGCTGACCGGCGCCGGCTGCCGGGGCGCCGGCTGCCGGTTACCGGGGCGCCGGCTGCCGGGCCACCGGTTACCGGGGCGCCGGGATCGCGGCCGCCGGGTCGGTCCGGCGGGCCGGCAGGTCCTGGCGGCGGCTCAGTTCGTCGACGCGCCGCCGCAGGCGGGCCGTCTCGGCCGCGAGGTCCGCGAGGCGGTCGGGCACCGCGGAGCCGCACGGGTCGCACCGCCCGCACGGTCCCGCCGGGCCGGGGCCCGGCGGGGCGTGCCGCAGGATCGCCTCCAGCCGTTCCCGCAGGGCCGGTCCGGGCTCCACGCCCAGCGTCTGCACCAGGCGCCGGCGGGCGCGTTCGTACACGCCGAGGGCCTCGCCCTGCCGGCCGCAGCGGTGGAGGGCGACCATCAGCAGGTCGTAGAACCGTTCGCGCAGCGGGTGGTCGGCCGTCAGCTTCTCCAGCTCGCCGGTGACCTCGGCGTGCCGGGCGCAGCGCAGGTTCGCCTCGTACAGCGACTCCAGCACGGTCAGCCGCTCCTCCTCCAGCCGGTCGGCCTCGCCCGCGCAGACCGGGCCGCGCAGGCTGTCCTGCAGGGCGGGACCGCGCCAGAGCGACAACGCGGCGCGCAGCAGCCGGACGGCGTCCTCGGGGTCGGCCGCGACGGCGGCCCGGCCCTCGGCGGACAGCCGCCGGAACCGCTGCACGTCGGTGCCCATCTCGTCGGGGACCAGGAGGTAGCCGCCCGGTCCCATGATGATCAGCTCGCGGCCGGCCGGCGTCCCCGGGACACGGGGCAGTACCCGCCGCAGCCGCGCCACGTGGGCCTGCAGGGCGTTCGCGGCGTTCGCCGGGGGGCGGTCGCCCCACAGTTCCTCGACGAGCCGGTCCACGCCCAGCGGCCGCCCGTGGCGCAGCACCAGCGCCGACAGCAGGGAGCGCTGTTTGGAGCCGGGCGGCGAGACGGCGGTCCGGCTCGCGTGGTCGTGGACCTCCACCGGTCCCAGCAGCCGGACCTCGGCGCCCGCGGCGCCGGGGGCCGTCACCGCGGTCCCGGGGCGGCGGCGGCCGGGCCGGTCGCCACGGGCGTCCGGTGGAACACGAACGGGCACGACTGCACGGCGGCTCCCTCGACGGTCGGTCCTGCCTGGCGGGCGGCACGCCCGCCCCGCTGCGGACGGTAACAACGGCCCCGTTCCGAAGGGGCGTTCCCTGAGCCGGGCTGCAGCGGTCGTGCAAGCGTCCTCGAGGCGGCCTCGCGCCGGCACGGCCACGATGGAAAGTCGCTGGAGCACCGGCGGAGAAACGGAGGGTCCGGCCAGGAGAGGGCTAGCGTGCCCGACGTTCGTGCTACCACGAGGCAACCCGACCGGAACAGGGAGAGACAGCGTGGAGATACAGGTTCTGGGCCCGTTGAGCGCCCACGTCAACGGCATCTCGATCGTTCCGACCGCCGGCAAGCCGAGGCAGATCCTCGCCCTGCTCGCCTTCTACCCCGGCCGGGTCATGCCGGTGCCCACGCTGATGGAGGAGATCTGGGGCACCGACATGCCGCAGAGCGCGATGACCACCCTCCAGACGTACATCCTCCAGCTCCGCCGCCGCCTGGGCACCGCGATGGGACCGGACGCGCCCGGAACGGCCAAGGAGGTGCTGGCCACCCGGCACGGCGGCTACGTGCTGCAGGTGCCGCCCGCCGGCGTCGACGTGCACCGGTACGAGGAGATGGTGACGGCGGGCCGCGCCGCCTTCGAGGAGGGCTGCGACGCGCGGGCCGCCGACCTGTTCCGTGACGCGCTCGCCCTGTGGCAGGGGTCCGCGCTCGTCGACGTGCGTGTCGGTCCGATCCTGGAGATCGAGGTCATGCGGCTGGAGGAGAGCCGCCTGGTCACCGTCGAGCGGCGCATCGACGCCGACCTGCGGCTGGGCCGGCACACCGAACTCATCGCCGAGCTCACCGACCTGGTGGCCCGGCACCCCCAGCACGAGGGGCTGCACTCCCAGGCGATGGTCGCCCTGTACCGCTCGGGCCGCCAGGCCACCGCCCTGGACATCTACCGCAGACTGCGCGCGCGGCTGATCGAGGAACTGGGCGTGGAGCCCTCCCCGCAGCTGCAGCGGCTGCACCAGGCGATGCTCACCGTCGACCCGGCGCTCGACGTGCACAACGGACCCCGGCGCGCCTCCACCTTCAACCTGTACGCGGCCTAGGAAGGTGCGGCCGGTGGCGCGGCTCGCGCCCGAGTGGGAGTCGAGGCCGGCCACCGACCCTGGCAGTGCCCGGGACCCCCAGGAGGAAGGGCCTCGCCATGCCCGAGGAACAGCCGCCGGCACTGCACTGCTTCGCGCACGCGGGCGCCGGTGTCTCGTCCTTCCACTCCTGGCCCGCGCACCTGGGCCCCGGCGTGCCGGTCGTGCCGCACCTGCTGCCGGGGCGTGACGGACGGCGCCGTGAGCCCCGCCTGACGGACCGCCGAGGGCTCCTCGACGAGCTGATGGACGGCTTCCGGGCACCGGCCGGGCCGTACGTCCTGTACGGGCACAGCCTGGGGGCGCTCGTCGCCCTCACCCTCACCCTCGCGCTGCGCGAAGCCGGGCTGCCCGGCCCGGCGCTGCTGGCCGTGGGCGCCTGTCCGCCGCCCGACGTCCTGTCCGACCTGTCCGCCGAACTCCACGGCGCCCGCCACGACGACGAACGGCTGGTGCGGGCCCTGAGTGCCTTCGGCGCCGTGCCGCCGGACGCGCGCCCCGGCGGCCTGTGGCACCGCATGGTGCTGCCCGTCCTGCGGGACGACCTGCTCCTCGCCGACGCCCTGCGCACCGCGGCCCTGGCCCCGTCGCCGGCCGGGCTCCCCGACGTCCCGGTGCTCGCCGTCGCGGGCGCCGACGACCCGCTGGCCGCGCCCGCGGCGATGGCCGGCTGGACGCGGTGGACGACCGGACCGGTCGTCACCCGCACGGTGCCCGGCGACCACTTCTTCGTCCGGGGACCCGCGCTGCCCCGGCTGCTCGGCCGCGCGTGCCGCGTCCTGCGGCGCACCGGCACCGTCCCCGCGGCGCCCGCGGCCCAGGCCGCCCAGGCCGCCCCGGCGGCACTCGCCGTTCCGGCCGCGGGGGCCCGCCCATGACCACGAGGGAGGACAGCCGATGAGACGAGTCGCCATCACCGGGATCGGGGTGGTCGCCCCCGGGGGCGTGGGCGCCAAGGCGTACTGGTCCCTGCTGACCGCGGGACGGACCGCCACCCGGTCCATCACCCTCTTCGACGCCTCCGCGTTCCGGTCGCGGATCGCCGCCGAGGTCGACTTCGACCCGTATCTGCACGGCTTCGCCCCGGCCGACGTCCGCCGCCTCGACCGCGCCGCCCAGTTCGCCCTCACGGCGGCCCGGGAGGCGGTGGCCGACAGCGGCCTCGACCTGGACGCCGCCCCCGAGCACACCGGGGTGGCCCTCGGCACCGCCGTCGGCTGCAGCAGCGGCCTCGACGAGACGTACGCGCGGGTCAGCGACCACGGGAGCCGCTGGCTGCTGGACGCCTCCCGCGCCGAGGAACGCCTCGGCGACTATCTCGCGCCGAGCTCGCTGGCCGCCGAGGTCGCCCGCGACGCCGGCGCGCAGGGCCCGGTGGCCGTCATCTCCACCGGCTGCACCTCCGGCCTGGACGCCCTCGGGCACGCCGTGGAGCTGATCCGCGAGGGCAGCGCCGACGTGATGATCGCCGGTGCCTCGGAGGCGCCCGTCACCCCCATCACCCTGGCCTCCTTCGACGCGATCCGTGCCACCTCGGCGCGCAACGACGAACCCGCCACCGCGTCCCGGCCCTTCGACCGCACCCGCAACGGCTTCGTCCTCGGCGAGGGCTGCGCGGTGTTCGTCCTCGAGGAGTACGAGCACGCCCTGCGCCGCGGCGCCCACGTCTACGCGCGGATCGCCGGGTTCGCCAGCCGCTCCAACGCGTACCACATGACCGGGCTGCGCCTGGACGGGGAGGAGATGGCCGAGGCCATCCGGGTCGCGCTCGACGAGGCCCGCCTGAACGCCGAGGACGTCGACTACGTCAACGCCCACGGCTCGGGCACCAAGCAGAACGACAAGCACGAGACGGCCGCGTTCAAACGCAGCCTCGGCGGGCACGCCCACCGGGTCCCCGTCAGCTCCATCAAGTCGATGATCGGGCACTCGCTCGGAGCGATCGGCTCGCTGGAGATCGCCGCCTGCGCCCTGGCGATCGAGTACGACACCATCCCGCCCACGGCGAACCTGCACGACCCCGACCCGGCCTGCGACCTCGACTACACCCCGCTCACCGCCCGCGAGCAGCGCACCGACGCGGTCCTGAGCGTCGGCAGCGGCTTCGGCGGCTTCCAGAGCGCCATGGTCCTCACCGCCCCGCACACCGGCAGGGCCGCGTGACCGCCGTCGCCGCGCAGGAGCGCGGCCTCCTCGGAGCCACCGCGATCCGGACCGCCGTCACCGGCATCGGCGTCGTCGCGCCGGGCGGCGTGACCACCGAGAGCTGGTGGGAGTCCGTGCTGCGCGGGCACAACGCCGTCGCGCCGCTCACCCGGTTCGACGCCTCCGGGCTGCCGGCCCGGCTGGCGGGCGAGGTGGCCGGCTTCGACGACGAGCGGCACATCCCCTCCCGGCTGCTGCCCCAGACCGACCGGGTGACCCGGCTGGCGCTCGCCGCCGCCGCGCAGGCCTTGGACGACGCGGCGCTGGACCCGGCCCGCATGCCCGACTACGCGGTGGGCGTCATCACCGCCAACGCCGCCGGCGGCTTCGAGTTCGGGCAGCGCGAACTGCAGGCGCTGTGGAGCCGCGGCAGCCGCCACGTCGGCGCCTACCAGTCCTTCGCCTGGTTCTACGCCGCCAACTCCGGCCAGATCTCCATCCGGCACGGGCTCCGCGGCCCCAGCGGCGTGGTGGTCTCCGAGCAGGCGGGCGGCCTCGACGCCGTCGCCCAGGCCCGGCGGCAGATCCGCAAGGGCGTCACCGCGGTGGTGACGGGCGGCGCCGACTCGACGCTCTGCCCCTGGGGCTGGACCGCGCACCTGGCCGCCGGCGGCATGAGCACGGGCACCGACCCCGACCGCGCCTACCTGCCCTTCGACGAGGACGCCCGCGGACACGTGGTGGGGGAGGGGGGAGCGCTGTTCGTCCTGGAGGACGAGGACACCGCCCGCGCGCGGGGCGCCACCCTGCACGGCGTCGTCGCGGGCTGCGCCGCCACCTTCGACCCCGCCGGCCGGGCCGACGGCGGGCGCCTGCTCGCCGCCGCCCGCCTCGCCCTCGCCGACGCCCGGCTCACGCCCGACCAGGTCGACGTGGTCTTCGCCGACGCGGCCGGCGACCGGGCCGGCGACCGGGCCGAGGCCCGCGCCCTCGCCGCCCTGTTCGGCCCCCGCGGTGTGCCGGTGACCGCGCCCAAGGCCAGGACCGGGCGCCTGCTGTCCGGCGGTTCGGCCGTGGACCTGGCGGCCGCCCTGCTCTCCCTGCGCGACCAGGTGATCCCGCCGACCACCGCCGTGGCCTCACGGCCCGCCGCCGACTGCCCCGTCGACCTGGTGACCGGCCGGCCGCGGCCCGCCCGGCTGCGCACCGCGCTCGTGCTCGCCCGAGGACGCGGCGGGTTCCACTCCGCCACCGTCGTCACCGCCGCCCGCTGAGCCGCCGCACCGCCGCGGCCGCCCGTCACCGCACCAGCCCGCCGGAAGAGAGGGACCACCGTGGACACGCTCGAGCTCACCGAACTCGCCACCCTGCTGCGCGAGAACGCCGGCGAGGGAGAGGGGAGGGACCTGGACGACACCGCCCTGGACGTCCCCTTCCTGGAACTCGGCTACGACTCGCTCGCCCTGCTGCAGGTCACCGGCGTCATCGAGCGCGACCACGACCTGCTCCTCGACGAGGAGGCACTGGACGAGGCGCAGACCCCCCGCCTGTACCTCGACCTCGTCAACCGGGCGCTGTCCGAGCGCACCACGGCCTGAACGGGGGCGGCGACGATGATCTCGCCCCCCGTGCCCGCCATGGGCCGCGTCGAGGAACTCCACACCGACGTCTGCGTGGTCGGGGCGGGCCCCGCCGGGCTCGCCCTCGCGCTCATGCTGCTGCGCTCCGGCGTCCGCGTCACCCTGCTGGAACGTTCCACCGCGCTGCGCCGGGAATTCCACGGCGAGATCCTGCAGCCCGGCGGCCAGCGGATCCTGGACGAGCTGGGTGTCCTGGACGGGGCCCGGGCGCGCGGCGCCCGCCGCCTCACCGGCTTCCAGGTGGTCCAGGACCGGCGCACGCTCCTCGACATCGACTACCGCCGCCTCGCCGCGCCCTACGACCACCTGCTCGCCCTGCCCCAGCGGCACCTGATCACCGAACTGCTCGACACCTGCCGCGCTCTGCCCGGCTTCTCCTACCACGAGGGGCACCGGCTCTCCGCCCTGCGGCGCACGCGGGGGCGCGTCACGCACGCCGTGGCGCACCGCGCCGGCCTGGGCACCGTCACCGTCCGCGCCCAGGTCGTCGTCGGCGCGGACGGCCGTCACTCCCGCACCCGGACGCTCGCCGGCATCGACGCCGGCCGGACCGAGGCGTTCGACCAGGACGTCGCCTGGTTCACGCTGCCGGCCGCCGGGCGCGGCACGGGCACGGTGCGCGTCCACCGCACGGCGCGCGGCGCCCTGCTCGTCCACGACACCCACCCCGACCTGCTGCGCGTCGGCTGGACACTGCCGCACCGCAGCTGGAACCGGGTGACCGCCCACGGCGTCGACGGCATCCGCCGGGAACTCGCCGCCGCCCTTCCGGGGCACGCGGACCTGATCCACGACCACCTGCGCGACGTGCGCGACCTCACCCTGCTCGACGTGTTCGCCGCACAGGCCGCCACCTGGGTGGACGACGGGCTGATGCTGGTGGGCGACAGCGCCCACACCCACGGCCCGATCGGCGCCCAGGGCATCAACCTGGCCCTGCAGGACGCGGCGGCCGCCCATCCCGTCCTGCTCGACGCGGTCCGCTCCGGCGACGCGAGCCGGGACCGGCTCCTGCCCTACCAGCGGGAACGCCTGCCGGTGGCCGCCGCCGTGCACCGCGTGCAGCGCCTGCAGGCCAAGGCGCTGCTGGGCCGCGGGAACCCGGTCACCACCCGCCTGCGCGCCGTGGCCGCGTCCCTGGCCGGCCGCACCCCGGTCGGCGCCCGGATCACCCGGACGGTCGCCCACGGGCCCCGGCCCGTCGGCGTGCGCACCGACCTGTTCGGCGCCACCGCCGCGCCCGCCGGGAGCAGGGCGTGACCGGCACGCCGGTGACGGCGCCGCCCGGACGGATGACGCGGCTCGCCGACGGCGTCCACGCGTTCGTGCAGCCCGACGGCGGCTGGTGCCTCAACAACGCGGGTCTGATCACCGACGGCGTCCACAGCGTCCTCGTCGACACCGCCGCCACGCGGGAACGGGCCCTGCACCTGCGCCGGGAGGCCCTGCGCCTCGCCCCGGCCCCGCCGCGCCTGCTGATCGCCACCCACTTCCACGGGGACCACACCTTCGGCAACTGCGTCTTCCCCGAGGCCACCGTCGTCGCCCAGCAGCGCGCCCGCGACGACATCCTCGCCTCCGGCCTGCACCTGACGGGCCTGTGGCCCGACGTGTGCTGGGGCGACCTCGACGTCGTGCCGCCCCACCTGACCTACCGGGACGAGGCCACGGTGCACGCGGGCGGGATCCAGGTGCGGCTGCTGCACTTCGGGCCGGCCCACACCACCGGCGACACCGCCGTCTGGCTGCCCGAGCAGCGGGTGCTGTTCACCGGCGACCTGGTCATGTCCGGCGTGACGCCGTTCTGCCCCATGGGCTCGGTCTCCGGCTCCCTCGCGGCGCTGGACGCGTTGCGCGCCCTGGATCCCCGTGTCGTCGTCCCCGGGCACGGGCCCGTCGGCGGGCCCGAACTGTTCGACGTCAACGAGGAGTACCTGCGGCGCCTGCGGCGCTTGGCCGCCCAGGGGCTGGCGGTCGGGGCGACGCCGCTGCAGACCGCGCGCCGCGCCGGTCCCGGCCCTTTCGCGGACCTCCTCGACGCGGAACGCCTCGTCCCCAACCTGCACCGCGCCTACGCCGAGGAACGCGGCGCCGCGGCCGGAGTCCCCCTGGACATCCCGGCCCTGTTCGCCGAGATGACGCGCTACCACGGAGGACTGCCGGCCTGCCGTGCCTGAACCGCCGCGTCAGAAGGACAGGTGGTCCGGGGTGACGCGGCGGTCCTTGGTGAGGAGTTCGCCGTCGCGGAGGACCAGGACGTCCTGGACCACGGAGCTGGGCCCCGCCACCGGTGCGGGGTCCCACGGGCGGGTGACGAGCACCGTGCTGTAGAAGCGGGCGTCCAGGGCGCCGTCGGGGCGGTGATCCACCCGCAGCATGGAGTACCAGTGCCGCCGCCGCACCGGCTCCGTGCCGAACCGCCGCTCGTGGGCCGCGCGCAGCGCCGCCGCGATCTCCGGCCGACCCACGGCCGCGGGGCCGGTGGGGGAGGGGCGCAGCACCCCGTCGGGGGTGAAGGTCGCGGCGAACTCCTCCGCCCGCAGGTCGTCCAGAAACCCGACCTGGCGGGCGTAGAAGTGCTGGACCTGGGCGTACAGCGCGGCGTCGACGGCCTGCTGCCGCTCGGGAGCGATGTGGTCGATCATGGAACGGGACCTCCGGGTGTCACGGACTAGGACGGCACGCGCGGGGCCCTTGAGCGGGTGCGCGGACGGGACGGACGGGGGCGACGGCCTCAGGGGGCGAGGTCGTCGCGGGTGACCACCCGGTGCCGGGTGCGCCACTTGCCGCGCACCCGCACCAGCGCGTCCTCCATGACGCACACCCGGAGCACCCTCGACGTGCCCCCGCGGGGTGTCACGTACACCAGGGCGTAGGCGCGGGCGCGCAGTTCCCCGTCGCGTCCCGGGCTGACGTCGAGCATTCCGATCCAGTGCCGCAGCCGCTCCCCGCTGCGCTCGTACTGGGCCGCGTTGCGGCGCACGTTCGCCACCAGTCCCTCGCGGCCGCGTACCGGCGCCTCCAGGGTGGGGACGTCGAAGACGGCGTCCTCGGTGAAGGTGGCCGCCCAGCGCTCCGCGTCATGGGCGTCGAACAACTGCATCTGCCGCGAGTAGAACTGCTGGACCTCCGCGTACAGATGACCGAACTCCTGTGCTTCACCCAGGGGTTGGGCACGGACGAGCAACTCGGTGGTCATGGGACCGACCTCCGTTCCATCGGATGCCCTCACTGTCCCTGGCGCAGATCGAGCGCCCTTCGAACATTCCTCAAGCGATCCGGCAGAACGTGGGACACACCTCGCCACGACCCCGAGGAGACCGAGCCCGTGCCGAACAACTCCTTCCCGGACCTGACGGTGGACGGGCTGCTGCGCTCGGCGGCCGCCCGCGACCCCCGGGGCGCCGCCGTCCGCACCCCGCACACGTCCCTCACCTTCCACGACCTCGACGCGCTGGCCGACCGGATCGCCGTGTTCCTCGAGCGGTACCCCGGCCACCGGCCGGGCCGGCGGATCGGTGTCGCCAACACCCTCGACGCGACGTTCGCGGCCGCCTACCACGGCACCCTCCGCGGTGGCGGCGTCGCCGTGCTGGTCAACCCGCTGACCGGCGAGGAGGCGCTGCGGCACGTCGTCGCCGCGTCCGGCGCGGAGATCGTGTTCGTGCCCTCCGCCACGGCCGGCCGGCTCGCCAAGATGCGCGACGACCTGCCGCGGCTGGGCACCGTCGTGGTGACCGACGCACCGGACGGCTCGGTCCCCGAGGGGTGCGTCGGCCTGCACGCGGCGCTCGAGGGGACGCCGGAGGGCGTCGCGCCCTCCCACCGCGGCGACCCGGACGCCGTCGCCTGCGTCCAGTTCACGACCGGCACCACCGGCCGGCCCAAGGGCGTGCTGCTCACCCACCGCAACCTGGTCGCCAACGCCTGGCAGACCGCGGTCGCCCACCGGCTGGGCCGGGACTCCGTGACCGTCAACCACCTGCCGCTGTTCCACGTCATGCACCTGAACTCGGCGCTGTACGCGGGCGCCTGCCAGGTGCTGTGCCAGGATCCCGACCCGCTGGTCTCGCTGGCCGTGGCGGCCGGCACCGGCGCGACCCACTACTACGGGCTGCCCGCCCGCCTGCACCGCCTGGCCGACGACCCCCGCCTCCCGCGGACGCCCAGGGCGGCCCGCGGCGGCGCCCGGCTGACGGCCGTGCTGTCCGGCGGCTCGGCCCTGCGGCCCGCCGCCGCGCGGACCCTGGGCACCCTGCTGGGGGTGCCGGTCGTGCAGGGCTACGGCATGGCCGAGACGTCCCCGCTCACCCACTGCCAGCAGCCCGGCCGGTACCGTCCCGGAGCCGTCGGCGTCCCCGTGCCCGCCACCCGGTGCCGGCTCGTCGACCTCACCACCCGCCGGCCCGTCGAGGTGTGGTCCACCGGCGAGGTGCAGGTCCAGGGCCCCCAGCTGGCCGCGGGCTACCTCGACGCCGACCTGGCCGCCCGGATCGACCCGGACGGCTGGTACTCCACGGGGGACCTGGGCTACGTCGACGCCGACGGCGCGCTGTGGCTGGTGGACCGCGTCGACGACGTCTTCAAGTACGACAACGAGATCGTCTCGCCCAGCCGCGTCGAGCGGATCCTCGGCGAGGACCCGCGGGTCGCCGACTGCCTGGTCGCCGACTGGCCGGATCCCGAGCACGGAGGGCTGGTCTGGGCGGGCGTCGTGCTGCGCGATCCGCCCGGCTCCGGCGACGACCCCCGCGCGGTCCTCGACTCGATCGCCGCGCGCGCCAACGAGCGGCTGGCCGACTTCGAACGGATCCGCCGCACCGAGGCACTGGACGCCGTGCCCCGCACCCCCACCGGCAAGCCCGAGCGGCGCAAGGTCCGGCACCGGCTCCGCGCCCGGGCCGAGGGCCGGCCCCACGACCCCTCGCCCCGCCCGTCCCGACCGTCCCGTCCACCCCGCCCGCCCCGACAGGAGCAGACCGAGACCATGGTGACCTTCGTCAACAAGCTGACCGTGCACGGCGACCTGGACGCCTTCCTCGCCGTCAAGGGAAAGCTCACCTCGTACATGGCGGCGCAGCCCGGCTACGTCAGCCACCGCACCCTCCGTCACGCCGCCGACCCCCGTGTCTTCCTGGAGCTCGCCGTCTGGCAGGACGCCGACGCGCACCGCCGGGCCGTGCGCGGCGAGGAGTTCCAGGCGCTGGTGCGGCGGCTCGGCCCGCTGGCCACCCCCGATCCGGGCCTGTACGAGACCCTCGAGGAGGCAGCGTGATGCCGGCCGCCGCACCCGAGGTCGTCGTCGTCGGCGCCGGCCCCGTCGGGCTGACCGCCGCCCACGAGCTGGCCCGTCGCGGGCTGCGGGTCCGGCTGGTCGACGCCGCGCCGGCCCCCGCCGTCACCAGCAGGGCCGTCGCCGTGCACCCGCGCACCCTGGAGACGTTCACCCAGATGGGTGTGGTCGACGCGATGCTGCCGCACGGCCGCAAGAACCGCGCGTTCACCATGTTCGCCGGAGGGCGGCGCCTGGTGCGCCTGGAGGCCGACTACTCCTCGATGCCCACCTCGCACCCGTACACGCTGATCGTCGCCCAGACCGACACGGAGGCGGTGCTGCGGGCCGCGGTCGCCCGGCTCGGCGTCCAGATCGAGTGGAACACCCGCCTGACGGGCTTCCGGCAGGACACCGACGGCGTCCACGTCCGCCTGACCCGCGCCGACGGCACCGAGGAGAGCCTGCGCACCTCGTGGCTGGTCGGCTGCGACGGCGGGCACAGCACCGTGCGCAAGTTGCTCGGCCTGGAGCTGATCGGCACGACCAGCGAGACCTGGATGCTCGCCGACGCCCCGGTCGACACCGACCTGCCGCCCGACACCATCTACTGGACCCACACGGGCCGCCAGGCGCTGATGATGGTGCCCTACGCCCGCGACGGGCACTGGCGGCTCCTGGACACCGCCCCGCGGACCGGCGGGACCGGGGCCGGCGCCGAGGCCGGGGCGGCGGCGCGGCTGAGCGCCAAGCTGTCCGCCGGTCTCGGCCGCCGGGTGCGGGTCGGGGAGCCGGAGTGGACGTCGGTGTTCACCTTCCAGCAGCGGATGGTGCCCCGCATGCGCGTCGGCCGCGTCTTCGTCGCCGGGGACGCCGCCCACGTGCACAGCCCCGCCTCCGGGCAGGGCATGAACACCGGCATCCAGGAGGCGTACAACCTGGGCTGGAAGCTGGCCCAGGTCCACCACCGGCACGCGGGCAGCCGGCTGCTCGACACCTACGGCGAGGAACGCGTCCCCGTCGGCCGCGCCCTGCTGGGCTCCACCCGCACCGCCACGTTCCTGGTGCAGATGAAGAACCTGCTCGCCTCCGTCGCGCTGCCCGCCGTCTTCGCCGTCGTCCGGACCGTGCCCGCCCTGCGCCGGGCCATCCAGCGCAAGGTGCTCGGCGGCATGTCCGGCCTGCGCATCGCCTACCGCGAATCGAGCCTGACCACCGCGGAGACGCGCGAGCACCTCGGCTGGGCCGCCCAGGGCGTCGTCCTCGCCACCCTGCCCGAGCACGCCCCCGCCCCCGGCGAGCGGGTCACCGCTGGCCAGGTCCACGACCCGGCGGCGCCCGGCTGCCGCGCCCTGCAGGACGAACTGCGCGACCCCCGCTGGTCGCTGCTGTTCGCCCCGGGCGGCGCGCACGCCGGCAGCGACGACGCCCCGGACGACACCCCCGACGACGTGGCGGTGACCGCCGCCGTCCAGTACGGCGAATGGCTGTCCGTGCGCACCGTCGAGGACGACGGCGGCCGTACCGGACCGGCCCCCCTGCCCGACCCGGGCGGCGCGCTGCGCACCGCGCTCGGCCTGCCGCCGGGCGGCTGGCTGCTGGTCCGCCCGGACGGCTACGTCGCCGCCCGGGGCGCCCTGCTCACCCGCGCGGCGCTGCGCGGCGCGCTGGCCCCGCTGGCCCCGTCCGAGCCCCTGGCGGGCATGGCCCGGCTCGAGCCGGGTCTGGTGCTGCCCGCCCCCACCCACCGGCCGAAGGAGCAAGGAGCATGACCGACACCCGGCCCGTCGCCCTGGTCACCGGCGGTACGAGCGGCATCGGCCTGGAGGTGGTGCGGGAACTGGCCCGCTCCGGACACCGGGTCTTCCTGTGCGCCCGCACCGAGCAGGACGTCAAGCAGACCGTGGCCGACCTGCGCGAGGAGGGGCTGGAGGTCGACGGCATCGCCGCCGACGTGCGGTCGCGGCCCTCGGTGGCCGCGCTGGTGAGCGCCGCCGTCGAGACGTACGGCCCGCTCACCGTGCTGGTCAACAACGCCGGGCGCAGCGGCGGCGGACCCACCGCGGACATCGACGACGACCTCTGGTACGACGTCATCGACACCAACCTGAACAGCGTCTTCCTGGTGACCCGGGAGGCCCTGAAGCACGGCGGGCTCGCCGGTGCCGCCGGCGGCCGGATCGTCAACATCGCCTCCACGGCGGGCAAGCAGGGGGTGCTGCTGGGCGCCCCGTACAGCGCGTCCAAGCACGGCGTCGTCGGCTTCACCAAGGCCCTGGGGCGGGAACTGGCGCCCTCCGGCGTCACCGTCAACGCCGTCTGCCCGGGCTACGTGGAGACGCCGATGGCCGCCCGCGTCCGGCAGGGGTACGCCGCCGCCTGGGACACCACCGAGGAGGCCGTCCAGGAGCAGTTCGAGGCGAAGATCCCGCTGGGCCGCTACTCGACCCCCCGGGAGGTCGCCGCGCTCGTGGGCCATCTGGTCTCCGGGTCCGCCGCCTCCATCACCGCCCAGGCGCTCAACGTCTGCGGCGGACTGGGCAACTACTGATTCCTGACAGGACAAGAGAGGAGGTGTTCGTGGTGACGGGTCAGCACGTGCACCGCACGTCGCACTCGATCGACGTGGACGCCCCGGCCGCGGTGGTCTACGGCCTGATCTCGGACGCGGTCCGCTGGCCGCTGTTCTTCCCGCCCAACGTGCACGTCGAGCGCCTGGAGTTCGACGGGACGCACGAACGGCTGCGGATGTGGGCGACGGCCTCGGGCGAGGTGAGGTCCTGGGCCTCCGACCGCGTCCAGGACCCGCAGACGCGGCGCATCGAGTTCCGGCAGTCGCACCCCCAGGCGCCGATCGACACGATGCGCGGGATCTGGGCGGTCGAGGAGCTGCCGGGCGGAGCCGCCCGGCTGACCCTGCTCCACGACTTCACCGTCCACGGCGACCGGGCGCAGGACGCGGCCTGGGTCGAGCGGGCGGTGGACACCAACTCCCGGTCCGAGCTGGCCGGCGTCAAGCACGTCGCGGAACGCTGGCACAAGCTGGACGAGCTGGTGCTGTCGTTCGAGGACTCCATCCGCGTCGACGGACCGGCCGAGCCGGTGTACGAGTTCCTGTACCGGGCCGGGGACTGGCCGGACCTGGTGCCGCACGTGGCACGGCTGGACCTGACCGAACGCGCCCCCGGCGTCCAGGTCATGGCGATGGACACGCTCACCGCGGACGGCGCCTCGCACACCACCGAGTCGGTGCGGATCTGCTTCCCGCACGCCGGCCGCATCGTCTACAAGCAGACCACCACGCCCGCCCTGATGGAGGCGCACACCGGCGAGTGGTCGGTGGTGTCCGACGCGAGCGGCACGACGGTCGTCTCGCAGCACAGCGTGGTGCTGCGCGAGGAGGCCGTCGAACGCGTCCTCGGCCCGGGCGCCGACCTGGCGCGGGCCCGCCGTCACGTCCGTGAGGCGCTCGGCCGCAACTCCACGGCCACCATGGAGCTGGCCGCACGGCACGCGCTCGCCGTGCGCTGAGACCGGCGCGCGCCGCCCTCCGCAGGCTCCGGCCGCCTCCCTCCTCGGGAGGCCGCCGGAGCCTTCCGCGCGCCCGCGGGCAGGCGGCCCGGCGGTCCGGGCAGGCGCCCGCCGGTGTCGACCACTGCTCCGGCTCCGCTCTAGCCGACGCCTCGAAAGTGGGCTGACGACGGACACCCTCGAAAGGGGCACAGGGCCGTAACGGGCGCTCGACCCTTTTCCGGACGGCCGACACCTCAAGGAGAGGCATGAGCCCCAAGAACATCACCGAGCCGGTCGCCTGGCACCTGGCCCTGGTCAGCGGCACCACCGGCACGACCCGTGACGCAGGACTTGCCGGACTCAAGGCCCGCTTCGCCCAGGGTCACACCCGCGAGGACGTTCCGGTGCGCATCCGCACCGTCGGCAGCACCGAGGGAGGACACCGCGGCGCCGTCCTGACGGGCGCGGGCGCCGCCACCGAGATCGGCTCCCGGGAGGCCGGCGACACCGCGCCGGTCGCCTTCATGTTCCCGGGCCTCGGTGACCACTACCTCGACATGGGCCGGGACCTCTACCAGGACTTCCCCGTCTTCCGCACCGCCCTCGACGAGTGCGCCGCGGAGCTCCGGGACGAACTGGGCCTGGACATTCGCGAGATCGTGTTCGCCGGTCCCCGGGAGGACGGCGCCGCGGCCGGTGCCGCGCCCACCGTCGACCTGCGCCGGATGCTCGGCCGGGACACCGGTCCGCGCAGCGAGGCCGAACGCCTCCTGAACACCACCCGCCTGGCGCAGCCGGCGCTCTTCGTCGTGGAGTACGCGCTCGCGCGGCTCTGGGAGTCCTGGGGCGCCAGGCCCTCCCTCATGATCGGCTACAGCCTCGGCGAGTACGTCGCGGCCACCATCTCCGGCGTCCTGAGCCTGAAGGACGCCCTGACCCTGGTCGCCCGCCGCGCCGCGCTCATCGACGAGCTGCCCGAGGGCGCCATGCTCGCCGTGATGCTGCCCGAGGAGCAGGTCACCGCCCACCTCGGCGCGGAGCTGTCGCTCTCGGCGGTCAACGGCCCCGAGTTCTGCGTGGTGGCCGGCCCCGTGCCCGCGGTCCAGGCGCTCGAGACGTCCCTGCGCGAGCAGGGCGTCGTCAGCCGCCGCGTGCGCACCACGCACGCCTTCCACTCCTCGATGATGGAGCCCCTCGCCGAGCAGGTCACCGAGCTGGCGCGGACGTTCACCCTCAACGCCCCGCGCATCCCCTACATCTCCAACGTCACCGGCGAGCCCATCACCGCCGACCAGGCCACCGATCCCGCGTACTGGGCCCGCCACCTGGTCAGCCCGGTCCGGTTCGCCGACGGGCTGCGGCACCTCTCCGAGATCCCGCTGCTGCTGGAGACCGGCCCCGGGCAGACCCTCAGCAGCCTGGCCACCCTGGGCCGGGGCCGCGAGGCCGGCACGATCGTCGCCTCGATGCGCCACCCGCTGGAGAGCCACTCGGACTCGGCCGTCGCCCTGAAGGCGCTGGGCCGGCTCTGGCTCGCCGGCGCCGACATCGACTGGACCGGCTTCCCCGCCGACGAGCTGGACATGGTCGCCCACGGCGCCTCCACGGCCGCCCGGCACACCGAGGGGCAGGACGAGCCCGGTCCCACCGAGCGGGAGCTGGCCGGCCTGTGGGCCCGGCTGCTGAAGAACGAGCAGCTGCCCCGTGACGTCAGCTTCTTCGAGATGGGCGGCAACTCGCTCCTGGCCACCCGGCTGATCCTGCGGGTCAAGCGCGCCTTCGGCGTCGACATGACGCTGCGGCAGGTCTACGAGTGGTCGACGCTCCCCAGGATGGCGGCCGCCGTGGAGACGCTGCGGCAGGGCGGCGAACTCGGCTCCGCCGAGGGCACCTCGCACACCGGCAACTCGCTGGCGCGTTTCCGGCTCCCCAACGGCCTGACGGTCTGGCACCAGAACGAGGCGGAGACCCGGCACTTCTACGAGGACATCTTCGACCACCGCACCTACGCCAAGAACGGCATCTCGATCCCCGACGGCGCCACCGTCGTGGACGTCGGCGGCAACATCGGCCTGTTCAGTCTCTTCGCCCACTACGAGGCGAAGGACGTGCGTGTCTTCACCTTCGAGCCGGCCCCGCCGATGTTCGAGCTGCTGAGCCGCAACGTCGCCGAGCACGGCGTCGACGCCACCCTGTTCAACATCGGCGTCTCCGACGGCGAGGCCACGGCGAACTTCACCTTCTACCCGCGCAGCTCCGGCATGTCGTCCTTCCACCCGGACGAGGCGGAGGAGAAGCACAACCTGCGCACCATCATCGCCAACCAGCAGAAGGACGGCGCCGACGCCGAGACGGCCCGGCTCGCCTCCTCCGACGAGCTGATCGACGTCCGCTTCGAGGCCGTCGAGTTCACCGCCACCCTGCGCCCGCTGAGCGCCGTCATCCGCGAGCAGGGCATCGAACGGATCGACCTCATCAAGATCGACGTGCAGAAGAGCGAACGCCAGGTCATCGACGGCATCGACGAGGCGGACTGGCCGAAGATCCAGCAGATGGTGCTCGAGGTGCACGACGCGGACGGAGAGGTCGAGCGGCTCGCCGAGCAGCTGCGCGGTTACGGCTTCACCGTCACGGCGGAGCAGGACGAGCTGTACGTCGGCACGGACATCCACAACATCTACGCCGTGCGCGGCGGCGCACGCTAACGGAGACGCTCGAGATGGAATTCCAGACCGTAGGAGTCGTCGGAGCCGGCGTCATGGGCGTCGGCGTCGCGCAGAACCTCGCCCAGACGGGTCACCGGGTGGTGCTCGTGGACGTCTCCGAGGACGTCCTGGACAACGCGCGCCGCGAGCTGCGGACCAGCCTGCGCGCCTACGCCCTGTTCAACAGGGGCGCCGCGGTCGATCCGGCCGACGTGTTCGACCGGATCGACTTCACCACGGACTACGAACTGCTCGCCAAGGCCGACTTCGTCGTCGAGAACGTCACCGAGGACTGGGACGTCAAGCGGGCCGTCTACGAGCGGATCGACCGCATCGTGCGCCCCGAGGTGGTGTTCGCCGTCAACACCTCGGCGATCTCCATCACCCGGGTCGGCTCCATCACCACCCGCCCCGAACGGGTCGTCGGCATGCACTTCATGAACCCGGTGCCGATGAAGCCGATGGTCGAGGTCATCCGCGGCTACCACACCACCCCCGAGACCCTGGACACCGCGCGCGCCTTCCTCGCCGGCATGGGCAAGGACTGCATCGTCGTCGAGGACGTGCCCGGGTTCGTCTCCAACCGCGTGCTGATGCTCACCATCAACGAGGCGGTCTTCCTGGTCCAGGACGGGGTCGCCCCCGCGGCCGACGTCGACCGCATCTTCAAGACCTGCTTCGACCACCGGATGGGCCCGCTCGAGACGGCCGACCTGATCGGCCTGGACACCATCCTCAAGTCCGTCGAGGTGCTCTACGAGAGCTTCAACGACGACAAGTACCGGCCGGCCCCGCTGCTGAAGAAGATGGTCGCCGCCGGCCTGCTGGGACGCAAGAGCGGCGAGGGCTTCCACAAGTACCGCTGACCCCCCGCCCCACCGCCATCACCCTCACTCCCACGACGACAGGACGGAAGCAGAAGATGAGCACGGACAACAGGACCCGGATCGCGGAGTACCTCTCGCGCTTCTTCCCGGTCCAGGACCTCGAGGACGACGACGACATCTTCGAGCTCGGCTTCGTCAGCTCGATGTTCGCGATGCAGCTGGTGTCCTTCGTCGAGCACGAGTTCGGCATCACGGTCGAGAACGAGGACCTGGAACTGGAGCACTTCCGGTCCATCCGCGCGCTCGACGCCTTCGTCGCCCGCAAGCTGTCCGCGCCGGTTCCCCAGTAGGCGCCGGGCGGACACGACGATGACCGGAGGACTCACCGCGGAACAGCGGCAGGCCGCCAAGGAGTTCAGGGCCTTCGCCGAGCACCGCGTCGCACCCCACGCGGACACCTGGCACCGCGCCCAGCGCACCCCGCCCGAGATCGTCCGCCTCCTCGCGGACGAGGGCCTCCTGGGCCTGCCGGTGCCGCGTGCCTACGGCGGCGGCGGCTGCGACGCGGTCACGCTCGGCCTGCTCGCCGCCGAACTGGGACGGGCCTGTTCCTCGGTGCGCAGCCTTCTCACCGTGCACACCATGGTGGCGCACGCCATCGCCCGCTGGGGCAGCCGGGAGCTGAAGGAGACCTGGCTCCCCCGGCTGGCCCGGGGCGAGACCGTCGCCGCCCTCGCCGTCTCCGAACCGGACGCCGGCAGCGACGCGGCCGGCGTGACCACCCGCGTGGAGCGCGACGGCGACACCTGGACGGTCGACGGCCGCAAGAGGTGGATCACCTACGGGGAGACCGCCGACCTGTTCCTCGTCGTCGGCCGCGGTGAGGAGGGCCCGACGGCGCTGCTCGTCGAGCGCGACACCCCCGGCCTGTCCACCACGCTGATCGAGGACATGATCGGCATCCGCGCCTCCATGACCGCGGACGTCCGCCTCGACGGCTGCCGCGTCCCGGCCGGCAACCTGCTGGCCCGCCCGGGGCTCGGCGTGTCCCACGTCGTCGGGGCGGCCCTCGACCTGGGGCGCTACACCGTCGGCTGGGGATGCGTCGGCATCCTCGACGCCTGCCTGGAGGCGAGCGTCGACTACGCCGGCCGGCGCCGGCAGTTCGGCGCCCTCATCAAGGAGCACCAGCTGGTGCGCCGCATGATCAGCGACATGTACACCAACGCCCGGGCGGCCCGGCTGCTGTGCCTGGAGGCCGGACGCCTGCGCGACGAGCGCGACCCCGGCGCGCTGGCGGCCACCTCCACCGCCAAGTACTTCGCCGCCACCGCGGCCGGCCGGGCGGCCGCCGACGCCGTGCAGATCCACGGGGCCAACGGCTGCAGCTCCGACTACCCGGTCCAGCGCCTCCTGGGCGACTCCCGGGTCATGGAGATCATCGAGGGCAGCGCGCAGCTCCACCAGGTGGGCCTCGCCGAATACGCCTTCCACGAGTGCGCACCGAGGAGTTCGCGATGACCACGACCGTGACCACGACCGTCACGTCCGCCCCCACCGTCAAGTGCGTGGTGTGGGACCTCGACAACACCGTCTGGGACGGCGTGCTGCTGGAGGACGCCCGGGTGACCCTGCGGCCCGCCGTCGTGGAGGTGATCCGCACCCTGGACGAGCGCGGCATCCTCAACTCGATCGCCAGCCGCAACGACCACGACGCGGCGATGGCGAAGCTGGAGGAGCTGGGCATCGCCGACTACTTCCTCCACCCCCAGATCAACTGGGGCAACAAGTCCGACTCGGTGCGGGCCGTCGCGGAGGCGTTCAACATCGGCATCGACACCCTCGCCTTCGTCGACGACCAGCCCTTCGAGCGGGACGAGGTGCGCTTCGCCCACGCCGAGGTGCTGTGCGTCGACGCCGCGGACGCCGCCGGCATCCCGGGGCTGCCCCGGATGCGGCCCCGCTTCGTCACCGCCGACTCGCGCGAGCGCCGTCTCCTGTACCGGGCCGACGTCCGCCGCAAGGAGGCGCAGGAGACGCACGCCGGCACCGACGAGGAGTTCCTCGCCTCGCTGGGCATGCGCTTCACCATCGGTCCGGCCCACGAGCGGGACCTGCAGCGCGCGGAGGAACTCACCGTGCGCACCAACCAGCTCAACGCCACCGGCTACACCTACTCCTACGACGAGCTGGACGCCTTCCGCCGCTCGCCGGACCACGACCTGCTGGTCGCCGGGCTGGAGGACCGCTACGGCACCTACGGCAAGATCGGCCTGGCCCTCGTCGAGCGCGGCACCGACGCCTGGACCGTCAAGCTGCTGCTGATGTCCTGCCGCGTGATGTCGCGCGGTGTCGGCACGGTGCTGCTGGGCCACCTGATCCGCTCCGCCCACGAGGCGGGCGTGCCGCTGCGCGCGGAGTTCGTGCCCACCGACCGCAACCGGGTCATGTACGTCACCTACAAGTTCGCCGGCTTCCGCGAGGCGGCCCGCGAGGACGGCCTGACCGTGCTCGAGCACGACGGCGCCCGGCTTCCGGAGTTCCCGCCGTACATGGACGTCACGGTCGAGAGCTGATCCACCAGCGCACCACCCCACCCTGCGACCCTCCTGCGACGGAACGAGACGGCGAGACGGATGGCGGAGATGAACGCCCAGGCGAACGAGGACCGGCTGCGGCGGGCGATGGCCGCAGTCCTGCGACTGCAGGAACGCAACGCCGAGCTGGAGGAGAGGCTCCACGAGCCGGTGGCCGTCGTCGGCATGTCCTGCCGGCTGCCCGGCGCGATCGCCACGCCGGAGCAGTTCTGGGAGCTGCTCGCGGAGGGACGCGAGGCCCTCGGGCCGTTCCCCGCGCGCTGGGAGGGACTGGACCTGCACGACCCGGATCCCTCCGCGCCGGGGAAGAGCTACGCCGACCGCGGCGGGTTCCTGGACGACCTCGAGCTGTTCGACGCCGACCTGTTCGGGATATCCCCGCGCGAGGCCGTGTCGATGGACCCGCAGCAGCGGCTCGTCCTGGAGGCCTCCTGGGAGGCCCTGGAGCGCTCCGGGATCCGCCCCGACACCCTCGTCGGCAGCCGCACCGGTGTCTACCTCGGGGCGATGCGCTCCGACTACGACACCGGGAACGCGCCCCTGGAGGTCCTCGACGGCTACCAGGGCACCGGCATCTCCGGAAGCGTGGTCTCCGGCCGGGTCAGCTACGCGCTCGGCCTGCAGGGCCCGGCCCTGACCATCGACACGGCCTGCTCGTCGTCCCTGGTCGCCATCCACTCCGCGGTGACGGCGCTGCGCTCCGGCGAGTGCGACCTGACCCTGGCCGGCGGCGTCACCGTGATGAGCTCGCCCGCCATGTTCGTCGAGTCCAGCAGGCTCGGCGCGATGGCTCCCGACGGGCGCTGCAAGAGCTTCTCGGCCCACGCCGACGGCGCCATCTGGTCCGAGGGCGTCGGCATCCTCGTCCTCAAGCGGCTCTCCGACGCCCGCCGTGACGGCGACCGCGTCCTGGCCGTCGTCCGCGGCTCCGCGGTCAACCAGGACGGCCGCAGCCAGGGGCTGACCGCGCCCAACGGGCCCGCCCAGCAGCGGGTCGTGCGCGACGCCCTCGCCGCCGCCCGCCTGGCACCCCACGACATCGACGCCGTCGACGCCCACGGCACCGGCACGCCCCTCGGCGACCCCATCGAGGCCGGCGCGCTCGCCGAGGTGTTCGGCCCCGGCCGGGACCCGCACCGCCCGGTGCGGCTCGGCTCCTCCAAGTCGAACATCGGCCACACGCAGGCCGCCGCCGGAGTGGCCGGCGTCATCAAGATGGTGCTGGCCCTCCAGCACGAGACGCTGCCGCCGACCCTGCACGCCGAGGAGCCCAGCCCCCACATCGACTGGCAGGACAGCGGGCTCGCGCTGCTGCAGGAGGCCGCGCCCTGGCCGCGCGGCGAACGCGTCCGCCGCGCGGGCGTGTCCTCCTTCGGCATCAGCGGCACCAACGCCCACGTCGTCCTGGAAGAAGCGCCCGCCGAGACGCCCGCCGGCGCCGCGGCCCCCGGCACCGCGGCCCCCGGCACCGCTGCCTCCGGCACGGCCGACGCGACGGCGGGGGAGGGGGCCGCCGGGGCGGGCGCCCTGCCGCTGCTGCTGTCGGGACACGACCGGCAGGCCCTGCGCGCCCAGGCCGCCCGCTGGGCCGACTGGCTGACCGCGCACGGCGACACCCCGTGGCGGGACACCGTGCGCACCGCCGCCCTGCACCGGGCCCACCTGGAGGCCCGGGCCGGCGTGCTGGCGGGAGGCCCGGCCGAGGCCGCCGAGGCGCTGCGCGCACTGGCGGACGGCTCGTCGCATCCGGCGGTGACCACGAGCCTCGCCCAGGAGCGCGGCAAGCCCGTCTTCGTCTTCCCCGGGCAGGGCTCCCAGTGGGTCGGCATGGGCCGCGAACTCCTCGCCGACAGCGAGGTCTTCCGCGCCGCCGCCCAGGAGTGCGACGCGGCCCTGCGGCCGTGGACCGGCTGGTCCGTGCTCGACGTGCTGCGCGGCCGGGCGGACGCCGAACTCTCCCTGGAGCGCATCGACGTGCTCCAGCCCGCCCTGTTCACCGTGATGATCGGCCTCGTGGAGGTGTGGCGCTCGCTGGGCGTCGAGCCCGCGGCGGTCGTCGGCTCCAGCCAGGGCGAGGTGCCCGCGGCCGTCGTCGCCGGGGCGCTGACCCTGGCCGACGGCGCCCGGCTGACCGCCCTGCGGTCCCAGGGCCAGCTGCGCGAGTGCAGCGGCCGTGGCGCGATGGCCCTGGTGGAGCTGCCCCTCGCCCAGGTCGAGGACCTGATCGCCCCCTACGGCGACGCCCTGTCCGTGGCCGTGGTGAACGCCCCCACCTCGGTGGTGGTGTCCGGCGACATCGACGCCGTGGAACGCCTCCTCGCCTCGCTGGACGGCACGGACGTCTTCTGCCGCCGGATCGCCTCCGACACCGCCGGCCACTGCGCGCACATCGACCCGATGCTGCCCCGGCTCGCCGAGGAGCTCGCCTCGCTGCGGCCGGCCGCCTGGAACGTGCCGTTCTACTCCACCGTCACCGGCGGCGTCCTGGAAGGCACCGCGCTGGACGCGGAGTACTGGTGCCGCAACGCCCGTCGCACCGTCCGCATGGACCAGGCGCTCGACGCGCTCGTCGCCGACGGCTTCGACGTCTTCGTGGAGATCTCCCCGCACCCCGTGCTCGGCACGGCCCTCACCGGCGCCACCGCCGGCGTCCAGGGCGCCGTGGCCGGCAGCCTGCGCCGCGGACAGGGCGGCGCCGAGCAGCTCCTGCGGTCCCTCGGCGCCCTCCACGTCCAGGGCGTCGCGGTGGACTGGGCCCACGTGCTGGGCGCGCTGCCGCGCTCGCGCGCCGTCGAACTGCCCACCTACGCCTTCCAGCGCCGCGCCTACTGGACCGGCGTGAGCGGTGTGCGCACCCTCGACCCGGCCGACCTCGAGCGCCTCGCCGACGCGTCGCAGGACGCCGCCGGCACCGGGTCCGGCGCCACCGAGGGCGCGGACCTGCGCGCCCGGCTCGCCGCGCTCGGCGAGGAGGAACGCGCCGAGGCCCTCACCACGGTCGTCCGGCAGGAGGCGGCGGCCGTCCTCGGCGCCGCGGAGCCCGTGCCCGCCGGCAAGCGCCTGCAGGAACTCGGCCTCGACTCGATCATGGCGCTCCAGCTGCGCAACCGGCTCGCCGAGCTCCTCGCCACCACCCTGCCGACCAACCTCGCCTTCGCCCACCCGACCCCCGGCGACATCACGGCGCGTCTGCTGGCCGACGGGCTCGACCTCGCCACGCCCGTGTCCCGGCCCCTGGAACGCTCCGGGGGACGCGACGTCCACCCGGCCACCGAGGGCCAGAAGCGGCTGTGGTTCCTCGAGCAGCTCACCCCCGGCACCCCCCGGTACAACACGCCGCTGTTCCTGCGCGTCGCACGGCCCCTCGACCCCGGCGTCCTCGCCCGTGCCCTGCGCCACGTCATGGACCGGCACGAGGCGCTGCGCACCGGCCTGGCGACCCGCGACGGCGAGTTCGTGCAGGTCGTCACCACCGACTACGCCCTGCCGTTCCGCCACGAGGACCTCACCGCCGCGTCGCCCGGGCAGGTCGAGGAGCGGCTGCGCGAGGAGGAGCTCCGGCCCTTCGACCTCGGCGGCCCCAGCCTGCTGCGCTGCGCCCTGCTGGACACCGCCGGGGAACAGCTGCTGTGCCTGACCCTGCACCACGCCGTCACCGACGGCTGGTCGCTGTCCCTGCTCACCCGCGAACTCTTCGACGCCTACCACGCGTTCGCGGCCGGTGAGGAGCCCGACGGCTCCGCGCCCTCCTTCCACCTCGGCGACTGGGCCGCCTGGGAGCGGGACGCCGTCGCCGACGGCCACTTCACCCGGGCCCTGGACCTCTACCGCGGTGAGCTGGAGGGGACCGACCGCCTGGAGTTCGCGCCGGTCACCACCGGCGACGCCGAGGGCGGCACCGTGCCCTTCACCCTGCCCGCCGCGCTGCACACCCGCCTGGAGGCGATCGCCGCCGAGGCGGGGGTGACGCCGTACACGCTGTACGCGAGCGCCTTCGCCGCGCTCCTCGCGCGGACCACCGGCACGTACGACTTCGCCGTGGGCACCGTCTGGGCCAACCGCCAGCTGCCGGGTTCCCAGGACATCAGCGGCTTCCTCGTCAACACGCTGCCGCTGCGCTGCGACCTGACCGGCGACCCGGCCTTCACCGACGTGCTGGCGGCCACCGGACGGCGCGTCCTGGCGCTGATGGAGCGGCAGGACGTCCCGCTGACCGAGATCGTGCGGGTCGTCGGCGGCGCCCGCGCCGACGACGAGAACCCCCTCTTCAGGGCCGTCTTCAACTACCGGAGTTCGGAGCTGCCCGCCCTCGGCGAGGGCGACCGCGCCTGGGTCCCCCGCGAGGACGGCGCCGTCGGGGGAGCTCCCCGCGGCGTGGCCAAGGCGGACGTCGGCCTCACCCTCGCGCCCGGCGGCCAGGGCATGCGCGGCGAACTGGAGTACCTGCCCGCGGCGCTGGACCGGGCGTCGGCCGAACGGCTGGCGGCCTCGCTGCGCACGCTGCTGGAGTCCGTCGCCGCGGACGCCACCCGCCGGATCGGCGAACTCGACGTCCTGGACGCGGCCGAGCTGGCCTGGCTGGAGGAACACGGCGGTGTCTCGGCGGAGTCGGTGACCGCGCCGGGCGCCCTGGAGCGGATCGTCGCCCAGGCGCGCACCCGGCCCGAGGCCCCCGCCCTGATCGCCGACGACGCGCCGCTGGCCTACCGCGACCTGCTGGCCCGGGCGTGGGCCATGGCCGGACACCTGCGCTCCGCGGGCGTCGGCCGGGAGTCGCTGGTGGGCGTGCACCTGCCGCGCTCGGCGGACCTGGTGGTGGCGGTGCTGGCGACCTGGCTGGCGGGAGGCGCCTACGTACCGCTGGACCCGGAGTACCCCGCGGCCCGGCTGGAGCACGTGATCACCGACAGCGGCCTGCGGGTGGTCGTCTCCACCCGCGACGGCGCCGGTGACGTCGCCGGCGACGGGATCGAGGTGCTCCTCGCCGACGCCCTGGACACGTCCGGCGCCGGGCCCCTGCCGGAGGACCTCGAGCTGCCGGCTCCGTCGGACCTGGCGTACGTCATCTACACGTCCGGGTCGACCGGTCTGCCCAAGGGCGTGCAGCTGGAGCACGCGCAGTTCGCGAACTTCTGCGCCGCCATGGACGAGCGGGTCGGCGGCGGGCCCTCGGACACCTGGCTGGCGGTCACCAGCCTGTCGTTCGACATCTCGACGCTGGAACTGCTGTGGACCCTCACCCGCGGCTACCGGGTGGTGGTCGCGCGGGGCGGGCCGGCCGCGTGGGCCGGGTACGTGCCGTACGCGCCGACCCACCTGCAGTGCACGCCGTCGCTGGCGCGGATGCTGCTGGCCGACCCGGACGGCCGCTCGCTGGTGCAGGGCCTGAAGAAGATCCTGGTCGGCGGCGAGGCCCTGGACCGGGGCCTGGCGCGCAAGCTGCTGCGGCTGTGCCCGGACGGCGTGATGAACATGTACGGGCCGACCGAGACGACCGTGTGGTCGGCCGCCTGGGACGCGGAGCCCGGCGACGTCGCCCTGGGCGAACCGCTCGCCAACAACCGGCTCTACGTGCTCGACGAGGCGCGCCGCAGGGTCGCGCGCGGCGTGCGGGGCGAGCTGTGGATCGGCGGGCTGCAGGTGGCCCGCGGCTACCTCGACCGGCCCGAGCTGAACGCCGAGCGGTTCGTGCCCGACCCGTTCCTCCCGGGCGGGCGGATGTACCGCACGGGGGACGTCGTCCGCTACCGCGCCGACGGGACGCTGGAGTTCTGCGGCCGGGCGGACGCGCAGGTGAAGCTGCGCGGGCACCGCATCGAGCTGGGCGAGGTCGAGGCCGTCGCCGCCGAGCACGCCGCCGTGACCGGGACGGCCGCGGTGGTCCGCGAGGACGTCCCCGGCGACCCGCGGCTGTGCCTCTACTACACGGCGCGGCAGGCCGTGGGGAGCGAGGACGTCCGCGACCTGCTGGCCGCCCGGCTTCCCGCCTACATGGTGCCGTCCCGGCTGATCCGCCTGGACGAGCTGCCGCACACCCCCAACAAGAAGGTCGACCGCAACGCGCTCCTCGCCCTCGACGCCCCCACGGCGGCGGTCCCGGCGGGCGGTCCGGTCGCCGGCGACGACCTGGAGGGCCTGATCGCCGGCGCCTGGACGGAGGTGCTGGACGTCTCGCCCGTCGACCTGGACAAGGGCATCTTCGAACTCGGCGCCACCTCCATGACGGCCCTGGAGGCGCACAAGCTGATGTGCGCGCGGCTGGGCCGCAGCTTCCCGCTGTCGGCCCTGTTCCGTCACCCGACGGTGCGGCGGCTCGCCGGGCACCTGCGCGACGGCTCCCCGGACACCCTGGTCCGGCAGCGGACCGCGGCCCGGCGCGAGCAGAACGGGCAGGACGCGATCGCCGTCGTCGGCATGGCCTGCAAGCTGCCGGGCGCGCCCGACCTGGAGACCTTCTGGCGCAACCTGCGCGACGGCGTCGAGTCCATCACGCACTTCACCGACGACGAGCTGCGCGCGACGGGCGCCACCGAGGAGGAGCTGACCGACCCGAACTTCGTGCGCTCCCGCGGCCTGGTGGACGACCCGGACCTCTTCGACGCCTCCTTCTTCGGCTACTCGCCGGCCGAGGCCCTGGTCATGGACCCGCAGCACCGGCTGTTCCTGGAGTGCTCCTGGCAGGCGCTGGAGCACTCCGGCATCGTCCCGGACGCCTTCACCGGGAAGGTGGCCGTCTTCGGCGGGACCGGCTTCGGCGGCTACCCCCAGCCCGCCGCGGACGACATGTCGTCGTTCTACCGCTCCATGATCGGCGGCAAGGCCGACTACCTGGCCACCCGCGTCTCCCACAAGCTGGACCTGCGGGGCCCCGCCCTGACCGTGCAGACGGCCTGCTCCACCGGCCTGGTGGCCGCCCACCTCGCCCGGGAGAGCCTGCTGCGCGGCGAGTCGGACGTCGCCCTGGTCGGCGCCTCGTCGCTGACCATCCCGCTGAAGCAGGGCTTCGTCCACCAGGAGGGCCTGGTGGTCTCCCCGGACGGCCGGTGCCGTGCCTTCGACGAGAAGGGCGCCGGCACGGTCTTCGGCAGCGGCGTGGGCGTCCTGGTGCTGCGCCGGCTCTCCGAGGCCCTCGAGGACGGGGACACCGTCTACGCCGTCCTGCGCGGCAGCGCCGTGAACAACGACGGCGCGGACAAGGCCGGGTTCACCGCGCCCAGCGTGGCCGGCCAGGCCTATGTCGTTGCCGAGGCGCAGGCGGTCGCCGGTGTCGACCCCTCGACGATCGGTTTCGTCGAGGCGCACGGCACGGCCACCGCGCTCGGCGACCCGATCGAGGTGCAGGCCCTGCAGCAGGTGTTCGGCGCGTCGGAGCGCGAGGAGCCGTGCGCGATCGGCTCGGTGAAGACCAACATCGGTCACGCGGACGCCACCGCGGGCATCGCCGGACTGATCAAGGCCGCCCTGGTGGTCCACCACGGCGAGCTGGTGCCCAGCCTGAACTTCGAGCACCCCAACCCCGAGATGGGGATGGACCCCAACCTCTTCCACGTCAACACCCAGACCGTGCCCTGGCGGGAGGAGTCCGGTCCGCGCCGGGCCGGCGTCTCCTCCTTCGGGATCGGCGGCACCAACGCGCACGTGGTGCTGGAGCAGGCCCCCGCGCGCCCGGAGCCGTCCGGCGACGACGCCCCGGACGGGGACGCGGCGCTGCCGGTGCTGCTGTCCGCCCACGACGAGGCCGCGCTGCGCGAACAGGCGGGCCGGTGGGCCGACTGGCTGGGGCGGAACCCGCGGACCCCGCTGCCGGACGTCGCCGCCACCGCCGCGACCCGCCGCGCCCACTTCGGCGAGCGGGCCGCCGTCTGCGTGGCCGACGTGCCCGCGCTGCGGGACGCGCTCGCCGCGCTGGCCGAGGGCCGCTCGCACCCCGCCGTCACCCGCGGCACGGCCCGGCCCGCCGGCCGGCCGGTCTTCGTCTTCCCCGGACAGGGCGCCCAGTGGGACGCCATGGCGGTCGACCTGCTCGACCGGTCGGCGGCGTTCGCGCGGGCCGTCGGGGAGTGCGACGCCGCGCTGGCGCAGTGGACGGGCTGGTCGGTCACCGACGTCCTGCTGGGCCGGGGCGCCCCGGAGCTGACGTGGGAGCGGCTCGACGTGATCCAGCCGGTGATGTTCACCATGTACGTGGCGCTGGCGGCCGCCTGGCGCGAACTGGGCGTGGAACCGGCCGCCGTGGTCGGGCACTCCCAGGGCGAGATCGCCGCGGCGGTGGTCGCCGGCGCCCTGACGCCGGCCGAGGGGGCGCGGATCGTGGCCGTGCGCAGCCGTGCCCTGCAGGGCGTGGCGGGCGTCGGCGCGATGGCGGTGGTGGAGCTGCCGCTGGAGGAGGTGACCCGGCGCATCGCCGACTACGACGGCAGGATCTCCGTCGCGGCGGTCAACACCCCGTCGTCGGTGGCCCTCTCCGGAGAGGCCGACGCCATCGAGGACCTGCTCTTCGACCTCGACGACGACGACGTGGTGTGCGGCAAGCTGGAGGCGCCGGTCGCCTCGCACAGCCACCACATGGACCCCCTGCTGCCCGCCCTGGAGGCGGAGCTGGCCGGGCTGGCCCCGCGGGCGGGCACCGTCCCGCTGTACTCGACCGTCACCGGCGGGCTCCTTCCGGGCGACGCGCTGGACGCCGCCTACTGGTCGCGCAACCTGCGCGAGCCGGTCCGGCTCGACCTGGCGCAGCGCGCCCTGATCGACGCGGGCCTGGAGGTGTTCGTCGAGGTCAGTCCGCACCCCGTGCTGGCCATGCCGCTGACCGAGGGCGACGACCGGGCGGTCGTGACCGGCACCCTGCGCCGGGGTCACGGCGGGAGCGGCGAACTGCTGCGCTCCCTGGCCGCGCTGCACACGCACGGGCAGCCCGTGGACTGGCGGCGGGCGCTGCCCGCCGCGCCGGTGGCGCAGCTGCCCACGTACGCCTTCCAGCGCCGTCGGTACTGGCTCGAGGAGCAGCCGCCGCCGGCCGCCGCCTCGCCCGCGGAGGAGACGTTCTGGGACGCCGTCGCCGACGGCGGGACCGACCGCATCGCCGAACTGCTGCAGGCGCCCGAGGAACTGCGCCGCGGCATCGAGGAGCTCCTCCCCCTGCTCAACACCTGGCGCAGACAGCAGCGCACCGACGAGAAGGTGGCGGGCTGGCTCTACGAGGACACCTGGGAGCCCGTTCCGCTCGCCCCGTCGGGCGGGGCGTCCGGGGGTCCCGCGGGCGCCGTGGCCCTGGTCACCGCCGAGGGGGAGGAGGCCGCGGCCGACTCCCTCGAGGAGGCCCTGCGCGCCGCCGGCGCCGAGGTGCACCGCCTTCCCGGGACCGCCGACCGGGCGACCGCGGCCGCCGCGCTGGCCGCGCTGCCCGAGCCGCCCGGCACCGTCCTGACCCTGGCCTCGCTCGACACGACGCCCGCGCCGGGCGGCACGACCCGCGGCCTGCTGTCCGTCCTCGCCCTCCTGCAGGCCGTCGCGGACAACGGATCGACCGCTCCCGTCTGGGCGCTGACCCGCGGCGCGGTCATGACCGGCGACGCCGACGACGCCCCGGACCCCGCGGCCGCGCTGGTCTCCGGGTTCGGCCGGGTGGCCGCCCTGGAGGACCCGCTGCGCTGGGGCGGCACCGTGGACCTCGCGCCCCGGCCGTACGACGGCTGGGCCGGACAGCTCGTGGCCCACCTCGCCGATCCGGGCCACGAGGACCAGGCGGCGCTGCGCGCCGACGGCCGGTACGCGCGCCGCCTGCGGCGTGCCGAACCGCCCGCCGGCCGTGGCGTCTGGACCACCCGTGGCACCGCGCTGATCACCGGCGGTACGGGCGCGCTCGGCCTGCACCTGGCCCGCAGCCTCGCCGAGCACGGCGCCGAGCACGTCGTGCTGGCCTCCCGGAGCGCCGGGACGACGCCGGAGACCGAGCGGCTCGCGACCGATCTCGCCGCCCTGGGCGTCCGCCTGAGCGTCGAGGCCTGCGACGTCACCGACCCCGCCGCGACCGCGCGCCTGGTCGGGCTGGCCGACTCCGACGAGTCCCGCCCGCTGACCGTCGTGGCCCATCTGGCCGGGGTCTCCCGTGTCGCCGCCATCGGCGACCTGACCCCCGAGGCGGTCGCCGACGAGACCGCGGCCAAGGTGCTCGGCGCGCACCACCTGCACGAGGCGCTGGGCGGACGGCCGCTGGACGCCTTCCTCCTGTACGGAAGCGGCGCCAGCCTGTGGGGCGGCGCGGGCCAGGCGGCCTACGGCGCCGCCAACACGGCGCTGGACGCCCTCGCCCGGCGCCGCCGCTCCCTCGGCCTGTCCGCCACCGTGGTGCACTGGGGCGGCTGGGCCGGAGGCGGCATGGTCTCCGCCGAGGCGGAGCGGGCGGCCCGGTCCCGCGGGCTGCGCTCCATGGCCCCCACCCGCGCCCTGGACGCCCTGGACCTGGCCCTGCGTGCCGGCAGCGTCGCCCTCGGCGTGGCCGACATCGACTGGTCGCGCTTCGCGCCCGCCTACCGGGCGGCCCGCCCGCGCCCGCTGCTCGACACCGTCGAGGAGGCGCGGCCCGAGCAGGAGCCGCACACCCTGGCGGAGGCGTCGGCCGGCCGTGCGCTGCGGGCCCGGCTCGTCCCGCGGGACGCGGAGGGGCGGCTCGGTCTGCTCACCGTCCTGGTGCGCGACGAGGCGGCCCCGGTCCTCGGCCGCGACGCGGAGACCCTGCCCACCGAGCAGCCGCTGCAGCAACTGGGTCTGGACTCCCTGATGGCCGTGACCCTGCGCAACCAGCTCATCCGGGCCACCGGCCTGCCCCTGACCACGGAGATGATCCTGCGGCACGCGAGCTGCGCCGGGATCGCCGCCCGGATCCTGGAGGAACTCCTCCCGGAGGACGGCCCGTCCACCGCCGCGGTGGGGCCGGGCACGGGATCGTGGCTGCGGGTGCTCAAGCCCGCCGAGCGGCCCCGGGCACGGGTGTTCTGCGTCGCCGGCATGGGCGGCACCACCGGCGGCTTCGTGCCCCTGGCCCGCCACCTGCCGGACGACGTCGAACTCGTCGGCATCCAGCTCCCCGGCCGGGAGGAACGGGCCGACGAGGCCCCCATGACCGACATGATGGCCGTCGCCGACCAGGTGGTGGCCGCCCTGGCGGACCGGCTCGACGTCCCGGCCGTCCTCTACGGGCACAGCCAGGGGTCCTGGCTGTGCTGGGAGGTCTCCCACCGGCTCGCCCACCGGCCCGGGGTGCCGCCGCTGGCGCTCGTCGCGGCGTGCGCGCTGCCGCCGCTGGCCGAGCCCACCGACGGGCTGCGCCGGCTCGCCGAGATCACCGCGGACGGCGACTTCGACCAGGTGCGCCTGGACGAACTCACCGTCGTCTTCCGCGGCCTGCTGCCCGACCAGGTCCTCGACGACGAGGAGCTGCTGGCCGCCTACGTCGACCGGCTGCGCGCCGACACCGTGCTCGCCGAGAGCCACCGCACGGTGCTGCGCGGCGTGACCCGCCCGCCGCTCGCGACGCCCGTCCTGGCGGTGGAGGGCAGCGAGGACCCCGTGCTGCCGCCGGCCGCCATGGAGGTGTGGCGCGACCTGACCGACGGCGCCTTCGGCCGGACGAGCATCCCCGGCACCCACGCCGCGCCGATCGTCAACGCGGAGGCGATGGCGGTCCAGCTCATGAACACGATCGACGACATCACCACAGCGGAGGAACCGCATGCCTGAGACAGTGCGCCCCGACGGAGCGCGGATCCACTACGAGGTGCACGGAAGCGGCTTCCCCGTCCTGCTGCTGGCGGACGGCGCGGGCGGCGGCGAGGCGGCCTCCTGGTCGCGGCACTTCTACGACCCGGTCACCGAACTCGCCGGCGCCTTCCGGGTGATCGCGGTGGACCAGCGGCACGCCGGCCGCAGCGCCGCCGCCCCCTTCGAGCCGTTCTCCTTCGAGCAGCACGCCGCCGATCTCCAGGCGGTCCTGGACGACCTCGGTGTCGAGGAGGCCCACGTGGTCGCCTCCGGCGCGGGCACGGCCCTGGCCTGGCGGCTCGCGCACGACGCCCCGCAGCGGGTGCGGGCCCTGGTGTGCGACCGGCCCGTGGGCCTCGCCGAGGGCAACACGCTCGGCGACTTCCTCGCCGCCTACGACGAGCCCATGCGCCACGCCCGCGCCGAGGGCCTCGACGGGGTGATCGCGGCGGCCGCCGAGGACGGCAGCTTCACCCGCAACCCGGCCGCGGGTCCGTACGCCGGACGCCTCCACGGCGACGAGGAGTTCCGGGAGGAGGTCCGGACGCGCCGCCTGGAGCGCTACGTCGTCTCGCTGGTCCGCTTCCGGGACGGGATGTGGCCCGAGGGCTCGGCGTACTTCTCGGTGCCCGAGGAGTGGATGCCGCGGCTCGACCGGCCGCTGCTGATCCTCCCCGGCGACGACCGGCTGCACCCGGAGGGCCTGGCCAAGCGGCTCGCCGACGAGGTGCCCGGCGCCCGGCTCCTCGACATCGGCCACGACAGCGAGGACCGCCGCACGCAGACCGTGGGGACGATCGTCTCCTTCCTGACCTCCCACACTCCCCGCTGACCCGAGGATCCGACATGCTCACCCTGGACACACTCGACATCACCGACGAGTCCTCCTACGCCGCCGACGGCGGGTACCCCGACCGCGAGTTCGACCTGCTGCGGCGCGAGGCGCCGGTGTTCTGGTACCGGCGCCCCGGCTTCGAGCCGTTCTGGGTGCTCACCCGGCACGAGGACATCGCCTGGGTCTCCCGCAACCCGAAGATCTTCTCCAGCGCCCAGCGGGTCACCCTCGACACCCCCGAGGCCGTCGACATGTTCGAGATCCAGCTCGAGCAGCGCGCCCAGATGTTCGGGCACGCCCCGGACCTGCCGCCGGCCCTGTCCTACATGGACGCGCCGCGCCACCGCCACCTGCGCCAGGTGATGGCGCCCTGCTTCACGCCGAAGGCGATCGCGGAGCTGGAGGAGCGCTTCCACGAGCTGGCGGCCGGCTACGCCGCGGAGTTCGCGGCCCGCCTGGACGAGGACGGCACCGCCGACGTGGCCCGCCACCTGTCCGCGCGGCTGCCGGTCGCCGCCATCTGCGAGCTGGTCGGCGCCCCGCTGAAGGACTGGGACGACATCTTCGAGTGGACGGAGGGCACCACCGGGGCCGCCGACCCGGAGAACCAGCGGGACGGCGAGGACGCCGAGGCCACCTTCGCCCGCAACATGACCGCCCTCAACGGCTATGTGGCGGGGCTGGTCCAGGAGCGCATGGGCCAGCTCGACGGCACCGGTACGGACGTGCTCAGCCGGCTGGCCCGGGCGCGGATCGACGGCGAGCCGCTCGCCTTCCACGAGATCCTCTACACCATCTTCAACCTGCTGGTCGCGGGCATCGGGACCACCCGCAACGCGACCACGGGTGGCGTCCAGGCCCTGCTGGACCACCCGGAGCAGCTGCGCAGGCTCGTCGAGGACCCGTCGCTGGTGGACGGCGCCGTGGAGGAGATCCTGCGCTGGACGTCGATCGCGGTGAACTTCGTGCGCACCGCCCGGCAGGACACCGAGATCGGCGGGCAGCGCATCCGCAAGGGCGAGACCGTCGCCATGTGGTATCCGGCGGGCAACCGTGACGCGTCCGTCTTCGACGACCCCCACCGTTTCGACATCACCCGCGACGCCCGCGCCCACGTCGCCTTCGGCGGGCACGGCGAGCACGTCTGCCTGGGTTCCCACCTGGCCCGGCTGGAGCTGCGGGCCGTCCTGCGGGCGATCCTCCCGCTGCTGCCGCAGCTGGAGATCACGGGCAGGCCGGAGTTCGGGGTGCTGCACCTCCAGGCCGCGGAGATCAAGCGGCTCATCGTCCGACGCAAGGGGAACTGAACCATGGCGGAGAACCACAGGCCGACGCCGGCCACCCTTCAGGAATTCGCCGGCGGCGACGAATCCGACCTGAATGTGGTGGCGCCCTGGGCCGGCCCCGCCGTCGACCCGGAAACCGGTCTGCTGCGGGAGCCGATCCGCGGGCGCCACCTGGTGGCGACGTCGGTCGGCTGGCCCAAGCCGGGGCACGAGCCGGTGGCCATCGAACTCAACGAGGCGATTCTCCGGGAGCTCTACACGCGCCCCGGTCTCCTCGCGGTCTCCCTCGCCATATCGGAGAACAACTTCAACAGCACCAGGAGCCTCAGCATCTGGCAGGACGAGGCGGCACTCGCCGGATTCATGAAATCCAAGCCGCACATCGCCGCGGCACGCCGGGTGCGCGAGCTGATGTTCGACTGGGAAGGCACGCACTGGACGGTCGAGGAAACCGCCGAATTCCCGACCTGGGAAGAGTCCAGGGCCCGTCTGGACGCCGTGCGCGGACCCGGCACGAGCGAATTCGCCTCCCCGGACCACTGAAAGACCGGAAGAACTCCCCGGCATTCGCTGGAGAAACGCTCGACAACCCCTCCAGAATGACTCGAGGGCCACTTGAGGCACGGCCCTCAAGCTGGCCCCGGGCACAGCTTTCCGCAGAGAAGAGCTGGCTCGAAATCAGCGCACACGACCGATCGGAGACCCGCGAAGATGACCGCGACCCTGGAGACCGTCCCGCAGTCGCTCACCACGCACTTCCTGCACCACTTCGACCTGGCCCACGAAATGGTCCTGCAGCTCGCCGAGGACTTCGACGACGCCACCGCGCGTCTCGCGCCGGCCCCCCACAAGCCGCTGGTGTGGTTCCTGGGCCATCTGACCTGCTCCACCGACTACTTCTCCACCCTGCACCAGGGCACGGAGTCCCTGGTGACCGAGGAGTTCTCGCGCCGCTACGCCGGCAACGACAACTCCGACTGGTCCGTCGGGCCCTCGCTGGAGGAGATGATCGACCTCTACAAGGCCGTCCACGCCCGCATGCGCGAGTTCGTCGCGGAGATCACCCCGGCCGACCTCGACCGCGAGTCGCCGCTCGAGCCGGTCGGCGACGACCGCCTGAAGAACCTCGGAAAGGCACTGGCGATCATTCAGATGCACGACGCCTACCACTGTGGCCAGATCGGTTGCCTGCGCGTCGCCCTGGGGAAGTACGTTCCGTTCTAGAACGCGGCCTCGAAGAGCGCTGCTACGGTGTTGAATGAGTTTTGTTCGCAGCGTCCGGTGCTCGAAAGAGGGGTATTCCCATGTCGTCTCACATCGCCTTCTTCAATTTCCCTGCGATCGGCCATGTGAACCCGACGCTCGGTGTGGTCGAAGAACTGGTGCGGCGGGGCAACCGGGTCACGTGCACCGTCACGGAGCACTTCGCCCCGGCCGTCGAGGGGGTCGGCGCCGAAGCCGTGGTGTACGAATCGGTGTTCGGCGATTTCTACCGGAGCCCGTACACCGCGGAGGCCAACGCGGGAGAAGGACTGCGGTGTCTGAACGAGGCGACGTCCCTCGTCGAACAGGTGAGCCCCTTCTACGAGAACGACAAGCCCGATCTGATCGCCCATGACTTCATGGCCTGGGGGGCGCGTTTCTACGCCTCGAAGAACGACATCCCGGTGGTGCGGCTCTTCCCGTCCTACGCGGCGAACGAGCACTTCAGCATCCAGGAGAAGTTCCCGCTGGCCGAGTTCTCGGACCCCCAGGTCATGGACATGATTGGGAAGCTGGCCGCGCTGCTTCCCCAGTTCGGTCTGCCCGCCGACCCCATGGCGTTCTTCCAGGGCATCGAGCGGCGCGGCATCGTCTTCATGCCCCGCGAGTTCCACTACGACGGCGAGACCTTCGACGAGCGGTTCGTGTTCGCCGGACCCTGCCTCGGCGACCGGTCCTTCCAGGGCACGTGGGAGCCGACGTCCGACCGCCCGGTCCTGCTCATCTCCCTGGGCACCGCCGCCACCGGCTGGCCGGAGTTCTTCGGCGCGGCCGTCGACGCGCTGCGCGACAGCGAGTGGGAGGTCGTGATGGCCGTCGGCGACCACATCGACCCCGCCGAGCTGGGCGACCTGCCCTCCCACTTCCACGTCAGCCGGCACGTCCCGCAGCTCGACGTGCTGCGCCGGGCCCGCCTGTTCATCACCCACGGCGGCATGAACAGCACCATGGAGGCGCTCTACCACGGCGTTCCCATGGTGGTCGTGCCGCAGATGAACGAGCAGCGGGCCAACGGCCTGCGGGTGGCGGAGCTGGGCCTGGGCCGCCACCTGACCAAGGAGGAGACCACCGCGCAGACCCTGCGCAAGGCCGTCGACGAGGTGGCCGGCGATCCCTCCGTGCGGGAGCGCGTGGAGAGCCTCAGCCGCGCCATGCGGGCCACGGACGGCCCGGCGATCGCCGCCGACGCCATCGAGTCCTTCCTCGCCGAGGCGCGCTGACCCCGGCCCGACGACTCCGGCCCGACGACTCCGGCCCGACGACTCCGGCCGGACGCCTCCGGCCCGACGACCTCGGCCCACGGCCGGCGATCTCCTTCAGGGGCCTGTCACCCGGTACCACCGGGCGGCAGGCCCCTTCGTCGTGCGCCCGCGCCTCAGGTCTCCCGCGGCTGGACGCCCGTTCGAGCAGCCGTCGAGCGGCCCCGCCCAGGGTGTGGCGTGCGGGGGACTGCGTCCGTCCTGCGGCGCGGCCCCGCCCTAGCTCCTGACACGACCCTGGAAGGCATTGTGAAGCGACTGTCGAAGATTGCGGGCGCTGTTCTGGCCCTGGGCCTGCTGATACCCACCACCACCGCGGCCGTCGGCGACGAGGCCGGAACGAGCGACTCCGGGGACCGCCGGTACGTCCGGGCCGAGTCCTTCCCCCGGTCCGGCTCGCTGGGCCACCCCTCCGGCAAGGGCAGCTTCCGCTTCGGCGTGGCCAGCTCCGCCACCCAGATCGAGGACCGGAACACCAACACCGACTGGTACAAGTGGACCGCGCCCGCGCCCGAGGGCATGGGCAGGAGCGCGTTCGTCGGTGAGGGGGTGCACGGCTACTCCAAGGCCATCGAGGACATCGGCCTGCTGGAGGACCTCAACGTCGACTCCTACCGGTTCAACATCGAGTGGGCGCGCGTCGAGCCGCGCCGCGGCCAGTACGACGAGAAGGCCCTCGCCCACTACGGCAGGCAGATCGACGCCCTGATCGCCCGTGGCATCCAGCCGGTCCTGGTCCTGCACCACTTCTCCAACCCGGTGTGGGTGGACAACCCGGAGGACCCGACCTGTGCGAACGGTCCCTCCGACGCCAACCTGTGCGGGCTCGACCACCCCGAGGGCGGTCCCCTGGTCGTCGAGGCGATGGCCAAGTACTCGGAGATGATCGCCAAGCGGTTCGGCGACCGGGTCCGCGAGTGGGCCACGCTGAACGAGCCGATGGTGTACATGCTGTTCTCGCACGCCTTCGGCGCCGGCCCGCCCGGCAAGGCCAACCTGCCGACCAACTACTCCACCAAGTTCGTGCCGGCCATCCGCACCTACATCGACGCGCACGCGGCCATGTACCGGGCCATCAAGAAGCACCGCCCCAGCGCCTCCGTGGGCCTCACCCTGAGCGTCAAGCAGTACGTCCCGGTGCGTGACGGCAAGATCAGCGACGAGCCCAGGGACATCGCCGCCGCCGACCGCTTCCGCCGCTTCTTCGAGCTGAACTTCATCGACTCCCTGTGGAAGGGCAGCTTCGACGCCGACCTCGACGGCACCCCCGACGAGTCCCACCCGGAGTGGAAGAACACCGTCGACTGGCTCGGCGTGCAGCTGTACGACCGCACCGGCGTCTCCGACCCCGGTGCCACCCCCGGCCCCGGCACCCTGCCGGTCGTCAACATCGACAACTGCGGCGCCCCGCCGTGCCTGCCGCTGCTGGACGACTCCTACTTCATCCCGGCGATGGGCTACGAGTCGAACCCGGCCGGCCTCTACCCGGTCCTCAGTGACTTCGGGGCCCGCTACCCCGGCCTCCCGCTGCTGGTCAGCGAGTCCGGCATCGCCACCAACGCGCCCAAGCGGCGTGCCGAGTTCATCGTGCGGGCCCTGGAGCAGATCTTCCGCGCCCGCGCCGACGGCGTCGACGTGCGCGGCTACTACCACTGGAGCCTGATGGACAACTTCGAGTGGCTCCACGGCTACAACGCCAACTTCGGGCTGTACGGGGTCGACCGCTCCACCATGGAGCGGATCCCCAACGAGGCCGTGTCCGTCTACTCGGAGATCGCCGAATCCCGCCGGCTGAGCCCGGCCGTGCGCGCCGAGTACGGCGGCACCGGTCCGCTCACCCCGGAGCCCGGCGGCGACGGATCCTCCACCGCCCCGTCCGCCCTGTCCACGGCGGTCCTCGGCCGCAGGGACTGACCGCTCCCGACCCGCACCGGCCCGCCCCCGGCACCGCGCCGCGGGGCGGGCCGGGCGGCCCGGGACACGACGGCCCGGCCCGCGCTCCCGCGAGCGTCCGGGGCCGGATTGAAGCACCGCTCCAGCCCTTCTCCAGGGCCGCGTCCGAGGGTGGGACGGGCACCGTGCACGGAACGCGCCCGCCCGCGGGCGCCGGTCGTTGGCGTCAACGAGCTTCGAGGATGAGCAGATGAGTCATGCCCAGGTGAACAGCGGCGAGGAGCAGGCCCCCACCGCCGAGGACGTCGTGGCCTTCCTGCGCACCACGGTCGCCGGCCTGCTGGACGTCGTCCCGGAGTCCGTCGACGCCGACCGGCCGCTGCGCGACCTGGGACTGGACTCGGCGCGGACGCTGTCCGTCGCCGCGGCCCTGGCGGACCGTCTCGGCCGGCCCGTGCCCAGCTGGGTGATGTGGCAGCATCCCACGATCACCGCCATCGCCGCCCACGTCACCGGCGGCGCGGCCGCGCCCGCCGCCGCGGTCCGGACGGGGGGCGTCACCGCCGACGAGCCGATCGCCGTCGTCGGTCTCGGCTGCCGTCTGCCCGGGGGGATCGACACCCCGGACGCCCTCTGGCGGGCCCTCACCGACGGCCTCGACGCGATCGGCGAAGTGCCCGCCGACCGCTGGAACGCCGAAGCGTGGCTCGACCCCGACCCGCTCGCCCCCGGCAGGATGACCACGCGCTGGGGCGGCTTCCTCGACGACGTCTCCCGCTTCGACGCCGGCCTCTTCCACATCTCGCCCGCCGAGGCCCGTCACATGGACCCGCAGCAGCGCATGGCGCTGGAGGTCGCGTGGGCGGCGCTGGAGGACGCCCGCATCGTGCCCGGCGCCCTCGCCGGCACCCGCACCGCCGTCTTCATGGGCGCGATGGCGCAGGAGTACCACCTGGCCACCGGCGCCGACCCGGAGAGCATCGGCATCCACTCCGCCGTCGGCTGGGACAACTCCATCATCCCCGCCCGCATCGCCTACACCCTCGGCCTGCAGGGCCCGGTGATGGCCGTCGCCACCGCCTGCAGTTCCTCCCTCACCGCCACCCACCTCGCCGTGCAGAGCCTGCGGCGGGGCGAGAGCGACCTCGCCCTCGCCGGCGGCGTCAACGTCATGCTGCACCCGGACACCACCGTCGCCATGACCAAGTTCGGCGGCATGAACCCCGACGGCCAGTGCCGCGCCTTCGACGCCGCCGCCAACGGCTACGTCCGCGGCGAGGGCTGCGGAGTGGTGATCCTGCGCCGCCTGTCCGACGCCCTCGCCGCCGGTGACCGCGTCTACGCGGTGATCAGGGGAACCGCCGTCAACAACGACGGCGCCTCCAACGGCCTGACCGCGCCCAACCCGCAGGCGCAGGTGGACGTGGTGCGGGCCGCCTGGCAGGACGCGGGCGTCGCCCCCCAGGACGTCTCCTACGTCGAGGCCCACGGCACCGGCACCCTCCTCGGCGACCCCATCGAGGCGGAGGCGCTGGGCGAGGTCTTCGCCGAGGGACGCGACCGGCCCCTGCTCCTCGGCTCCGCGAAGACCAACTTCGGGCACCTGGAGCCCGCCGCGGGCGTCGTGGGCCTCCTCAAGACCGCCCTCGCCCTCCACCACGGCGAACTCCCCGCCAGCCTGCACTTCGACGAACCGAACCCGCACATCGACTTCGAGGGCGCGAAGCTGGACGTCGTCACCGAGCAGCGGCCCTGGCCCCGGGCCCGGCGGCGCTACGCCGGGGTCAGCGGCTTCGGCTTCGGCGGCACCAACGCCCACGTCGCCCTGGAGGAGGCCCCGCACCGCCGGCGCCGCCTCGTGCCCCTCACCGCCTCCGGCGAGGAGGAGCTGCTGCGCACCGTCGCCGATCCGGCCGCCCTCGCGGCGGCCGCGCCGACGCCCGCCGCCGCCGCGCCCGACGGCCACCGCGCCGTCGCTGCCGTCACCGGCCCGGGCGCCGCCGACCTGGTCGCGGGCCCGCTGGCGCCCGCGCCGCGCACGCCGCTCGCCTTCTTCTTCTCCGGCCACGGCTCGCAGTGGCTCGGCATGGGCCGTGACCTGCTCACCGAGCCCGCGTTCCGCACCGCCCTCGACGCCTGCGACGACGCCGTGCGGCAGTACACCGGCTGGTCGGTCGTGGAGGAACTCCTCGCCGGCCCGGACCGCTCGCGCCTGCACCGCACCGACGTCGTCCAGCCCGTCCTCTTCTCCCTGCAGATCGCGCTGGCCCGCACCCTGACCGCGTGGGGGCTGGAACCCGACACCGTCTTCGGCCAGAGCGTCGGCGAGGTCGCCGCCGCCGTCACCGCGGGCGCCCTCTCCCTCGAGGAGGGCGCGCGGGTCATCACCACCTGGTCCGCGCTCGTCGCCGAACACGCCGACGGCCACGGCGCCGTCGTCGTCTGCGACCTCACCGTCGACGAGGCCGGCGAACTCGTCCGCGAGGCCGGTGGCGGGGTCGGCGTCGCCGGTCACCTCGCTCCGGGGCAGGTCTGCCTGTCCGGTCCCACCGACGCGGTCGCCGCCCTCGAGCGCAGGCTCGCCGACGACGGTGTGCGCACCCTGCGGGTCGACATCGGCTACGCCTCGCACAGCGCCGCCCTGCGGGACCTGGCCCCCGAACTCGTCCGCCGCCTCGGCGCCGTGGCCACCCGGACGACGTCCGTGCCCTTCGTCTCCACCGTGACCGCCGAGCCCGTGGCCGGGCACGCCCTGGACGCCGAGTACTGGGCCGCCAACATGTGCGAGCCCATGCTCCTGGCCGAGACCGTCCACGGACTCACCGTCACGGGACCGGCCGCCGCCCGCGGCCTGCGCATCGTCGAGCTGGCCCCGCACCCCGTGGCGCGGCACTCCTTCGAACGGACCTTCACCGCCCTGGGCGACAGCCGCTCCGGCGTCCTGACGACCGGTCGGCGCGACGCGCCCGCCCGGCCCTGCCTGGAGGAGCTCGCCGCCCTGCTGTGGTGCGAGGGCCACGACGTCGACTGGCACGCCCTGCACGGCCGCCGGGAACGCACCGCCCTCACGGCGCCCGTCGTCCTGACCGTCTCCGGCAGGACCGAGGAGTCCCGCGCCCGCAACGCCGCCCACCTCGCGGACCGCCTCGCCGGAGCCTCCCTGGGCGACCTCCTCGACGTCGCCTCCACCGCGGCGCGGCACCGCACGCACTTCGAGCACCGGGCCGCCGTGACCGCCCTGTCGGCGGACGCGGCGGTGGACGGGCTGCGGGCGCTGGCGGACGGCCGCGCCCACCCTGACGTGGTGGAGGGCGCCGTGGCCGGAGGCGGCCTGGCCGTGCTGTTCACCGGCCAGGGCAGCCAGCGCGTGGGCATGGGCCGCGGCCTGTACGCGGCGTTCCCCGTGTTCCGGCAGGCGTTCGACGAGGTGTGCGCGGCGCTCGACCCGCACCTGCGCGTTCCGCTGGCGGCGGCGGTGTTCGCCGCGCCGGACAGCGCCGACGCGGCCCTGGTGCACGAGACGGAGTTCACCCAGCCGGCGCTGTTCGCGGTCGAGGTCGCCCTGTTCCGGCTGTGGCGCTCCTGGGGCGCCGAGCCGGACGCGGTCGCCGGGCACTCGGTCGGCGAGATCGCGGCGGCCCACGTGGCCGGGGTCCTGGACCTGCCGGACGCGGCGCGTCTGGTCGCGGCCCGCGGCCGCCTGATGCAGGCCTGCGAGCGGGGCGGCGCGATGGCCTCGGTGGAGGCCTCCGAGACGGAGGTCGCGGAGGTCCTGGCCACCGTGACCGGCCGGGTGTCGGTCGCCGGGCTGAACACCCCCGTGCAGACCGTGGTGTCCGGTGACGCCGAGGCCGTGGAGGAGGTCTGCGCCCGGTTCGCCGCCCAGGGCCGCCGCACGCGCCGCCTGGAGGTCTCGCACGCCTTCCACTCGCCCCACATGGACGCCATGCTCGAGCGGTACGGGCAGGTGGCGGCGGAGTGCGCGTTCCACGCCCCGCGCGTGGCGCTGGCGTCCTCGGTCACGGGCACCTGGGCGACCGCGGAGGAACTGTCCGACCCGCGGTACTGGGTGCGGCAGGTGCGGGACGCGGTGCGCTTCGTCGACGTGGTGCGCACCCTGGAGACGTCGGGGGTGGGCCGCTACCTGGAGTGCGGTCCGGCCGCGGTCCTGTCGGCGATGGCCGCGGGCAGCGCGCAGGGCCAGGCCGTGTTCGTCGCCTCGCAGCGGGCCCCCCGGACGCCGGGGGAGCCGGTGGACGAGGTGGGCGCCCTGGTGCGCGCGCTGGCCGCCCTGCACGTCTGCGGCCAGGACGTCGCCTGGGACCTGGCCCTGCCCCAGGGCCGTCCCGTCGACCTGCCCGTCTACGCCTTCCAGCAGGACCACTACTGGCTCGAGACCTCCCGCGGCAGGGACCGGCGCGCCGCGTCCCACGCCGACGACGCCCTGTGGGACGCCGTGGGCGCGGGCGGGACCGAGCGGCTCGCGGAGCTGCTCGGCGCCGACGACCCCGACGACCTCGCCACCGCCCTGCCCTACCTCGCCGCCTGGCGCGAGCAGCGGGACACGTCCGCCGGCACCGTCGACCGGATGTACGAGGAGTCCTGGGAACCGTCCGCCGTACCGGGCACCGCGCCCGCCGCGCACGGCACCTGGCTGATCGCCGCTCCGCCCGCCGCCCGGCCGCTCGCCGACCACCTCGCCACGACCCTGGCCGGCACGGGCGCCCGCACCCGCGTGCTGACCACCGACGACGACCGCGCCGCCCTCGCCGCGGCCCTGACCGCGGCACGCGGCGACGAGACCTTCGACGCCGTCCTCGCCCTCACCGCCGCCGACACCGCCCCCCATCCCGCGCACCCGGACGTGAGCAACGGCGCCGTCCACACCCTCACGCTCGTCCAGGCCCTGTCGGACGCCGGGGTGCGGGCACCGCTGTGGCTCCTCACCCAGGGCGCGGTGGCCGCCCGCCCCGACGACCCGGCGCCCGCCCCCGAGCAGGCCGCCGTCTGGGGGCTCGGGCACGTCGTCGCCCTGGAGCACGGCGACCGCTGGGGCGGACTCGTCGACCTGCCCGCCGGCACCGCGCCCGCCGGCCCGCTCGACCCGGCCGTCGTCCGTCAGCTGACGGCCACCCTCGCCGCCCACGGCACCCCCGCTGCCGAGGAGCACACCGCCCTGCGGCCGGCCGGACGTCTCGTGCGCAGGCTGCGCCGCGCCGGGCACACCACCGCCCGGCCCTGGAAGCCCCGCGGCACCGTCCTGATCACCGGCGGCAGCGGAGCCCTCGCCGGGCACCTCGCCCGCCACCTGGCCGCACGCGGCGCCGAACACCTCGTCCTGGTGTCCCGCCGCGGCCCGGCCGCCGACGGCGCGGCCGAACTCGCCGCCGAGATCGAGGCCGCCGGCTGCCGCGTGACCCTCGCCGCCTGCGACGTCACCGACCGGACCGCCCTGGCCGGCCTGCTCGACCGGATCGACGACGGCGACACCCCGCTGCGCGCCGTCTTCCACACCGCGGGCGTCCTCGACGACCGCCTGCTCAACCGGCTCGACGCGGCGGCGCTGGCGGTCGGCGCGGCCCCCAAGCTGACCGCGGCCTCGCACCTGCACGAACTCACCCGGCACCGCGACCTCGACGCCTTCGTGCTGTACTCCTCGGTCATCGGTGTGCTCGGCAACACCGGCCAGGGCAACTACGCGGCGGCGAACGCCGCCCTGGACGCCCTGGCCGCCCGGCGCCGCGCCGAAGGACTGCCCGCGATCTCCCTCGCCTGGGGACCGTGGGCGGACGGCGGCATGACCCACGGCGCCGCCGAGACCCAGCTGCGCGGCATGGGCCTGACCCCGCTGCCCGTACGGCAGGCCCTGGCCGCCCTCGACGCCGCCCTCGCCGCCCAGCACATCCGGACCACGACGGTCGTCGCCGACGTCGACTGGCCGCAGGCCTCCGCCGCCTACACGGACGGCCGCAACCGTCCCCTGCTGCGCGGCATCCCCGAGGCCACCCCGGTCGCCCCCGCCGAGCCGGACACCTCGCTGCGCTCCACCCTGCTCGACCTGCCGGAGGACGCCCGCGAGGAGCACGTGCGCCACCTGCTGGCCGTGGAGGCCGCCGCCGTGCTCGGCGTCGGCGACCCGCGCTCGCTCGACCCGGAACGGGGTTTCAAGGACCTCGGCTTCGACTCGATGATGTCCGTCGACTTCAGTGCCCGCGTCCAGCGGCGCACCGGAGTCACCACCCCGCGCACCCTCGCCTTCGACCGGCCCGACCTGGCCTCGGCCACCCGGTGGCTGCTGGAGGAACTCGCCCCGGCCGCCGCCACCGCCGACGCCCCGCGGGCCACCGCCGTCCGTGCGCGCGGCGACGAACCGCTCGCCGTGGTCGGCACCGGCCTGCGCATGCCCGGTGACGCCGTCGACCTGGACAGCCTGTGGGCCGTCCTCTCCGAGGGCCGCGACACGGTCGGCACGGTGCCCGCCGACCGCTTCGACATCGACGCCTTCTACGACCCGGACCCCGACGCGGAGGGCCGCACCTACACCCGTCACGCCTCGTTCCTGCGCGACGTCGCCGGTTTCGACGCGGCCTTCTTCGGCATCAGCCCGCGCGAGGCCGAACCCATGGACCCCCAGCACCGGCTGCTCCTGGAAGCCGCCTGGAACGCCCTGGAGGATGCCGGGATCCGCCCGCGGGACCTGCGGGACTCCCGCACCGGCGTCTTCGTCGGCGCCGGAGCGGGCGAGTACGGCAAGTACCGGCAGGGCGGCAGCGCCGACACCTACACCCTCACCGGCAGCCTCTCCAGCTTCAACGCGGGCAGGCTCTCCTACCACCTGGGCCTGCAGGGACCCGCGCTGTCCGTCGACACGGCCTGCTCCTCCTCCCTGGTCGCCCTGCACCTGGCCTGCGAGGCGCTGCGGGCCGGCGAGTGCGAACTGGCCCTCACGGGCGGTGTGCAGGTGCTCGCCGACCCGGGCGCGTTCGTGGCGCTCAGCCGCTCGCACGCCCTCGCTCCGGACGGCCGCAGCAAGACCTTCTCCGCCGACGCCGACGGCTACGGCCGCGGTGAGGGCGTCGGCGTGATCGCCGTCATGCGCCTGTCGGACGCCCTCGCCCAGAACCGCCCGGTGCTCGGCGTGATCCGTGGCACCGCCGTCAACCACGACGGGGCCAGCAGCGGCATCACCGCCCCCAACGGCTCCTCCCAGCAGAAGGTCGTCCGCGCCGCCCTCGACTCGGCCGGCCTCTCCCCGGCCGACGTCGACTACGTCGAGTGCCACGGCACCGGCACCTCGCTGGGCGACCCGATCGAGGTCCAGGCGCTCGCCGCCGTCTACGGCAAGGGCCGTGAGCCGGGCAGCGCCCTCGGCCTCGGCACGGCGAAGAGCGTCATCGGGCACCTGGAGTCCGCGGCGGGCATCGCGGGCGTCTGCAAGCTGCTCGCCTCCTTCCGGCACGACGCGCTGCCCGCGACCGTGCGCAGCACCCCCCGCAATCCCGCGATCGCCTGGGACGACCTGCCCGTGCGCGTGGTCGACCAGCTCGAGCCCTGGCAGCGGGACGGCAACCGTCCTCGCCGGGCGGGCGTGTCGTCGTTCGGACTGAGCGGGACCAACGCGCACGTGATCGTCGAGGAACCGCCGGTCCGGGAGCCGTCGGCCCCGGCCGGTGAGGAGGTCCGTCCGGTGCCGGTGGTGGTGTCCGGACAGGACGAGACCGCGCTGCGGGAGCAGGCGGGCCGCTGGGCGGCCTTCCTGACCGAGCACCCGGAGGCACCGGTCACCGATGTCGCCGTGACCGCGGCGCGTCACCGCACCCACTTCCCGTCCCGGGCGAGCGTCGTCGCGGCCGATTCGGCCGAACTGATCGCCGCGCTGCGGGCGTTGGCGGAGGGTGAGGCGCACGACGCGGTGGTGACCGGGCTCGCGGAACGGCGCGGCAAGGTCGTCTTCGTCTATCCGGGTCAAGGTTCGCAGTGGGTCGGCATGGGCCGGGAGCTGCTGGCGAGCAGTGAGGTGTTCCGGGAGGCGGTCGAGGCGTGTGACGCGGCGCTGCTGCCGTTCACCGGCTGGTCGGTCCGCGACGTCCTGGAGGGGATCGAGGACGGCCACCCCGGCTTCGACCGGGTCGACGTGGTCCAGCCCGCGCTGTTCGCCATGGGTGTGGCCCTGTCCGCGCTGTGGCGTTCGCTCGGGGTCGAGCCGGCCGCGGTGGTCGGGCACTCCCAGGGCGAGGTCGTCGCCGCGGTCGTCGCCGGCGCCCTCACCCTCGAACAGGGCGCGCTGGTCGTCGCCCGCCGCTCGCAGGCCGTCCTCGCCTGCGCCGGCCAGGGCGGCATGGCCCTCGTCGAACGACCGGTCGCGGAGGTCGAGGGGTTCATCGCCCCGTTCGGCGACGCGCTGTCCGTCGCCGCGGTGAACACACCCGGCTCCACCATCGTCTCCGGCGAGGCCGAAGCGATCGTGCGGCTGGTCGACCAGCTGGGCGAGCAGGGCGTCTACGCCCGCAAGATCAACGTCGACTACGCCTCCCACAACGCCCAGATGGACCCCCTCCTGCCGGCCCTCGCCGAGCACTTCGAGGGGCTGGTCGCGGGGCAGGCGGCCATCCCGTTCTATTCGACGGTCACCGGCGAGGTCGCCTCGGGGCAGGAGCTGGACGGCGGCTACTGGTGCCGCAACCTGCGTCAGCCGGTGCGCTTCGACCGCGCCCTGGACAAGCTCCTCGACGACGGCCACACCGTCTTCGTCGAGATGTCCGCGCACCCGGTCCTGGCGATGCCGCTGACCGACGCCGGCGCGGAACGCGGGGGCATCGTCGTCGGCTCCCTCAGCCGTCGTGACGGCGGGCCGGGGCAGCTCCTGCGCAACCTCGGTCTCCTCCACGTCCAGGGCCACGACCTGGACTGGGACAAGGTCCTCGGCACCGGTGGCACCGGCGGTGGTCTCGTGGCCCTGCCCACCTACGCCTTCCAGCGCGAGCAGTACTGGCTGGAGACCCCGAAGCCGTCCGGCGACGCCGGGTCGCTCGGGCTCGAGGCCTCCTCGCACCCCTGGATCGGCGCCGTCACCCCGCTCGCGGACGGTGAGGGGCATCTGGTCACCGGGCGGCTGTCGCTCACGGACCAGCCCTGGCTGAAGGACCACACCGTCTTCGGCTCGGCCGTGGTCCCCGGTACCGGTCTGCTGGAGCTCGCCACCGCCGCGGCCCACGAGGCGGGCGCGGCCGGTGTCGCCCAACTGACGCTGGCCGAACCGCTGGTGGTCGACGACCCGGTGCGCATCCAGGTCACCGTCGGCGCACCGGACACCACCGGCCGGCGCACGATCGCCGTCCACAGCAGCGCCGACGGGGCACACGCCGAATGGACCCGCCACGCGAGCGGAGAGCTGCGGGACGCCGCCGCGCCGGTCACCGCTCCCACCACGGACCCGGCCTTCGCCGAGCTGCGCGGCTGGCCGACGACCACCGCAGCGGCCGAGCCCGTACAACTCGACGGTTTCTACGAGCGGTTCGCCGCACAGGGCATCGACTACGGCTCCCTCTTCCAGGGGCTGACCGGGCTGTGGCGCAAGGGCGACACCGCCTACGGCACCGTCCAGCTCCCCGCGACGGCCTCCGCCGACACCTTCCTGCTCCACCCGGCGCTGCTGGACACGGCGCTGCACATCATGCGGGCCGTGACCGCCGCGCCCGGCGATCCGGAGCCGGAGGGCGCACTGCTGCCCTTCGAGTGGAGCGACGTCGAGCTGTACGCCGCCGGCGGCGCGGAACTGCGCGTCCGTATCGACGTGCTGCCGCCCGAATCGGGCGACCGGCGCTCGGAGGAAGGGCTCCGGATCCGGCTCTGGGCGTGCGACACGACCGGCGAGCCCGTCGCCCGGATCGGCGCTCTCCACCTGCGCCGGGCCACCGCGGCGCAACTGCGCGCCGCGCGCGGGGCCGCGGACGGACTGCACCGCCTGGAGTTCCGGCCGGTGCCGTCGTCCCGCCCGCACGGACCGGCCGCGTCCACCGTCCTCGGCGGCACCGGCGCGCTCGCCGGGCTCCTGGGCGTGCCCTGCCTCGCCGACACCGACGAACTGGCGGCCCTGCTGGGCACGGAGAGCGGGGCACCCGCGCGGATCGTCATCGACGCCACCGGCCGCCCCCCGTTCGACAGCGGGCCGGAGGCCGCCTACCGGGCCACCGAGCACGCCCTCGCCCAGCTCCAGACGCTCCTGGCCGACGAACGGCTCACGGCGACGGAACTCGTCTGGGTGACCCGGGGCGCCGTCTCCGCCGTACCGGACGACCGGCTCGACGGACTGCCCCACGCGCCTCTGTGGGGACTGCTGCGCTCGGCCCGTGCCGAGCACCCCGAGCGGGGGCTGCGCCTGGTCGACCTCGGTCCCGACGACACCGACCGGGACGGACTCGTCCGCGCCCTCGCCACCACCGGTGAGCCCGAGCTCGCCGTCCGGGCCGGCGAACCGCTCGCCGCCCGCCTGACCCGCGCCGAGGCCGTGTCGGACGCAGCGACCAGCGCCGTGGCCGACGACGTGTCGGACGGCGCGTCGGACGGTGCCGCCCCGCGGCCGCTCGACCCGGAGGGCACCGTCCTGATCACCGGCGGCACGGGCGAACTCGGCCGGGAGACCGCCCGGCACCTGGTACGCCACCACGGTGCGCGCCACCTGGTGCTCACCTCCCGCCGGGGCCCCGACGCACCCGGCGCGTCCGAACTGATCCGCGAACTGGAAGAAGAAGGTGCACAGTGCGTACGAGTGGTGGCCTGTGATGTCGCTCGGCGAGATGACGTTGCGCAAGTGCTCGGTCTTGCTGCGCAGGATCACCCGTGGACTGCGGTCCTGCACCTCGCCGGCGTCCTGGACGACGGCACCGTCCTCGGCCAGGACGCACAGCGGCTCTCCCATGTGATGACCCCGAAGGTCACCGGCGTCCACCACCTCGACGAGCTGACCGGTGACCTGGACCTCGCCGCCCTGGTCCTCTTCTCCTCCGCCGCGGGCACCTTCGGCACCGCCGGGCAGAGCGTCTACGGGTCGGCCAACGCCTACCTCGACGCGTTCGCCGCCCGCCGCCGCGCGGAGGGCCGCCCGGTCACCAGCCTCGCCTGGGGCCTGTGGCACCAGGCCGGTGTCGGCATGACCTCCCACCTCGGCGCGGTGGAACTCGAGCGGATGCGACGCCAAGGCATCGCGCCGCTGCCGTTCGAGACCGGACTGGCCCTGCTCGACGCGGCGCTGGCCCGACCCGCGGACACCCTCGTCCCGGTCAAGCTCGACCTGCGGGCCGTCCAGCGGCAGGCGGACCGCGGGGACGACGTTCCCGCGCTCTTCCGGGCCCTGGTGAGGCCCCGGCTGCGCCGCGCGGGAGGAACGGGCGACGCCACGACCGGCCAGGGCGGCCTGCGCGAGCAGGTGCTGGCGGCTCCCCCGGAGCAGCGGGCGGACCTGGTCACGGCCATGGTCCTGCGTGAGGTCGCCACCGTGCTCGGCATGGCGGAGTCCGCCTCGCCGGCGCCGGACCAGGTACTCAAGGACCTCGGCCTCGACTCGCTGATGGCGGTGGAGCTGCGCCGCCGCCTCGCCGCGGAGAGCGGTCTGTCGCTGCCGGCGACCCTCGCCTTCGACTACCCGACCCCGCAGCACATCGCCGGGCTGATCCTCGACCGGCTGAAGCTGCCCGCGGCGGGCTCCGGCACCGCCGACGCGGCCACGACGGCCGGCCCGGACGACCCCGAGGCGCTGCTCGGCTGGGCGCTCCAACGGCTCTCCGCCGACCGGCTCCGCACCAGCGGCCTGCTCGACCGCCTCGTCGAGCTGGCCAACGAGCAGACCCCCGGCGCCGCGGACGCCGCGACCGCGGCCGTGCCCGTCGGGGCCACGGCGGGCGGCGAGGAACGCTCGGTGGACGACATCAACGCCGAACTGAACGCGCTGTTCGAGGCGTCGGGTCTCGACCTGGACTGACCGGGCGGCACCGACGCGCAAGCACTGACGAGGCAGGGGCCGGACACCCGTCGGCCCCTGCCTCACCTCTGCCGAACACCAGGTCATGTCGACTGCCGCTCAAGTCGCGAACGGTTGGGTGGTGGTGTCCCTGGTCTGCTCCCCGGGACGCCCGATCTCCCGCGGTGACAGTGCAGAGAGGCTCGAAGGTGTCGATGTCGAACCAGAACGCAATGGAAGCCGCACTCCCCGCGATCCGGGCCCTGCAGAAGCGGGCGTCGGAACTGGAGGCCCGCCAGGCACGACAGCGGGAACCCATCGCGATCGTGTCGATGGCGTGCCGGCTGCCGGGCGGGATCGACACGCCGGAGGCCTTCTGGGAGCTGCTGGCGGCGGGTGGTGATGCCGTGGGTGGTCTGCCGTCGCGTTGGGACGGGCTGAACCTGTTCGACGCGGACCCGGAGGCCGTCGGTAAGAGCTATGCCCGCGAGGGCGGCTTCCTGGACGACATCGAGAACTTCGACGCCGCGTTCTTCGGAATATCGCCGCGTGAGGCCCTGTCGATGGACCCGCAGCAGCGGCTCGTCCTCGAGACCTCCTGGGAGGCCCTGGAGCGCGCCGGCATCCGCCCCTCGTCGCTGGGGGAGAGCCGAACCGGCGTCTACCTGGGCACCATGAGCTCGGACTACGGCGACCTGGGCCGGGACCTCGACGCTCTCGACGGCTATGTGAGCACCGGAAAGGCATCGAGCGTGGTCTCGGGCCGGGTGGCGTACACCCTCGGCCTCCAAGGGCCCGCCATCACGGTGGACACGGCCTGTTCCTCGTCGCTCGTGGCCGTACACCTCGCCGTGCAGGCACTCCGCCAGGACGAGTGCGACCTCGCGCTCGCCGGCGGCGTGACCCTGATGAGCGCTCCCTCCCTGTTCGTGGAGTTCTCGCGGCTGAAGGGCATGGCGGCGGACGGGCGCTGCAAGTCGTTCTCGGCCTCGGCGGACGGTGCCGGATGGGCCGAGGGTGTGGGTGTCCTGGCGCTGAAGCGGCTGTCCGCCGCCGAGCGGGACGGGGACCGCGTCCTGGCCGTGATCCGGGGCTCCGCCGTGAACCAGGACGGCCGCAGCCAGGGCCTGACCGCCCCGAACGGGCCGTCGCAGCAGCGGGTCGTGCAGGCCGCACTCGAGGCCTCCCGGCTCACTCCGGCGGACATCGACGCGATCGAGGCGCACGGCACGGGCACGTCGCTGGGCGACCCGATCGAGGCCGGCGCCCTGGCCGAGGTCTTCGGCCCCGGACGCCCGCAGGACCGGCCGGTCTGGCTTGGTTCGTCGAAGTCCAACATCGGCCACGCCCAGGCCGCCGCCGGAGTCGTCGGCGTCATCAAGATGGTCCTCGCCCTGGAGCACGGAACGCTGCCCAAGACCCTCCACGCGGAACAGCCGAGCCCGCTCGTGGAGTGGAAGGACAGCGGGCTGGAACTGCTGCAGGAGGCCCGCCCCTGGAAGCAGGACGCGGAGCGTGTTCGCCGCGCGGGCGTGTCGTCGTTCGGGCTGAGCGGCACCAACGCCCACGTGGTGTTGGAGGAGCCGCCCACCGCGGAGCTTCCGGACCCGAAGACGGACGACGGCCACCCGCTGCCGGTGGTGGTCTCCGGCCGGGACGAGGCCGCCCTGCGCGAGCAGGCGGGCCGCTGGGCCGACTGGCTCGCACGGCACCCGCGGACGCCCGTCGCCGACGTGGCGGTCACGGCCGCCCGGCACCGCGCCCACTTCGAGACGCGGGCGAGCGTCGTCGCGGCCGATTCGGCCGAACTGAGCGCTGCTCTGCGGGCGTTGGCGGAGGGTGAGGCGCACGACGCGGTGGTGACCGGGCTCGCGGAACGGCGCGGCAAGGTCGTCTTCGTCTATCCGGGTCAGGGTTCGCAGTGGGTCGGCATGGGCCGGGAACTGCTGGCGAGCAGTGAGGTGTTCCGGGAGGCGGTCGAGGCGTGTGACGCGGCGCTGCTGCCGTTCACCGGCTGGTCGGTCCGCGACGTCCTGGAGGGGATCGAGGACGGCCACCCCGGCTTCGACCGGGTCGATGTCGTCCAGCCCGCGCTGTTCGCCATGGGTGTGGCTCTGTCCGCGCTGTGGCGTTCGCTCGGGGTCGAGCCGGCCGCGGTGGTCGGGCACTCCCAGGGCGAGGTCGTCGCCGCGGTCGTCGCCGGCGCCCTCACCCTCGAACAGGGTGCACTGGTCGTCGCCCGCCGCTCGCAGGCCGTCCTCGCCTGCGCGGGCGAAGGCGGCATGGCGCTGGTCGAACGACCGGTCAGCGAGGTGGAGGAGTTCATCGCGCCGTTCGACGGCGCGTTGTCCGTGGCCGCGGTGAACACACCTGGTTCCACCATCGTCTCCGGCGAGGCCGAGGCCGTGGTGCGGCTGGTCGACCGGTTGGGCGAGCAGGGCGTCTACGCCCGGAAGATCAACGTCGACTACGCCTCCCACAACGCCCAGATGGACCCGCTCCTGCCCGGGCTCTCCGAGCAGTACGCGGGACTGGTTCCGGGTCGGGCGACCATGCCGCTCTACTCGACCGTCACGGGCGACGTGGCTTCCGGCATGGAGCTCGACGGCGACTACTGGTGCCGCAACCTGCGTCAGCCGGTGCGCTTCGACCGCGCCTTGGCCAAGCTCCTCGACGACGGCCACACCGTCTTCGTCGAGATGTCCGCGCACCCGGTCCTGGCGATGCCGCTGACCGACGCCGGCGCGGAACGCGGGGGCATCGTGGTCGGCTCCCTCAGCCGTCGTGACGGCGGGCCGGCACAGCTCCTGCGCAACCTCGGTCTCCTCCACGTCCAGGGCTATGACCTGGACTGGGACAAGGTCCTGGGTGCTGGCACCGGCGAGCTCGTGGCCCTCCCCACCTACGCCTTCCAGCGCGAGCACTTCTGGATCGAGACGGCGAAGCCGTCCGGCGACGTCCGCACCGTGGGCCTGGAGGTCTCGGACCACCCCTGGCTCGGGGCCGCCCTCGGCCTCGCCGACGGTGAAGGCCACCTCCTCACCGGACGCCTCTCCCTCACGGACCAGCCCTGGCTGGGTGAGCACGCCGCCTTCGGCACCGTCCTCGT
>NZ_JBEYUK010000026.1:0-91881 GCF_040643475.1 Streptomyces sp. NPDC047130 | reverse complement strand
TCGCCCTCCCGCTCGGCGGCGACGAGTCCGGGCAGGTCGGGCACCTCGGCCATCCGCACGCTGACCCGGCGCAGGCCGCTGACCCGGCGCAGGGACCGTGGTAAACCGTGGCGGACCGGCGTCAGGTTTGGTGAAGGCCGCGTCGGGCAACCGTGGCTTCCGGACCCGGAGCCGCTGTCCTTCCGGGCCCCCCGCGACGCCTTGCGCCGTGCGGCCGTCCCAGCACCACGGAGGTCCGGCGGTGAGCGCCATCCCGACACCCGAGCCCCCTGCCAGAGCCGTCTCGGCGGCCGACGACGCGGAGGTGGTCCGCCTTCGACGGAGGCTGGAGCGCCTGCTCGGAGTGGCCGCCACGGAGGGCAACGAGCTGATCGCCCTGCGGAACGGCGACGAGATCTTCCCGGCCATGCTCGAGGCCATCCACGCGGCCGAGCACACCATCGACATGATGACCTTCGTCTACTGGCGGGGGCAGATCGCGCGGGACTTCGCCGCCGCCCTGAGCGATCGGGCCCGCGCCGGTGTGCGGGTCCGGCTGCTCCTCGACGGCTTCGGGGCGCACCGCATAGAGCAGGACCTGCTGGACTCCATGGACGACGCGGGGGTCGACGTCGCCTGGTTCCGCAAGCCGCTGTGGCTGTCCCCGTTCAAGCAGAACCACCGCTGCCACCGGAAGGTGCTGCTGGTCGACGAGACCGTGGCGTTCACCGGCGGCGTCGGCATTGCGGAGGAGTGGACGGGTGACGCCCGCGACCCGCACGAGTGGCGGGACACCCACGTCCGGCTGCGGGGTCCCGCGGTGGACGGCCTGGCGGCCGCGTTCGCGCAGAACTGGGCCGAGTCGCACAACGAGCTGTTCGACGACCGGGACCGCTTTCCGGCACAGGCGCAGCACGGCACCGCGGTGGTGCAGGTGGTGCGGGGCTCGGCGTCCATCGGCTGGCAGGACATGCAGACGCTGCTGCGGGTGATGCTGACCTCCGCCGAGCGCCGGTTCCGGCTGGCCACCGCCTATTTCGCCCCGGACGCCTACTTCGTCGACCTGCTCTGCGCGGCCGCGCGGCGGGGCGTGGAGGTGGAGGTCCTGCTGCCCGGCCCGTACACCGACCAGCGGGCGTGCCAGCTCGCCGGCCAGGGCTACTACACGCGCCTGCTGGACTGCGGAGTCTCGGTCCACCAGTACCAGCCCACGATGCTGCACACGAAGATCGTGACCGTGGACGGCGTGGCCTCCCTGGTCGGCTCCACCAACTTCAACCGGCGCTCGCTGGAGCACGACGAGGAGGTCATGCTCGCGGTGCTGGACAAGGAGTTCACCGCCACGCTGGACCGGGACTTCGACGCGGACCTGGAGCGCAGCGTGGCCATCGACCGCAAGCGGTGGCGCCGCCGGGCCGCGGTGCAGCGGCTGAAGGAGGCGTCGGTCACCCCCATCCGCCGCTTCCTCTGAGCCGAGGGCCGTCACGCGGCCTCACGCACCGGGGGGCGCCGGGCGGACGTCGAAGCCTCCGCGGCCGTCGAACCGCACCTCCACCACCGCGTCGAACCCGTCACCGGTCCCGGGGCGGCGCAGCTTGCGGAAGGTGGCGCGGACGCCCACGTCCGGCACCCGGGCGGCGCCCTCCCGCCGGGCGTTGCGGCGCAGGGAGCCGGCCAGGTCGGGCGGGAACCAGTAGGCGGTCACGGTGGCGCCGTGGGCGTGGGCGGCCTCGATCAGCGGGCCCCACTCCTCGGGGGTGGGGTTGGTGTTGTCGACCGCCACGGCCCGTCCCGCCCTCAGGGCCTCCTCCACCTGCCGCATCTGCCGCGCCTGCTTCCCGCGGGCGCGGCGCGGGAACAGGTCCTTGCTGACGAGCGTGTACCGGTGGGCCAGGCGGCGCCGGTAGAACGTCGACTTCCCGGCCGCCTGGAGCCCCACCAGGACGGCCATCTCGGCCGCTCCTCCGTCCGCCGTCACACGCGCCTCCTCGGGACCGGTGGGTGTCCCGCCGCCCGCCGGCCAATCCCCGCCGGCCCCGCTCCCGGCATGCAACCGCGTTCTCGGGGGACCCGAGTCTCCCAGCGCGCGGAGAAGACGGCGAGGCCATGAACACTGTCGAACAGTCGATCGATGTCGAGGTCCCGGTCCACGTGGCGTACAACCAGTGGACCCAGTTCAAGACGTTCCCCCGTTTCATGGACGGGGTGAAGCACGTCGAGCAGACGCAGGCGGCGTTGACCCACTGGGTGCTCCGGTTCGGCGGGCGGACGGTGGAGTTCGACGCGGAGATCCTCGAGCAGGTCCCCGACCGGCGACTGCGCTGGGAGGCGCTGGACGCGCCCCGGCACCTGGGGACCGTGACGTTCGAGCCGCTGGACGAGAACCGCTGCCGGCTGACCCTGCGGCTGGAGCCGTTGGGGTCCTCCCGGCTGCTGGGGCGGGTGGGGGCCGCGCTCGGGCTGGTGCCGCGCTGGGTGGACGGGGCGCTGCGCTGCTTCAAGGAGTTCGTGGAGGGCCAGGGACGCGAGACCGGCACCTGGCGCGGCGAGATCAGCCGCAGCCACGTGCGCCCCGGATCGCACCACCACAGCCGCGAGGTCCCGACCTGGCCCACCGGCTGACCGAGCGCCGCATCCCGGCGGCGGCGCGTCGGCCCGCCACCGCACGACAGTTGAGGAGAGATCACGTTGCAGAAGCCGTCGAACGAGGAATCCAGCGACGACCGCCTCGAGGTGACGCCGCCCAAAACCTGGGCCGCGGGCGTGCCGGCGGTGTACCACGCGATGGAGTACTCCCTCTCCCAGACGTCGCCCCGCCGCACGGGGCTGACCCTGCTGAACCTGAACCAGGAACGGGGCTTCGACTGCCCGGGCTGCGCGTGGCCGGACCCGGCGCCGGGGAAGCGGCCGATGAACGAGTACTGCGAGAACGGGGCCAAGCACACCAACGACGAGGCGACCTCCCGCCGGGTGACCCCCGAGTTCTTCCGCCGGTACTCCGTCGACGAGCTGGCCACCCGGTCCGACCGGTGGCTCAACCAGCAGGGCCGGCTGACCCAGCCCATGGTGAAGCGGCCGGGCGCGAGCCACTACGAGCCGATCAGCTGGAGCTCCGCCCTGGAGCTGGTCGCGGACGAACTGCGCGGTCTGGACTCGCCCGACGAGGCGGTCTTCTACACGTCCGGCCGGGCGAGCAACGAGGCGGCGTTCGTCCTGCAGCTCTTCGCCCGGGCCCTGGGCACCAACAACCTGCCCGACTGCTCCAACATGTGCCACGAGTCCAGCGGTTCGGCCCTCAACGAGACGCTGGGCATCGGCAAGGGCGACGTCAGCCTGCCCGACATCCACCACGCCGACCTGATCCTCACGGTCGGCCAGAACCCCGGCACCAACCATCCCCGGATGCTCTCCGCGCTGGAGGAGACCAAGCGCCGGGGCGGCCGCATCGTCGCCGTGAACCCGCTGCCGGAGGCCGGGCTGGCCCGGTTCAAGAACCCGCAGAAGCCGCGGGGCGTGGTGGGCCGGGGCACGCGGGTCGCCGACCGTTTCCTGCACATCAAGGTCGGCGGGGACCTGGCCCTCTTCCAGGCGCTCAACATGCTGCTGCTGGAGGCGGAGGAGGCCGCCCCCGGAACCGTGCTGGACCACGAGTTCATCGAGGCCCACACCCAGGGCTTCGACGCGTTCGTCGAGCACCTGCGCGCCGACTTCTCCTGGCCGCGCGTCGAGGAGGCCACGGGCCTGACCCGCGCGCAGATCGAGGAGGTGCGCGACATGGTCCTGGAGAGCAGGCGGGTCGTTGTTTGTTGGGCGATGGGGCTCACCCAGCAGAAGCACGGGGTGCCCACCATCCGCGAGGTGGTCAACTTCCTGCTGCTGCGGGGCAACATCGGCCGCCCGGGCGCGGGCGCCTGCCCGGTGCGCGGTCACTCGAACGTGCAGGGCGACCGCACCATGGGCATCTGGGAGCGGATGCCGGACGCGTTCCTCGACGCCCTGGGGCGGGAGTTCGGCTTCGAGCCGCCGCGCGAGCACGGCCTGGACTCGGTGAACGCCATCCGCGCCATGCGGGACGGCAAGATCAAGGTCTTCCTCGGCCTGGCGGGCAACTTCGTGCGGGCCACCCCGGACAGCGAGGTGACCGAGGCCGCCGTGCGGCGCTGCCGGCTGACGGCGCACATCTCCACCAAGCTCAACCGCTCGCACACGGTGTGCGGCGAGACGGCCCTGATCCTGCCGACGTTGGGCCGCACGGAACGCGACGTCCAGGCGGGCGGCGAGCAGTTCGTCACCGTGGAGGACTCGATGAGCCAGGTGCACGCCTCGCGCGGCGTGCTGGAACCGGCGTCCAAGCACCTGTTGAGCGAGGTGGCCATCCTGAGCCGCCTGGCCCGCTGCACGCTCGGCGACAAGGTGCCGGGCATCCGCTGGGAGCGGTTCGAGGCGGACTACGGCTGCGTCCGCGACCACATCGCGCGGGTCGTCCCCGGCTTCGAGGACTTCAACACCCGCGTCTCCCGCCCCGGCGGCTTCGGGCTTCCCAACCCGGTCAACGAGGGCCGCTTCCCCACCCCGAGCGGCAAGGCGCTCTTCAGCCGCAACGCGTTCGAGCACCTCAGCGCGCCGGAGGGCCACCTGATCCTTCAGACGCTGCGCTCCCACGACCAGTGGAACACCGTGCCGTACACCGACAACGACCGGTACCGGGGGATCCACGGCTCCCGCCGCGTCGTCCTCGTCAACCCCGCCGACCTGCGGGACCTGGGGCTCGAGGAGGGCGCCGCGGTGGACCTGGTGGGCGTCTGGCGGGACGGCGTGGAGCGCCGCGCGGAGAACTTCCGGGTGGTCCCCTACCCCACCTCGCGCGGCTGCGCCGCGTCGTACTACCCGGAGACCAACGTGCTGGTCCCCCTGGACAGCGTCGCCGACATCAGCAACACCCCCACCTCCAAGGGCGTCGTGGTCCGCCTGGAGCCGCGTGAGCGGCCGGCGGAGGCCGTGGCGGCGGGCGCGGCGGACCGCGGCGTCGCCTGAGAAACCCGGTTGCCGCTCCGGCGTCGGTGGCTGAAGCATGGGCGCCATGCTTCAGCCACCGACCGCCGCCGTGACCGGAGCCCCACCGCCCGCGGCCGGGGTGCGCACCCCCTGGCGGGCCGTGCCCGCAGGACTGCGGCGCCGGGTCGAGGACCGGCTGGGGGCGCCGGTGGTGGAGGCCGCGAACCAGGCCGGCGGCTTCTCCCCCGGGGTGGCCGCCCGGGTCCGTCTCGCGGACGGCCGCCGGTTCTTCGTCAAGGCCGTGGGCCCCGAGCCGAACCCCGACACCCCCGGACTCCACCGGGCCGAGGCCCGGATCACCGCGGCCCTGCCCGCCTCCGCGCCCGTGCCACGGCTCCTGTTCTCGCTGGACCGCGACGGCTGGGTGGTGCTGGTCCTGGAGGACGTGGACGGCAGGACTCCGGCCCAGCCGTGGCGAACGGACGAACTCCGGCGCGTCCTCACCGCGGTGGGCGACCTCTCCCGGCGCCTCGACCCCTCCCCCGTCGCCGTCCCGACCCTCGCCGAGGCCTGCGACAGCCGCTTCCGGGGCTGGCGGCGGCTCCTCACGGCCGCGCACGACCGGTCCTGGCACGACCTGTCCTGGCTCGACCCGTGGGCCCGGCGGAACCTCCCGCTACTGGCCGGGCGGGAGGCCGGATGGCAGGCCGCCGCGTCGGGCACCGCCCTGGTCCACGGCGACCTGCGCGCCGACAACGTGCTGCTCACCGAGGACCGCGTGGTGGTCGTCGACTGGCCCTGGGCGGCCGTCGGCGCGCCCTGGTTCGACGTCGTGGCGCTGGCGCCCAGCGTCCTGATGCACCGGACGGCCGAGGAGGCCGCCCTGCCCCTCCTCGAAGCGCACCTCACCGCCCGGGGAGCAGCCCCCGAGGACGTCACCACCGTGCTGGCCGCCGTGGCCGGCTACTTCCTCTCTTCCTCCGGCCTGCCCTCTCCCCCCGGCCTGCCGACCCTGCGGGGCTTCCAGCGAGCGCAGGGCGAGGCGGCGCTCCGCTGGCTCCGTCGGCGTCTCGAACCGGCTTGACAGGTCCGGGAGTTCAGCCGTCGGTGCGGAGCGGGGGCAGGATCAGCTGGCGGAGGAGGGGGGTCGTGGGGGCCGGGCCGCGGGACTCGGTCTGCAGGACCAGTTCGTTGGTGGGGAGGATGAACGCCCGCACGCGCAGGGGCTCGTCGCGGGTGAGCCGCGCCTCGCGGATGGTGCCGCGGACCAGGGCGTCGAGCGCCTGGCTCGCGGTCTCGACGTCGCCGAACCAGGACGCGGCGGTCAGCCGGGCACGCAGGCGCAGCCGGGCGCCGGGGCCCGCGCAGGCGTTGGCGCGGAACTCCTCGGCCCACCTCCACGGCACGTGGTCGGGTTCGCTCAGGGGCAGGGCGGTGGGACGCAGGACGGGGGCCGCCCGCCCGTCCGCCGGAGCGGCGGGAGCGGGGAGCTCGTCCGGGCCGTCCATGGTGACCTCCTTCCGGTGGCCCGCCTACCGGGCCTGTCACCATGCTCGGCCCACGGCCGGGCGGCCCGCCTGAGTACACCTACTCAAACGGGACGACCCGGGAACACCCACCCGTAACGCACCTCCCGGCCGCCCCTCCCCTACCCCGCCCGGCAGTAGAGGCCGTCCCCGCGCTCGACGGCCGCCCGGGCCAGGGCGGCCACCCCGCCCAGCACCCGGAGCGCGGTCCCCTCGTCCACGGGAGTCCCGTCCTCCGCCGAACTCCGGGACCAGGCCGAGGCGGCGTCGCGCAGCCGGGGCGGCTCCGCGCTGGCGAGCGGGGCGACGAGGGCGCCGGACACGGCGAAGACCCGGTGCTCCCCGTCGTGTTCCTCGGCGAGCTCACGGGGTTCGCCGGCCTCGACCAGGTCCTCCCACGCCTCCCCCGTGAGAAGGGCCTGCCAGCCGAGGACCGCCTCCTCCGGGTCGAGGTTGCCGCAGGAGAAGGCGTCCTGGACCGCGGGAAGGCCGGTGCGGAGAGCGCGTGCGGCCGTGGTGTCGTCCGGCGCGGTGAAGAAGTCGACGACGGTGCTCACCGGTCGGGGTCCCCCAGTCGTCGAAGGGCAGGTGTCGTCGGTTGGCCGGTGTCGCCACGGGGCGCGGAATGGGCGAGGATCGGGCCATGGCACAGGGCTTTCCGTCCGTCACCGTCTCCTGGGACCGCATCGACACCTGGCTGGCGGCCCGCGCCCCGACAAGCCTCGGCATGCTGGCGCCACCCGCCGCCGAGGCGGAGATCGAGGAGACCGCGCGCCTCCTCGGCGGCCCGCTGCCGCCGGAGCTGGCCGAGTCGCTGCGGCGGCACGACGGCGTCACCCGGTGGACGACCGTGCTGCCGGAGCAGGCGCCGCTGCCGGCCGCCGCGATCGTGGCACGCCGCCGCGTCCTCGCCCAGGTCGCGGCCGAGAACGACGGGCTGACGACCAGGCCGTGGGACGACGAGCCGTGGTGGCACCCGCGGTGGGTCCCCTGGGCGGAGGGCGCGGACGGCGGGGTCGAGGTCGTCGACACCCGGCCCGGTCCGCACCAGGGCCGGCTCGGGTGGGCGGGCCACAGCGGCGGAGGCGACTTCACCGACGCCTGGCCCTGCCTCGCCGCGCTGCTGCACGCGGTGGCCGAGGCACTCCACCACGGCGGGGACGTCCGCGGCCTCCACCCGTACCTCACCGCGGAGGGCACGCTCCGGTGGGACGGCCCCGGCGCCCCGGACGCCGCGGACGGCGGGGAGCCGCTCCTCCCGGCGCCCGTCGGACTGCCCTGAGGTGCGGCGGGGCCCCGAGGGGTCAGGAGGTGACCGCGCGCAGGCGGACGCGGGTCACCAGGTCCTCGCCGCCCGCCCCGGAACCGGACTTGTCCAGCACGAAGGCGGTGCCGCCGGTGACGCGGACGTGGTTGGGGAGGTCGCCGGTCGGCACGGTGGCGACCACCTCGTGGGTGCCCGGGTCGACGACCGAGACGCTGTCCGCCAGCCGGTTCACCACCACGACCTTGCCGGAACGCGGGGCCACGTCGACGGACTTGGCGCCCGCGCCGGTCGGCACGGTGGCGGTGACGGCGCCGGAGCGCAGGGACACGGCGGTGAGCGTGCCGGTGGTCTGGTCGGCGGTGTAGGCGGTGCGTCCGTCCGGGGAGAGCGCGATGCCGAGCGGGCCGGAGCCCGCGGGCAGCAGGCGAGGGGTCCCGGCGCCGGGACGGACCTCGATGATCCGGCTGTTGACGTAGTCGGCCGCGTAGACGGCGCCGTTGCGTTCGTTGACGGCCAGCCCGGTGGGACCGCTGCCCTCGACGGTGACCCGGCGGACCTCCTCGAACGTCGCGCTGTCGTAGGCGATGAGCTCGCCGGAGCCGTAGGCGCTGACCCAGACCAGGTCGCGCTCCTCGTCCACCACGACCTCGCGGGAGTGCTCGGCACCGGCGATGGTGGCGAGGTGCCGGCCGTCGCGCTGGCTGTAGACGGCCACGGAGTCGTTGCGGGTGTTGGTCACCCACAGGGTGTTGTGCTCGTCGTCGACGTCGATGCCGTAGACGGCCTCCGGGGTGCCGTTCTCCGCCACCGGGACGGGATAGGTCGCCTCGACCTCGAGGGTGTCAGGGTCGACCTTCACCAGCTGGGAACCGGTGACCGGGGCGGGCGGCATGCCCACGGCGGCGGTGGCCCACAGCGCGTCGTTCCGCTCGGAGTAGGCGGACTGGTAGAGGCCCGCGACCAGCGGGGCGGCCCGGACGCCGGAGGAAGCCGGGGCGGCGACCGCACCGGCGGCGGGGAGCGCGCCGGTCACGGCGAGGGCCACCGCGACGGCGGTCAGGGTGCGCACGGGCAGGGTCCGGGAGGAAGACCGGGAGGACATGGGCGGCGGATCTCCGTGGGGGCTGGGGGAAGGCCGGCGCGGCGTGTCTCGGCCCGTCGGCCTGATCGTCCGGCGCAGCCTAACCGGCGTCCCGGCACCCGGTGCCACCGGGTCCGCCGCCCGCCGAGTACCGGGAACGCCACGGACCGGCACCGGCCCGCCGCACGGCGCCCCGGCGAGCTCCGGCCCACCTTCCGGGCCCCCGCGCCTCCGGCCTCCGGGGGCGCGGCGCCACCGCGCCGCCGTACGCGCCTGTGCCCTTCCCCTCCGCTGCCCGGCGGAGCCGCACCGGACCCGCGTCCCGAAGGGCGACCCGTACCGGCCGACGGTCAGGGCGCCGGGTTTCGGCTCAGCCGCGCGGCGGGCAGGAGCCGGTGGCGTCGTCAAGCAGCCAGTGGCGCCCCACGCTCCAGCCGAGGAACCGCCGTCCTCCGCCCGCCTCGGCCTCTCCCCCGGCCGCCGCGGCGAGCAGGCCCCGCACGGCGGGCCGGAGGCGCGCCGTGACCCGGGCGGGGCGGCGCGCCCCGGCGCCCGCACCATCGCCGCCGTCGTCGTTACGGTCGCCGTCGCCGTGGCCGTCGCCGTCGTCGCCGTCGTCGGAGGACAGCCAGGCCAGGAGGCGGTCCTGTTCGGCCGGGGCGCACAGGGACAGGAAGAACACCGCCTGCCGCCAGGCGTACGCCGCGTCCTTGACGGTGGTGAGCGGCCGGGGGTTGCCCTCGAGCCGCGCGGTGAGCTGCCACACGCGCAGGAAGGCCCGCCGGGCGAGGGCCTCCCAGCCGTCGGCGGGGTGGACGCCGGCACGGGCCACCAGGGTCGCCAGGTTGTGGGTGGTGAGGATCTGCGCCTGCTCGATCACCATGCCCTGCGCCGCCACCGACCAGGACGAGCGGGACCTCCCGCCGGAGGCCGCCCGGGCACGCTCGTCGCAGAGGGCGGCGAAGTCGGGGGCCGGGGCGGCGTAGTCGATGCCGTAGTACCGCTCGTAGGGCGTGCCGCCGAGGAGTTCGCCGGCGATGCGGGCCGCGTGGGCGAACTTCGGGCTGAAGGCGCCCATGAAGATGCCCGCCGCCAGTTCCTCGACCATCGGCACCCCCAGCCCCGACAACCGTGCCAGCGTGCCGAGTTCGCTCACCAGCGGGTTGGGCAGCAGGGTGCCGGGAAACGCGGTCACGGCGAGCTCGCCCAGTTCCCGCAGCACCACGGCGGGTCCCTCGCCGCGGTTGCCGGGGCGGCGCAGCGGGACGAGGGCGCGCACCCAGGGCAGTTCCTCGACGCGCACCTGGGAGGCGAGGTTCACCAGCAGCAGCGAGCGGCGGGCGCGGAAGGCCCGGTGGACGGCCGCGGTGAGGGTGCGCAGCGACGCGTCCGGCCAGCCCTGGGCCCAGACCGTGCCGACGAGCTGGGGCGTCAGCTGGGCGAGGACCTCCGCCGAGGGGACGACACCGCGCTCGACCAGGGTGGCGACCGGCGCGCTGAGCGCCGTCTCCACGGGCCGGCGCACCTGGGGCGGGACGGCGGCGCCGGCCGGCAGCCCGGTCCTGGCCGCCTCCGCCTCGGTCACCGGGGCGGTGAACCGGGCGACGTCGGCGACGCCGAGGCCGGCGGGCAGCGCGGCGAGCCGTTCCGCGACCAGGCCGGCCAGCCGGTGGTGGGCCGGGAGGGCCGCCTGCGCGGCCTGGGCGCGGCGCAGGGCGGTGTGGCGCGGCGAACCGGGCAGGCCGCGCTTGCGCACCATGCCGGTGACGGCCAGGCGGAGCAGCCCGAGGAGACGGGCGTCGAGGGGCCGGCCGGCCACCGTCTCCTCCAGGGCGGTACGCAGGACGGCGAGGTTCTGCCGGGGGGCGCGGTGCTTGGTGCAGTACGTGTGCTGGGCGGCGAGGGCGTGGTAGCGGCGCAGCAGCCGGGCGCCGCGCTCGCGCCAGGCGTCGTCTGGGGTGCGGGCGAGCACCGTGGTGTCCTCGGCCGTCTCGAGCCAGTGGGCGAGCAGTGCGTCGCCGAACGGCTGCCAGACGGCGAGCGCCTCGCGCTGGGTCTCCACCGCGGTGTTGGGCAGCCGTCGCCGCAGGGTGTCGCGGGCCTGGCCGGCCGTGGTGCGGTGCACGGAGTCCGGTCCGGCGGCCGGCCGGTCGGCGGGGCGGGGCAGGAAGCGCAACCGGTGGGCGAAGGGCCCGAGTTCGCCCACCAGGTCGACGGCGGCGTCCGTCTCGCCCGCGCGGGCGAGCCAGGCCACCGTGAGCAGGGCGGCCTCCTCCGGCACGGTCACCTCGTAGGCGCCGCTGTCGAGCAGTGCGCAGAGCCGGCGCAGGCCGTCCTCGGTGAGGGAATGGTCGAAGAGCGCGCGCCGGTCCTCGGGTACGCCGGCGAGGCGGGCGGCGTCCCGCTCGTACGGCTGCAGCGGTCCGCCCGCGGCGGCTCTGCCGGTGGCGAAGCCGCCGTGGACGACCTCGAGGGTGACCCAGGCCGGCAGGCCGGCGACGGGGGTGCGCGACCCGACGGTCGTCCGCCGGTCCGCCATGGCGCTCAGCACGGCACGCCACCGTTCCCCCTTGCGTTCCGCTCGGGCGCGGACCTCGAGGTCGGGGTGGGTGCGCGCGGTGGACAGCGCCTTGGCGAGCTGCCCGAGCGGGTAGGCGGTGCCGATGGTGTCGCCGGTGCGGTTCTCGGTGTGCTGCTGTTCAGCGTTCTCGTTCATGGCCGACGTGGCGGGTTCCGCCCCCGCGCCCTCCAGGTCCCGAGCCTGGTGCTCCGCTGAATGAGCTGCACGTCGTGATGCGGTGATGGTGCCGGTGCCGCGCCCGGGAGTTCAACCGACTTTCGGCGGCGGTGGCCGGGGAATCGCCGCCGTTCGGGTGAAGGGGAATGCGGAGCGCCGCCCCGCGTGCTGGACCATGGCGACGATGGCTTGCAGCCGACCGGAAGGGATGTGCCTCATGGTGGACGTCGGACGATTCGGCATCTGGAGCTCAAGGCTCCGCGAGGGCGGGGACGAGGCGGTGGAGGCCGTCAACGAGCTGGACAGGCTGGGCTTCGGGACCGTCTGGTTCGGTATGGGCTCGGTGCCGGCGGCCGGTGAACTGCTGGCGGCGTCCTCGCGCATCGCGGTCGCGACCGGCATCCTCAGCATCTGGCAGCACGACGCGGCGATGGTCGCCGAGCAGACGGCCGCGGTGGAGGACCGGCACCCCGGCCGGTTCCTGCTGGGGCTGGGCGTGAGCCACGCGCCGCTGGCGAAGAACTACGAGAAGCCGTACTCGGCGATGGTGGCGTACCTGGACGCGCTGGACGCGGCCTCGGCGCCGGTGCCGCGGGAGTGCCGGGCGCTGGCCGCGCTGGGGCCGCGGATGCTGCGGCTGGCGGCCGAGCGTTCGGCGGGCGCCCACCCGTACCTGGTGGACGCGCAGTTCGTGGCGCGGGCCCGGGAGACGCTCGGCAAGGGCCCGCTGCTGGCGCCGGAGGTGAAGGTGGTGCTGAGCTCCGACCCGGCCGAGGCCCGCCGCGTCGCCCGGGGGACCGTGGAGATGTACACCCGGTTGCCGAACTACACCGACAACTGGCTCCGGATGGGCTTCGAGGAGGCGGACTTCGCGGGCGGCGGCAGCGACCGGCTGATCGACTCGGTGGTCGTCTGGGGCGACGACGCCACCGTCCGCGCCCGGCTCGACGAGTTCCACGACGCCGGCGCGGACCACGTGGCGGTCCAGGTCCTCGACGGCTCCCCCGACCGGCACCCGCGCGAGGGCTGGCGCCGCCTCGCGGAGTTGCTGGAGCTGCGGCCCTGAGACCCGTCCGGCGGAGGATCGTGCCACCGCCGCAGGCCGGGCTCGCTTCATCCGCGCCCGGGCGGGGTCATGCGGCCCCGCCCTGCTCGAGCGAAGCCGGGAGCCGGCTTGCGGGGGTGCGTGCCAGGCCCCGCACCCCCTGTGCGTGATCCGCCGGACAGGCCCTGGTGCCGCAACCGCGTGCCGGGGTGGCGGGCCTCATCGGATCTCCCCGTCCTGCTCGGGGGCCGGAACGGCGGGGCCCTCCTCCTGTGCCCGGCGCCGCGCGGCGTCCTCGTCGGTGCGGGAGTCGTAGGCGAGCAGCTTGGGCAGGGCCATGGTGAGCAGGCCCACCGCGGCCACACAGGCCAGACCGCCGCTCCAGATGGCCGGGCGGGCGCCGGTCCAGCCCGCCATCGCGCCGGCGCGGACCTGGCCGAGTTGCGGGCCGACGCTGTAGGAGAGGACCTCGATGCCGGCGAGGCGGCCGCGCAGCCGGTCGGGGATGGTCTGGTTCCAGATGGTCGAGCGGCCCAGTCCGCTGAGCATGTCCCCGGCCCCGGCCAGGGCCAGGCACGCCAGCACCAGCCAGACCTGCGACGTCCAGCCGGCCGCCGCCATGGCCAGGCCCCAGCCGGCGGCGCCGAACACCACCAGCAGGCCGTGCCGCCGGGTGCGGGAGACCCAGCCGCTGGTCAGGCTGACCAGCAGCGACCCGACGGCTCCGGCCGAGTACATGAGCCCGAGCGACCACTCGGCGTCCAGTTCGTCGGCGAGGAAGGGGAAGATGGTGTTCGGGAAGGCGAAGAACATCGCCGCCAGGTCGATGGCGTACGTGCCCAGCAGCACCGGCCTGGACCAGGCGTACCGGGCCCCTTCGGCGATGCCGCGCCAGGACGGCCTGGCCGCGTGCTCGACGGGCGGCGCGGGGGTGAGCCGGCGGCACATCAGGACCGAGGCGGCGAAGCAGGCCACGGTGGTGGCGTACGCGGGGACGCTGCCGGCGTAGGCGACGACGAGGCCGGCCAGGGCGGGTCCGGCGATCGCGCCGGCCTGCCAGCGCAGTGCGTTCAGCGCGGCCGCCGCGGCGAGCTGGTCGTGCGGGACGATGCGGGCCAGCAGCGAGTCCAGTGCCGGGCGCTGGAGCCCGGCGAGTGCCGCCACCCCGGCCGCCACCACGTACAGCGGCCACAGGCTGGGCCGCGGCAGCATCGCGTTGATCAGGAGGACGACGGCAAGCAGCCCGAGGCCCGCCTCGGTCAGCACGATGACCTTGCGCCGGTCCACGGCGTCGGCGAGCGCGCCGCCGTAGAGGCCGAAGACCACCAGGGGGACGAGTTCGACGGCGCCCATCGCGCCGACCGCGAGCGGTGAGCCGGTCAGCTCCTTGATCTGGAGCGGCAGCGCGATCAGGGCCATGACGCTGCCGAGGTAGGTCACCAGGCCCTGCGACCACAGGAGGCGGAAGTCCCGGGAGGAGCGCCAGGGGGCGAGGTCGGGCAGCAGCGCGGCGAGCTTCGGGGCCACGGCTCAGCGCCTCCCGGTCGGCCAGGACACCGGGCGGACGCCGCCGGTGTGCCGTGGCGACGTGCCTGCCGCGGTGGGCGGTTGCGGGTGGGGCGAGGGCATGGCCGTACTCCGTGTTCCTGGGTTTCGAGACCCGGTCCCGTTCAGGGATGCGCGTCAGGCAGCAAGTTAGGTAAGCCTTGCTTGCTCACACAGAGTAAGGAGTCGAGGTGCGTGCATCAACCGAGCCTTTTCGACAGCCCTTGTAGCGATCGGGACACCTTCCGGGGGTCAGCGCGCCCGGAACCTTCCGGGGGTCGTGCCCGTCGTCCGGCGGAAGGCGGCGCCGAAGGCGCTCGCCGAGCGGTAGCCGACCGCGTCGGCCACCACGTCGACCTCGAAGCCGCGGGAGAGGAGCTGCACGGCGTGCTGGGCCCGCACCGCCGCCACCCACCGGGCGAAGCTGGTGCCGGTCTCGCTCCGGAACGCCCGGGTCAGGGTGCGGGCGCTGCACCCGAGCGAGGCGGCCCAGCCGGCCAGCGTCCGCTGATGGGCGGGGTCGGCCCGGACCGCGTCCACGATCGGCCGCAGCAGCGGGGACGTGGGCATCTGCACCAGCAGCGCGTGGGAGGAAGGCCGCAGGACGTCCAGGACCGCCGTCTCGGTCACCTCGCGGGAGCGCGCGGACAGGTCCGGCTCCTCCAGCCGCTCCAGCAGGAGCCGCAGCAGCGGCGTGATGCCCACGGCCACCGGCCGGTCGGGCAGCGCGGAGACGGTGCCGTGCCGGAAGAAGTGGGCCCGGTACGCGGTGCCGGCGACCGCGGAGGCCGAGTGCAGCTGACCCGCCGGCATCCACAGCCCCAGGGTCGGCGTCACGCACCACACCTGGGAGCCCACCACGACGGTGGACGCGCCGTGCGCGTTCCAGAGCAGCTCGTGCCACGGGTGGGAGTGCTCGTTCCAGGCCGTGTCGGCGGCGACGACCTCCTCGTACCCCCGGATCACGAAGGGCACGTCCACCTCGCCGGCGGCGAGCGCCGGCAGCTCCCTGGTGACACGCATGCCGCCAGGCTAACCGGCACCGGCCGGCCGGTACGCGGGCGGGACGGGCGCCGGCCGCGCGACGACGGACGCCGGGCCGGTGCCCTCACCGGTCGCGTACCGCGCGGTGACGTCGTGGGTGGTCGTGCTGATCGCCGCGATGGCGTCCGCGTCCGGCAGCGCCGCGTAGCGCGTGGCGGAGTCCGGCGCCAGGGCGAGCTTCGCCGCGCCGGGCAGGCCGGTGATCCGCTGGAGCACGGCGCCCCCGGAAAAGTCGGTGACGCCGCCCACGGGGTCGCTGAGGGACAGCTTCCGGTGCGCGCCGTCCACGCGTCCACGCGTCCACGCGTCCACGACGAGGTCGCCGTAGTCCTCCATCGGCACGGCGCCACGCGGGACTGCGGGGTGACGGCCCGCCATGCCGTACGTGGGGGCCCGGTGACCCGTACGGTCGCCGGTGTCCCACAAGTTGGCACGGGAGGCGCGCATTCCGGCGCGGCGTCCCCCGCAATCGCCCTCCCGTGCGGGCCGGAGCCGTGCACCCGCGGGATCGACACGGCCGGAAGTGCCGGCGCATCCGCCGCACCCGGCGTGACTTCGAACAGCGCGCCGGGGTACTCGCGTGACATGGAACGGAGCCGGGGGAATCACCGTGGATGAGACATCGCTGCGGGCGGTCGGGTGGGCGCGCTCGCTGCCGCTGAGGAGCAGCCCGAAGGCGGCCCGCGACTGGGCCCGTGAGCACCTGGAGACGCTCGACTGGACCGACAGCGCGCCCCGGACGGTGGACGACGTGCTGCTCACCGTGTCGGAACTGGTCACCAACTCCCATGTGCACGCGCGCTGCGCCGCCCAACTGGTGATGACGTGGGACGGCCGCTGTCTGCACGTCGCCGTGCACGACAACTCCACGCACCTGCCCACCCCGCGGCCGGCGAGCGGCGAACGACCGGGCGGGCGGGGCCTGTTCCTGGTCGACGCGCTGGCCGACAGCTGGGAGGCACGTCGCTGCACGGACGGCAAGACGGTCATCGCCTGCTTCCGGCCGCAGACCGAGGCCGGGGACGACCGCTGACCGTGCCCCCGGCGGGCGGCGCACGAAGCGACCCCGGCGGGGAGAACGGCATGATCCGCCGGACATGCCTAAGGCCGGTCGGGGGCGGACGGGTGCGCGGGGCGGTCGCCGACCCGGGCGATGCCCGTCTCGTAGGCGTAGACCACCGCCTGGGCGCGGCTGCGGAGGTGCAGCTTGGTCATCACCCGGTGCAGGTGCGTCTTGACGGTGGACTCGCTGACGGACAGTTCGGCGGCGATCTCGTCGTTGGCGAGGCCCCGGGCGACGAACCCGAGCACCTCGGCCTCGCGGCCGGTGAGCGGCTCGGCCGGGGCGTCGGGGGCAACCGGTGGCCGCCGCCCGCCCGCGTGCCGTTCGACGAGCCTCCGGACGCGCGCCGGGGCGACCAGCAGGTCCGCGCTGAGCGTGGCGGTGACGGCGCCGAGCAGCTGGGCGGGAGGCATGTCCTTCAGCAGGAAGCCGCTGCAGCCGGCGCGCAGGGCCGCGTAGACGTACTCGTCCTCGTCGAAGGTGGTGAGGACGACGATGCGCGGGGCGGGCTCCAGCCCGAGGGCGAGGATGCGTTCGGCGGCGGCGAGTCCGCTGAGGCGGGGCATCCTGATGTCCATCAGGACCAGTTCGGGCCGGTGCTCGAGGACGGCGGCGACGGCCTCCTCGCCGTCCGCGGCCTCCACCACCGGCCCGAGTCCGTCCACCGTGCGCAGCAGGGTGACGATGCCGGACCGGATGAGGTGCTGGTCGTCGACGACCAGGATGCGGGCCACGGGGCTCCTCGTCAGACGCTCTCGGGTGCGGTCAGCCGCTGGGCCGGTCCTGCCGGAGGGGCAGGCGGAGTTCCACCCGGAAACCACCGCCCGGGCGCGCCCCGGCGGTCAGCGAGCCGTGCCAGATCCTTGCCCGTTCCCGCATCCCGATCAAGCCGTGGCCGGATCCGTCGGGGAAGGTGACCGAAAGCGGGCCGCCGGGGTCGGTGACGGTCACCCGCAGTTCGTCGTCCCGGTACTGGACGTCGACCTCGGCCTCCGGGGCGCCGGAGTGCTTGACGACGTTGGTGAGCGCCTCCTGGACGACGCGGTAGACGCACAGCTCCATGCCCGGGTGCAACGGCCGGATCCCGCCCGACCGGCGCACCGCGACGCGCACGCCGACCGCCTCCAGGCGTTCGGCGAGGACGGGTATCCGGTCGATGCCGGCCAGCAGGTCGTCGGGGACGGGGGCGGCGGGGTCCTCCGGGCCGGGGCGTCCGCCGCCGTGGCCGCCGCCGTCGCCGTATCCGTATCCGTCGCCGTCGCCGGGTAGGCCGCCCTCGCCGAGGTCGTAGGTGCGCAGCACGACCAGCAGCCGGCGCAGCTCGTCCAGTGCCTCCCGTCCGGCGGTGGCGGCGGTGCCGAGCGCCTGGTGGGCTGCGGCGGGGTCGGAGCGCAGGAGGTACTCGGCGAGCCCGGTCTGCAGGGTGACGATGGTCATGTGCTGCGAGATGGTGTCGTGGAGCTCGCGGGCGATGCGGAAGCGTTCGTCCAGCACCGCGCGCCGGGCCTCCTGCCGCTGCTGCCGGTCGAGCAGTGCGGTCAGCCGCCTCAACTCGGCGTTGCGTCCGGCCAGTCGGCGCTGGGTGAGCCCGATGGCGAGGGCGACGCCGGGCACCAGGCCGGCCTGCGCGGCCGCCACCGGCCACGGCAGTCTCCCCTCCGCGCCGCTGAGGGCGACGACCGCCGCCAGCAGCGCGGCGCCGACGGCGGTGCGGGCGCGGCGCTCCCGGGCGGCGACGGAGACGAACGCCACCGCGGGGACCCAGAAGTTGAGCGAGGGCTGGTAGCCGAGCAGCAGGTAGCCGGCGAAGCCCGCGGCGGTGACCAGGAGCACGCCGAACGGCCGCTGCTCGCGCCAGGCGAGCGCCAGGGCGATCAGCACGGTGAGCAGGTACGCCCAGAGGTCGAACGGCCGCCAGGCCGCCGGGTGGTAGAACGCTCCGGCCAGGCAGCCGGCCGCGGCGAAGCACACGGCGAGGGCGGCGTTGGCCGGGCGCGGTCGGCGGGCCGGCGTGGCGGGCATCCGGTCATGGTAGGTGGGGGCCGGCACCCGCTCCGCCCCCGGTGCGCTCCGCGGCGGGACGCCGGTCCCGCCGCGGTCCGTCATGCCGACCTGACGAGGTCCAGGGCCGTGCGGACGTCGCTCGTCCAGTAGGTCACGCGGGCGCCGTCGTCGAAGGGCACCGCCTGCGGCAGCGCGACGAGGACCGGCTGGCTCCCCTGCGTGTCCGGGGAGAGGCCGTGCAGCTGGAGGGTGACGGCGTCCGTCTCGTACTGGTCCATGGGGATGTCCCCGGCGAACAGCCCGCTGAACGCCTCCGCGCCCGGATCGAGGGTGACCAGCTCGTCCAGGTTGCTTCCGGGGAGGGGCGCGACGGGCTGCCGGGCGAGCGCCCGGTCGGAGGGCTCGCCGAGCCACAGGTGCGGGTGGTGGTAGATCTCGCACCGCGTGTCGCCGGTGTTGGTCACGGCGATCAGCAGGTGGTCGGGGTCCTCGCCCTCGGGGCTCTCCAGGGTCGCGGAGAACTCGAGGTCCAGGGCGTCGCAGGCGGGCGGCCCGCCCTTGCCGCCGCCACCGCCACCGCCACCGCCACCGCCACTGCCACCCGGGCCGTCGTCACCGCCGTCCCGGCCGGTCCCTCCGTCCCCGCCCTCGCCCGGGCTCCTGCCGCCGGCGCCCCCCGTGGCGTCGGCGTCGTCCTCCCCGGGCCCGGCCTCGGCCGTCCCGGTCGGTTTCGCCGAGCCCCCCGCGCTCGGCGAAACCGACGGCTCGGTGGTGGCCGCCTCGTCCGACCGCTCCGCCTGGCACGCCGCGCAGGCGAGCAGGGCGGCGGCCACGGCGGCTCCGAGGAGGTGGTTCCTCCGCCGGGGCCGCCGCGGCCGCCGGGCGGGCGTCGTGGGCCTGGTACGCGATGAACTGCTCATGGTGCTCCCCCGTGGTCGACTGCGACCGGTCAGCCGGCATGACCTGCCGGCATCACCGAGGCTAGGAGAGCGAGCCCGCCGGACGCGTCCGGCGGGGGGACGGCATCCGCGTCAACTTCCGCCCGCGGTGGCCTCGTCGGGTCAACCTGGGGACGACGCCCGGCTAGTCCTCAGGTCGACGGAACGCCCCGGAGGGCGTTCCCGGCAGTCCGGCCGGCGGGGGCCGGGGCTGTGGGCGGCCGACGTCAGACTGGTCCCATGACGCACTCCGCCGATCCCAGGTCCGACCTCCGCTTCTACCTCCAGGCCGCCCGCGACGCGCTGCTCTGGAAGCTGGAAGGGCTCTCCGAGTACGACGTCCGCCGCCCGCTCACCCCGACCGGGACCAGTCTGCTGGGCATGGTGAAGCACCTGGCCGGCGTCGAACTGGGCTACCTGGGCGAGGCGTTCGGCCGCCCTTCGGGCATCCCGCTGCCGTGGCTGGAGGACGAGGATCCCAACGCCGACATGTGGGCCACCGCAGAGGAGTCCCGCGCGTTCGTGGTCGACCTGTACCGGCGGGCCTGGGCGCACGCCGACGCGACGATCGACGCCCTGCCGCTGGACACGGTGGGGACGGTGCCGTGGTGGCCGGAGGGACGCGACGGGATCACGCTCCACCACGCCGTGGTCCGGGTGATCGCGGACGCCCAGCGGCACGCCGGGCACGCCGACATCCTCCGGGAGCTGATCGACGGCACGGTGGGCATGCGCCGGGACAACGACGCGATGCCGTCGGCCGATCCCGCCCGGTGGCAGGCCCACCGGGAACGGCTCGAGCGGATCGCCCGGGAGGCGTCCGCCCGGCCCGCGCCGACCCGCCCGTGATCTCGATTCGGTGACGAAGCGTCCGCGGCCCGTGCCACCTGCGTGGCGCGTGCACATAAGTTGCCGGTGGTGGCCGAGGGACCCGCCGGACCGGCGGCGCCCGAGGCGCCGCCCGTCCGGAGCAGGACCGCCCTGGTGGACGCGAACCGTGGGCGGAACGACGAGACAAGGGGACCCATGCGCGCCATCACCAGGACCACCTGCACGGCCCTCGCCGGAGCGCTGCTGCTCTCCGGCGCCCTGTTCACCGGGAACGCCGCCGCGGTCGGCGAGGGCCCCGACTACCAGGGCAACGAGACGGTCAACACCTCGATCCTCTCGACCTACGAGGACGTGGTGGACTTCCTGAGGACCCAGGACGCCAAGCAGGACGCGATGGAGCTCGAGGTCGTCGGCCGGACGGTCAAGGGCCGCGACATCCACCTCGTGAAGTACGTCGGCGATCCGGCCGACCCGACGATCCTGTACCTGGCGCAGCAGCACGGCAACGAGCAGCTCACCACCGAGGCGATGCTGCACACCATCAAGTCGCTGGGGTCCCCCTCCAAGGCCGGGCTGCTGGAGGACGTCAACGTCCTGTTCATCCCGATGTTCAACGCCGACGGCGCGATGGGTGACGTCGACTTCCCGCTGGACGGCTACCTGGCGTCCGGCGAGCGCCACCTGACCCGCTACAACGCCAACGAGGTGGACCTCAACCGCGACCACGTCGCCAAGGAGCAGCCGGAGACGCGGGCGCTGCACGACAACGTGCTGGGCGTGTACGACATCGACTACGCGATCGACCTGCACCACCAGGGCACGCAGTCCCGGGTGGACGGGGACCTGGTCTCCGGTTCGATCCTCTACCCGACGACCCCGGACGTCTCCCCCGAGCTGGTCGAGCGGTCCAAGAAGCTGGGGGCGGTGGTCCACGAGAACGTCGACCGGACCGGGTGGGGGCACATCGGCCGGTACGACGGCGGTTCGGCCAACACCATCGGCCGCAACGGGATGGCCGCCGAGTACGGCATCGCCACGCTGCTGTTCGAGATGCGCGGCATGAGCGACCACGAGTACGCGCCGTACGTGCTCGGCCAGAAGTCCAACGGCTATCTGATCCGCCAGTCGGTCGTCACCATGGAGGCGACGATCAAGGCCGTGGCGGACGGCTCGGTCGACGCGGCGGACACCTCGTTCTGGGACACCCTGCCGCAGCAGTGCGGCAGTTGCTGACCTGATCCGGCTGCTGCCGGATCAGGAAGCAGCCTGATCCGGGCCGGGGCCCGGCCGCGTGCCCGCGTCCTGACGTCCGGCGGGAGCACCGGACAACGCGGCCCACATGCGCGGACGTCGCGGTGTGTGGTGCCACTCCACTGGCAGTGGGAGGAGCGCTTCGTACGGTCGGAACGCGCGCTGCCGCTTCGGAAGGACGACCGGAGCGGACCGGCGCGCGCTCCCCGCCCGCCCCACGTTCCCGGGAGGACCCATGCCGGTTCCCGACCGCTCCCGTACCGGACTCCGGATCCGCGGGTCCGGCCTGTCGGCCGTACTCGCCCTGCTGCTGGCCCTGTTCGCCGCCCCCGCGCCCGCCTCCGCCGCCTCGCTGACCCAGGTCACCGGCTTCGGCACCAATCCGGGCAACCTGCAGATGTACTCCTACGTCCCGGACGGGCTGCCCGCGGGCGCCCCGCTGGTCGTCGCCCTGCACGGCTGCACCCAGAGCGCGCCGGACTACCACTCCCACTCCGGGTGGGCGAAGTACGCGGACCTGTACCGCTTCGCCGTCGTGTACCCGCACACCTCCAGCGCCAACAACGCCAACTCCTGCTTCAACTGGTTCCAGCCCTCCGACTACGGCCGGGGACAGGGCGAGGCGCTCTCCGTCAAGCAGATGGTGGACCACGCGATCGGCCGCTACGGCAGCGACCGCGACCGGGTGTTCGTCACCGGGCTGTCGGCCGGCGGGGCGATGACCTCCGCGCTGCTCGCCGCCTATCCGGACGTGTTCGCCGGAGGGTCCATCGCCTCGGGCATCCCGGTCGGCTGCGCGACCAGCATGACCAACGCCTTCACCTGCATGTACAACGCGACCTCCAAGACCCCGCGCCAGTGGGGCGACGCGGTGCGCCAGGCGTCCGGCGGCTGGACCGGCCCCTGGCCGCGGGTCGCCGTCTGGCACGGCACCTCGGACACCACCGTGGTGCCCGCCAACGCCACCCAGTCGCGCGACCAGTGGACCGACGTGTGGGGCCTGAGCCGGACGCCCACCTCGACCGCCTCGCTCCCCGGCAACACCACGCAGGCCGTCTACAGCGACGCCCAGGGGGTGCCCGCGGTCACCACCTTCACCGTCTCCGGCATGGGGCACGGCACCGCGGTCGACCCCGGCTCCGGCACCCAGCAGTGCGGCACCGCGGGCGCCTACTACCTGGACACCATCTGCTCCAGCTACTACACCGCCCTGTTCTGGGGCCTGGACGGCAGCGGCGGCGGACCGGTCGACCCCGGCACCCTGCCCGCCCCCGCCGGTCTCGCCACCGGCGCCGTCACCGACAGCAGCGTCGCGCTGCGCTGGAACGCGGTGAGCGGGGCGGCGTCGTACGAGGTCTACCGCGGCGGCTCGCGGGTCGGCACCGCCACCGGCACCTCGTACACCGACACCGGGCTGACCCCGGGCACGGCCTACACCTACTCGGTGGCCGCCGTGGACTCCTCCGGCACGGCCGGGGCCCGGTCCGCCGCCGTCACCGCCACCACCACCGGCGGGGGCGGGGGCTTCGAGCCGCGCTGCTACACGGCCTCCAACTACGCGCACGTGCAGGCCGGGCGGGCCCGCCAGAGCGGCGGCTACGCCTACGCCCTCGGCTCCGGCCAGAACATGGGCCTCTACAACACCTTCTACAGCCACACCCTCGAGGAGACCTCGGCCGGCTACTTCGTGATCTCCGACTCGGGCTGCCCGTCCTGACCGGAGCCGCCACCTGAAGGGCCGTCACCCGCCGCGAGTGACGGCCCCGGTGGCTTCCGCGGGCTCCCGCGGGCTTCCGGCGACTTCCGGCGGCTTCCGGCGGCTTCCGGCGACTTCCGGCGGCTTCCGGCGGGCCGAAAATGTCTTGACGTCAAGAATCACGCGGCGAAGACTGCGCCCGGTCGAGAACCAGGAGCCGCCGCATGCCGTCCCCGCCGTCCCGCCCGCCGCACCGTCTGCTGGCCCGCCTGCTGTCCGACGACCGCCTCGTACGGGCGATGTCGTACCAGTCGGTCCTCTCGGCCTTCGCCGAGGGCGCCTTCATCACCGGAGAGGCGGTGTACTTCACCCAGGTCGTCGGCCTGAGCCCGGCCCAGGTCGGCCTGATGCTGACCCTGTCGCTCGCCGCGGCCTTCGTGTTCTCCGTCCCGCTGGGCCGCCTCGCCGACCGGGTGGGAACACGGCGCAGCTGGATCGTCGGGTCGGCCCTGGAGGCCGTGTTCTTCGCCTCCTGGTTCCTGGCCGACTCCTTCGTCACGGCGCTCGCCGTCCTGATCCCCCTCAGCCTGGCGAACACCTGGGTCCGCACCGGGCGCGGCGCCTACCAGGTGCAGGTCTTCCCGAGGGAGAAGCGGGTGCACGCGCGGGCCTACCTGCGGGCCGCCCGCAACGCCGGCTACTCCCTGGGCGCCCTGGCGGGCGGTCTGGCCCTGGCCCTGGACAGCCTCGCCCTGATCCACGCGATTCCGCTGTTCACGTCGGCGGTGCTGCTGGCCAACTCCTTCTGGGTCTCCAAGCTCCCGGAGCCTCCCCGCTCCGAGCCGGTGACGCCCGCCGCAGCCGTGGCGGATGCAGCCGGGGCGGGCCGCCGCCGCGATCCGCGCACCGCGCTCCGCAACCGGCCCTTCGTGCTGACGACCTTCCTGAACGGCGTGCTCGGCACCCACCAGGTGCTGCTGATGACGGTGATCCCGCTCTGGCTGGTCTCCGAGACCGACGCGCCGAAGGTTGTGCTGGCCTGGCTCTACGGCACCAACACCGTGATGGCGGTGGCCCTGCAGGTGGCCGCCGCCCGCGGGGTCGCCACGGTGACCGACTCGCTGCGCGCCCAGCGCAGGGGCGCGCTCTGCTTCCTGGTCTCCTGCGGCATCATCGCCGTCACCCACGACACGGCGGGCTGGGTGACGATCCTGCTGATGTGGGTCGGCCACGTCACGGTGACCGGGGCCGAGCTGTACCAGTCGGCCGGGCAGTGGGGCCTGGTCGCGGAGCTGGCCGATCCGGACCGGCGCGGCGAGTACGAGGGCGTGGTGGGGCTCGGCCACAACCTGGGCTCCGTCTGGGCTCCGGCCGCGTACACCTACCTGGCCATGTCCTGGGGCGCGGTGGGCTGGGCGGTGATCGCCGCGGTCATCCTGACGGCGGCCGTGGCCATCCACCCGGCGGCCCGCGCCGGCGAGCGGCACCTGCGGCGCCTGGGGATCGCACCGGAGGAGGAGCGCGGGACGACACCGGAGAAGCCGGCACCGCCGGCACCCCGGAAGGACGGGACGGAGCCGGCACCGAAGCCCTCTTTGCATGACCATACGGGATGATGCATAATCTTCCTATGTCCAAGGTCCTCACCTCCCTCCCCGTCGGCGAACGCGTCGGCATCGCCTTCTCGGGCGGCCTCGACACCTCCGTCGCGGTCGCGTGGATGCGCGACAAGGGCGCCGTCCCGTGCACCTACACCGCCGACATCGGCCAGTACGACGAGCCCGACATCGCCTCGGTCCCCGGCCGCGCCACCGCCTACGGCGCCGAGGTCGCGCGTCTGGTCGACTGCCGCGCCGCGCTGGTCGAGGAGGGCCTGGCCGCGCTCACCTGCGGCGCGTTCCACATCCGCTCCGGCGGTCGCGCCTACTTCAACACCACGCCGCTGGGCCGCGCGGTCACCGGCACGCTGCTGGTGCGGGCCATGCTCGAGGACGACGTCCAGATCTGGGGCGACGGCTCGACCTACAAGGGCAACGACATCGAGCGGTTCTACCGCTACGGCCTGCTCGCCAACCCGAACCTGCGGATCTACAAGCCCTGGCTGGACGCGGACTTCGTGACCGAGCTGGGCGGCCGCAAGGAGATGTCGGAGTGGCTGGTCGCGCACGGCCTGCCCTACCGGGACAGCACGGAGAAGGCGTACTCCACCGACGCCAACATCTGGGGCGCCACGCACGAGGCCAAGACCCTCGAGCACCTGGACAACGGCATCGAGACGGTCGAGCCGATCATGGGCGTCAAGTTCTGGGACCCGTCGATCGAGATCGCCGCCGAGGACGTCACCATCGGCTTCGAGCAGGGCCGTCCGGTGACGATCAACGGCAAGGACTTCGCCACCGCCGTCGACCTGGTGATGGAGGCCAACGCCATCGGCGGCCGCCACGGCCTGGGCATGTCCGACCAGATCGAGAACCGGATCATCGAGGCCAAGAGCCGCGGCATCTACGAGGCGCCGGGCATGGCGCTGCTGCACGCCGCCTACGAGCGCCTGGTCAACGCCATCCACAACGAGGACACCCTCGCGCAGTACCACAGCGAGGGCCGCCGTCTCGGACGGCTGATGTACGAGGGCCGCTGGCTGGACCCGCAAGCGCTGATGATCCGCGAGTCGCTGCAGCGCTGGGTCGGCGCCGCGGTCACCGGCGAGGTCACCCTGCGGCTGCGCCGCGGCGAGGACTACTCGATCCTCGACACCACGGGCCCCGCGTTCAGCTACCACCCGGACAAGCTGTCCATGGAGCGCACCGAGGACTCGGCGTTCGGCCCGGTGGACCGCATCGGCCAGCTCACCATGCGCAACCTGGACATCGCCGACTCCCGCTCGAAGCTGGAGCAGTACGCCGGCCTCGGCCTGCTCGGCACCGGAGCCGGAGCCGGCCCGGCGCTCGGCGCCGCCCAGGTCACCGGCCTGATCGGCACCATGCCGGCGGGCGGCGCGGAGGCCATCGCCTCCCGCGGCGAGGTGACCGAGGAGGACGAACTCCTGGACCGCGCGGCCATGGAGTCCGGCACGGACTGACGCGCCCCGTCCCGCACCACCGAAGGCCCGGCCCCGGCACCACCGGGGCCGGGCCTTCGTGAACTTATGGAACCTTCACCCGACGCACGGTTGAATGCCGTGCGGGGGGATGGCGAGGGTTGGACACAGGCATGCCCCTGTGCGTCCCGTCCTCCCGCGACGGGTGGCGCGCCCAGGCCGCATCGCTGAGGACCCGCTCACCCATGAAGATCGCCTTTCTCGTCTACAACGCCTACGGCATCGGCGGCACCATCCGCGCCACCGCCAACACCAGCGCCGCGTTCGCCGACCGGGGCCATCAGGTGGAGGTCGTCTCCGTCTACCGGGCCCGCGACGACGCGCTCCTGCCCTTCTCCCCCGCCGTCCGGCTGCGCCCGCTCGTCGACTGGCGCGAGGGCTCCGAGACGTGCGAGCGGTCGCTGCCCGAGGCGCGACAGCCCTCCACCATGTGGACGGACACCGGCGTGTCGGGGAGCCCGATGCGGCCCTCCCGCCTCACCGACCGGCGGATCGCCGCCTACCTGCGCGGCACCGACGCGGACGTGGTGATCTCCACCCGCCCGGTGCTCCACGGCCACCTGGCCCGCGACGGCCGCCGGGACGCGTACCTGCGCATCGGCCAGGAGCACCTCCTGCTGGGCCGGCACGCCGCCCATGTGCGCGTCCACCAGAACCGGGCCCTGGCGAAGCTGGACGCCTACGTCACCGTCTCCGAGGCCGACGCCGCCGAGTACCGGGCCGCCGTGCCGCGCGCCGCGGACCGGATCCTCGCCATCCCCAACAGCGTGCCCGCCCCCGAGGTGGCCCCGTCCGACGGGGAGAGCAAGGTGATCGTCGCGGCCGGCCGCCTGGTCGGTCTCAAGCGCTTCGACCTGCTCATCGACGCCTTCGCCGCCTTGGCGCCCCGGCACCCCGACTGGTCCCTGCGGATCTACGGACGCGGCGTCCAGGCCCGGGAGCTGCGCGCGCGGATCGAGGCGCTCGGGATGCACGAGCGGATCCGGATGATGGGGCCGGTCTCCCCGCTGGACCCGGAGTGGGCCAAGGGCGCCATCGCCGCCGTGGCGTCCCGGCGGGAGTCGTTCGGCATGACCATCGTGGAGGCCCTGCACTGCGGCGTCCCGGTCGTCTCCACCGACTGCCCGCACGGTCCGGGCGAGATCCTCACCCACGACCACGACGGCCTGCTGGTGCCGATGGACAGCGGCGCCGAAGGGCTCACGGCGGCGCTGGAGTCCCTGATCACGGATCCCGCCCGACGGGCCCGGCTGGCCTCCCACGCCCGCGACACGGCCGCCCGCTACGCGCCGGACCGGATCGCCACCCGGTACCTCGAACTGTTCGCGTCGCTGGCGGGACGGCGCCGCCGCACGGGCCTTCTCCACCGGGTGACCTCGCTGTTGCCCCGGCACGCGGCTCCCGTCCCCGCGCCCGCGGAGGGCGCCGCGCCCGTGGAGGTCACCGAGGCAGCCGCCGCACCCTGGACCGCCCGGGCCTCGGCGCGTGTGGAGACCGACGGCGGCGTGCTGTTCCGGCTGCGCGACCCGGAGGACGCGCCGGGGCCGCTCCTGGGGCTGGTCCTCAAGCTCCGCAGGGACCCCGCGCGCCGCACGGTGGTGCTTCCCCTGGAGGGCGACGGCACCGCCCGCCTGCCTGCCGGCGGGCCCGGCCTCGCCGAGGGGCGGTGGGACCTCCACCTGGACCAGGGGCCGGACCGGCCGCGCCCGCGGGTCGCCGCCGGGACGGTGGAGACGGCGGCCCTGATCGGCCGGTCGCCGCGCGTCGCCCCGGACGGGACGACGGTGGCCCGGATCCCGTACCGCACCTCGGAGGGCAACCTCACCCTGCGCGTCTGGAACCGTCCCCGGCACGCCGAGGTCACCTCCGTGGAGATGGCCGGCCGGCTGCTGCGGGTCCGGGTCGCGCTGCACGGCGCGCGGCTCGGCGAGGGCGCCGCGGGCGAGCTCCGGCTGCGCGGCGGCGGCACCGTCGCGCCGGTGCCGGTGACGGTGACCGGCGGCCCCGGGACCGGCGGCGTCTCGCTGGAACTGGACGTCGACACGCTCCCCGCGCTCGGCGGGGGCGGCGCGCAGGACGTCTGGGACTGGTACCTGCTCCCCGCGGCCTGCGTGCCCGCCGTGCGGCTCGCCCGGCTGGCGGACGACCTGGTCGAGCGCAAGGCCGTCGACCGCCTTCCGGCGACGACGCGCCCGGCCGCCGGACGGAACGGGGACCGGCTGCGCCCCTACTTCACCGTCGACAACGACCTGGCGCTCAGCGTCAAGCCGCTTCCCGCGCCCGGTCGGCCGGCCGCCGGCTGACCGGGCGCGGGCGCCTCACTTGCGGTTGTAGAGCCGCATCGTCACCGGCCCGAAGACCAGCAGGAGCAGCCCCGCCCAGGCGAGCGTCCAGGCGATCTCCACGCCCGGCCACTGGCCGGCCGTCAGGCCGCGCACCGCGGAGGCCAGGTGGGTGACGGGGTTGTTGTTGACGAAGGCCTGGAGCCGGCCGGGCATGGTCGGGAACGCGGTGACGTCGAAGAGCTGGTACGGCACGTGCTCGATCTTCAGGACGGCTCGCCGGCCGAAGGCCGGGGAGGCCGCGAGGGCGCTGGGCCGGGGCGGCCGCTCGGTGGCGACGAGGACCGAGGCGACGGTCTCGGCGTCGAACGGGGCGGGTTCGCCGGGTGTCCCGGTGGCGGGGATGTCGGGGCGGGTGTCGGTCGGCTCATCGGACGGCCCCTTCCTTCTCCGGTTCTGTTACCCGTTCTTCCGATGATCTGCGAGGTGGCGGCCGACCGGCGGGTCGGGCGGCGTGTCGCGCGGCGGAAGGCGCAGAGTGATGTGCGTCCCTCCGGCGTATGCCGATCCCGTGAGTGAGCAGAGGGAACCTCTGGAGATCCGCAGGACCGGGAGAAAGGACCCTCCATGGCGTTGCCCGACCCGTCGTCGTCCGAGGTCGCGGCCGACCCCGCCGCGGTACGCCGTCACCGCGCCCTGTTCCGGGCGGCGAGCCGGCGTCGGAATCCCCCGCTGCGGCGCACGGACATCACCGTGACGGACGAGGCGATGGTGCGCCGCGCGGTCAAGGCGGCCTCGCTGGGCAACGCGATGGAGTGGTTCGACTTCGGCATCTACAGCTATCTGGCCGTCACCATCGGCCAGGTGTTCTTCCCGCCCGGGAACGAGACGGTGCAGTTGCTGTCGTCGTTCGCCACGTTCGCCGCGTCGTTCCTGGTGCGTCCGCTGGGCGGCATGGTCTTCGGGCCGATGGGCGACCGGATCGGCCGGAAGAAGGTCCTCGCCCTCACCATGATCATGATGGCGGTGGGCACCTTCTGCATCGGCCTGATCCCCTCGTACGCCACGATCGGCTTCTGGGCTCCCGTCCTGCTGCTCCTGTTCCGGCTGGTGCAGGGCTTCTCGACGGGCGGCGAGTACGGCGGGGCGTCGACGTTCATCGCCGAGTACGCGCCGGACCGGCGCCGCGGCTTCTGGGGCAGTTTCCTGGAGCTGGGCACCCTGGCGGGTTACGTAGCCGCCGCGGGTCTGGTCACGGTGCTGACCGTGTGGCTGGGTGAGCAGGGCATGGAGGACTGGGGCTGGCGGGTGCCGTTCCTGGTGGCCGGCCCGATCGGCTTCGTCGGCCTCTACCTGCGGCTCAAGCTGGACGAGACGCCGGCGTTCAAGCGGCTCGAGGAGGAGTCCTCGCACCGCTCGGCCGGGGCGGGCGCGACCCACGTGGAGCCCAGCGCCACGGCCGACCTCAAGGACATCTTCCGGCAGCAGTGGCCCACCCTGATCCTCTGCGTCTGCCTGGTCGGCGCGTACAACATCACCGACTACATGCTGCTGTCGTACATGCCGACGTACCTCTCGGACGAGATGGAGTACTCCGAGACGCATGGCCTGCTGTTCCTGATCGGGACGATGGTGGTGCTGATGCTGGTCATCAACCAGGTGGGCCGGCTCAACGACCACTACGGCCGCAAGCCGCTGCTGATGGCCGGCATGGTGGGTTTCCTGGTGCTCTCCGCGCCGGCGTTCCTGCTGGTCAAGCAGGGCAGCTTCGTCGCGGTCGCGTCGGGGATGCTGATGCTGGGGCTCTCGCTGGTGTGCCTCCTGGGCACGATGTCGGCGGCGCTGCCCGCGCTGTTCCCGACGCCGGTGCGGTACGGGTCGCTGGCCGTGGGCTACAACCTGTCCGCCTCCCTCTTCGGCGGGACGACGCCGCTGGTCATCACGGCGCTGATCTCGGCGACGGGCGACGACATGATGCCCGCGTACTACTCCATGGCGGCGGCGCTGGTCGGCGTGGTGTCCGTCGCCTTCATGAAGGAGACCGCCCGTCGTCCCCTCGACGGGTCCCCGCCGTCCGTCTCCACCCCGCAGGAGGCCGCCCGCCTGGTCGAGAGCCGGACCACGACCCCCCGCTTCTGAGCCGGGGGCCGGGCCGCGGCTCCCCCGCTTCCGAGCCGTCGGCGAGGCCGGCGGCGGCGCGGGGGCCGCGGTGTCCCGCGCCGCCGGCCTGTCCGGGCGTCCGGGGGGTCCGGCGGCGTCCGGGGCCTGTCCCTAAGCGCTTTAGGCGGCGTCATAATGGGTGTCGCCAGCGCCGAGCGACCCGCACAGGAGGACCCCCGGATGGCCCGAGCCGGACTGACCCCGGAGCGACTCACCCGCGCCGGCGCCGACCTCGCCGACGAGGTCGGTTTCGACCAGGTCACCGTCTCCGAGCTCGCCCGCCGCTTCGGCGTGCAGGTCGCCAGCCTCTACTCCCACGTCCGCAGCTCGCACGACCTCAGGACCCGCATCGCCCTCCTCGCCCTGGAGGAACTCGCCGACCGCGCCGCCGACGCGCTCGCGGGCCGCTCCGGCAAGGACGCGCTCGCCGCCTTCGCGGAGGCCTACCGCGACTACGCCCGCGCCCACCCCGGTCGCTACGCCGCGGCCCGCTACCGCCTCGACCCCGGCACCGCGGCGGCGAGCGCGGGCGTCCGGCACGCGCAGATGATGCGGGCCATCCTGCGGGGCTACGACCTGCCGGAGCCGGACCGGACCCACGCCGTGCGGATGCTCGGCGGCGTCTTCCACGGCTACGTCGAGCTGGAGCTCGCCGGCGGCTACGCGCACACCGCCGTCGATCCCGAGGAGTCGTGGGCCTGGGTCGTCGACTCCCTCGACCTCCTCCTCCGCCGGCGCGGCCGCGCCGGCGCCTGACGCGCAATTCCGTGGCGTGTGCGCCGCCTCCCCGGGCACACTGCGCGCCATGACGTCGCTGCACACGAACCCCCTGTTCACCCGGCTTGCCGACGCGAAGCGGATCCTGATCGCCGGCGCGGGCGGCGGTTTCGACGTCTACGCCGGGCTGCCCCTGGCGCTGTCGCTGCGCCACCAGGGCAAGGAGGTGCACCTCGCCAACCTCTCCTTCACGGAGCTCACCGCGCTGCCCCCGGCCGACTGGGCGGCCGAGGACCTCGCCGCGGTCACGCCCGACTCCGTGCTGCCCGGCGACTACTTCCCCGAGCGCACCCTCGCCCGCTGGCTGGAACTGCACGGCCACCCGTCGACCGTGTACGCCTTCCCCCGCACCGGGGTGCGCCCGCTGCGGGCCGCCTACCGCGCGCTGATCGACCTGCTGGAGATCGACGCGGTCGTCCTGGTCGACGGCGGCACGGACATCCTGATGCGCGGCGACGAGGCCGGGCTCGGCACCCCGGAGGAGGACATGGCCTCGGTGGCGGCCCTGGCCCCGCTGGAGGAGGTGCCCGTCCGTCTGGTCGTCTCCATCGGGTTCGGCGTGGACGCGTACCACGGCGTCAACCACGTCCAGGTCCTCGAGAACATCGCCGCGCTGGAGCGGGACGGAGGCTACCTGGGGGCCTTCTCCATCCCGCGGAACACCCGCGAGGGCGCCCTGTACCTCGACGCGGTCGCCCACGCCCAGCACCACACCCCCGGCCACCCCAGCATCGTCAACGGTTCCGTCGCGGCCGCGGTACGGGGCGAGTTCGGCGACGTGAGGTTCACCGAGCGCACCCGGGGCGGCGAGTTGTTCGTCAACCCGCTGATGTCGCTCTGCTTCGCCTTCGAACTCCCGGCCCTCGCGGCCCGCTGCCTCTACCTGGACCGCATCGAGGACACGTACCTGATGCGGCAGATCCACTCCCGCATCGCCGAGTTCCGCGACACGGTCGTCACCCGGCCGGGCCGCACCTTCCCTCACTGACACCCATGCCTAAAGGCTTTAGGCTGCTGCATCATGGTTGTCGCGAGCAGCGCCACCCCGCACCCGTCCCCGTCCCCGTCCCCGTCCCCGTCCCCGTCCCCGTCCCCCGGGACGTCCCCCGAGAGCAGGCCCGATGAACTCGACCCCTGACAACCATCTGATCACCACCCCGGTCACGGCCGGGCTGCTGCGCGGCGCGCTCGACGTGGAGCACACCGCGCACGGTCTGCTGCCGCACCGCCTGCCGGCCCGGGCCCGGCGGCGGATACCCGACGACCAGCTGGCACTGGCCCAGGCGCAGCCCTCCGGCGTGCGGCTCGCCTTCCGCACCCGGGCCACCCTGGTGGAGCTCGAGGTCCTCCCCACCAAGCGCGCCTACCGGGGCGCCCCGGCCGCTCCCGCGGACGGTTCCTACGACCTGCTGGTCGACGGCGTCCTGGCCGGCCGGACCGGCGTGCCCGGGGGCCGGGTCCGCACCGTCGACCTCGCGGACGGTTCGGTCGACGTGCGTGAGGGCGCCCCCGGCGTCGCGCGCTTCGAAGGCCTGCCCGGCCGGGACAAGGACGTCGAGATCTGGCTCCCGCACAACGAGATCACCGAGCTGGTCGCACTGCGCACCGACGCCCCGGTCGAGCCCGCCCCGGACCGCGGCCGCCGGGTCTGGCTGCACCACGGCAGCTCCATCAGCCACGGGTCGGACGCGGCCCACCCGACCGGGACCTGGCCCGCCCTGGCCGCCGCCGCGGCCGGGGTGGAGCTGATCAACCTGGGCTTCAGCGGGAGCGCCCTGCTCGATCCGTTCACCGCCCGCGCCATGCGGGACACCCCGGCCGACCTGATCAGCGTCAAGATCGGCATCAACGTCGTCAACACCGACGCGATGCGCCTGCGCGCCTTCGTCCCGGCGGTGCACGGCTTCCTCGACACCCTGCGCGACGGCCACCCGGACACGCCGCTGCTCGTCGTCTCGCCCGTCTTCTGCCCGCTGCACGAGGACACTCCCGGGCCGCTCGCCTTCGACCTCTCCGACGGGGCGGTGGGGTACAGGGCCACCGGTGACCCGGCCGAGGTGGCCGCGGGACGTCTGACGCTGAAGGTGATCCGGCGGGCGCTGGCCCGCGTCGTCGAGGAGCGGTCCGCGGAGGACCCTCACCTGTTCCACCTCGACGGCCTCGACCTGTTCGGCGAGCGGGACCACGCCGAACTGCCGCTGCCGGACGACCTCCACCCGTGCCCGGAGGGGCACCGCCGCATCGCCGGGAACTTCGCCCGGCTGGCGTTCGGGCCGAAGGCGCCGTTCGGGGCGTGAGCGGGCGGGAGGAGGGAGCGGCGGGCGCGGGGAACCGCGCCCGCCGCCCCCTCCCCGGCCGGAACGCCGTCAGGGGCACCGCCGGAAAGCCGTCGGAACGCCCCAGGACACCCCAGGACACATCAGGACGCCTCAGGACGCCGGCTGGACGTCCGGGATGCCGTTCGCGGGCGGCGCGTCCTTCGCCGCGGAGTCGTCCTCCTTGATGGGCGCGTCGCCGATGTCGGTGACCAGGACCGGCGTCAGGGCCTCGCCCTTGCCGTCCTGGAGCCGGACGACCTCCATCCCGGAGATGCCGAGGTGGCTGTCCTCGGAGTACCGGAACGGTGCGAGACCGGGACCCTCCAGGGTGGAGCCGACCTTCTCCAGCGCCTCCACCACGCCCTCGCGGGTGGGGTTGTCGCCCGCGGCCTGGAGCGCCTGGACGAAGGTGTAGGCCTGGGACAGGCCGTAGATCCGGTAGTTGGTCAGCTCCCCCTCCGCGCCGTGGGCGTCCCAGACCTTCTGCCAGAGCTTCAGCCACTCGCTGTCGGTGGCGTCCGTGCCGGGGATGTACTCGGTGGTGAGGACCCCGTCGAGCAGGCCGGCGCTGCCCTTCACCTTGCCCTCGGAGAACCGGGCCAGCAGCGAGCCGACCAGCGCGGGGTCGGAGCCGACGTTGCTGTAGAACCACTTCGCCCCGAAGTTGATCTTCATGGCGGTCAGCTGGCTGAGGGCCGTGTACGAGGGCACGTTGAAGCCGAGGACCAGGTCGACGCCGGCCGCCTGGAGCGCGGCGAGCTGCGGGGCGACGTCGGTGTTGCCCGGCGTGTACTTGACGGTCTCGACGATCTGGTCGTCGATGTACTTGCGGGCGCCGGCCTCGCCGTCGCGGCCGAAGTCGTCGTCCTGGAGGAACAGGCCGACCTTGGCGTCGGGCATGTTCTCCTTGACCCACTGGCCGATGATCTTGCCCTCGATCATGTAGTCCGGCTGCCAGCCGAAGGAGTACGGCCGCTTCGCGGGGTCGTCGCCCCACATCAGCGAGCCGCTGGAGACCATCAGGTCCGGCACCTTCTCGGCGTTCAGGAAGTCGACCACGGCGCTGTGGGTGGGCGTGCCGAGCCCGGCCACCATGCCGAAGATCTCCTCCTTCAGCACCAGTTCGTTGGTGACGGTGCTGGTGTTGGTCGGGTTGTAGGCGTCGTCCTTGACCACGTACTCGATCTTGCGGCCGTTGACGCCGCCGTTGGCGTTGACGTAGTCGTAGTAGGCCTTGTGGCCGCTGGGGATCTCGCTGTAGCCGGGGGCGGCGACACCGGTCAGCGGGAAGTGCGCGCCGATCCTGATGGTGTCCTCGGTGATGCCGGCCTCGGCGGCCGGCTTCCCGTCGCCGTCGTCCGGCCGGCCGCCGGCGCCGCACGCGGCGAGCAGGGCGCCCGCGGTGAGCAGGCCGGCCAGCCGGGTGGCCCGGCGGAACCTTCGCGTTCGCTGCACGGTGGTGCCTCCTTCGGTGTGGTGCGGCCCGGGGTGCCGCCGCGTGGGTTCGGTGGCGGGCCTCACGCGGCGCCCCGGCGCCGCCAGAGGTTGCGGACGGTTCCGGTGATGCCGGCGGGCGCGACGAGGATCACCAGGATCATCGTCAGCCCGTAGACCGCCGGGGCCAGTTCGGCCGCCCGGACGTCGGTGAGTCCGGCGTCCATGCCGAGATCGGTGACCAGGTGCGGCAGGAAGGTCAGCAGTGCCGAGCCGATCAGCGCGCCGGTCAGGCTGCCCAGCCCGCCGAGCACCACGGCGCTGAGCAGGGTCAGGGAGAGGGTGAGCGAGAAACCGCTGGGCGCGGTGATCCGCACCGCCATCGCCATCACCGCGCCGGCCAGGCCCGCGCAGGCGGTGGAGACCACGAAGGCGAGCACGCGGGCCCGGCCCAGGTGGATGCCGGCGATCTCGGCGGCGACCTCGTCGTCCCGGACGGCCCGCCAGGTGCGGCCGACCCGGCTCCGCATCAGGTTGGCGAGCAGCACGTAGGTGACGAGCAGCGCCCACCAGCCGATGTACGCCACGTACTTGGTGGGGTCGAGTTCGCTGCCGGTGACGAAGTAGGCGGCGTCCAGGACCCAGGTCGGGATCTCGGGCATCCGCACGCCCAGCCCCTGCTCGCCGCCCAGGCTCTCGAAGTGCAGCACCACGCCCGGCACGGCGACGGCCAGCGCCAGGGTGGCGCCGGCGATGTACGGGCCGTGCAGCCGGGCGGCGGCCACGCCGACGGCGGCGCCGACCGCCAGGGTCACCAGGGTGGCGGCCGCCAGGACGACCGGCAACGGGAACACGGTCCCCTCCCCGTCCAGGAACAGCGCGGTGGTGTAGGCGCCGACCGCCATGAACGCGCCGTGTCCGAGGGAGAGTTGTCCGTTGAGCCCGGTGAGGACGGTGAGGCCGCCGGCCGCGATGCCGAGGTAGGCCATCGACGCGAGCTGGGAGTTGGCGAAGGATCCGGTCGTCTCCATCACGACCGTGACGGCGAGCAGGCCGAGGGCGGCGAGGAGGAGGTGCCGGAGGAGGACCGAGCTCTCCCAGCGCCGCCGCGCTCCTCCGCGGGGCTTCGCGGCGGGTCCGGTCCCCTTCCCGGCGGACGGGTTGGTCTCCGTGGTGGCCATGGTCGTCAGACCCTCCGTTCCGCGTGGTGCGAGAAGAGACCGCCGGGCCGCAGCAGCAGCACGGCCATCAGGATCAACAGGGCCGCCAGCGGCACCAGTTCCGAGCCGAGGTAGCCGCTGACGGCGCTCAGCGACAGGCCGAGCAGCATGCCGCCGATCACCGATCCGACGGGGCTGTCCAGGCCGCCCAGCACGGCGGCGACGAAGCCGTAGACCACCACCGAGTCCATGTAGCCGGGGTGCACCAGGCTGCCGCCGGCGATCAGCAGTCCGGACAGCGAGCCGACCAGCGCGGCCAGCGCCCAGCCGAGGGTGAGCATCCGGCCCACCTTGACGCCCAGGATGCGGGCCACCTCCTGGTTGAAGGCTGCGGCCCGCATCCTGAGTCCGACCTCGGTGTACCGGAAGAGCAGCACCAGCAGGCCCATCACGACCATCACGGCGACGACGGTGAAGACGCCGAAGCCGGTGAGGGCGATGGAGGTGTCCCCGACGGTGAGGCCGCGGACGCCGAAGGGCGCGGGGAAGGACCGGTAGCGGGAGCCGAAGACGATGCCCGCGAGGGCGTGGAGCAGGATGAACAGGCCCAGGGTGAGGATCACCGCGTTGATCTCCGCCTTGCCCTCGACGGGCCGGACGACCACGCGTTCCACCACCGCGCCGAGCAGCAGCCCGCCGACCAGCGCCGCGGCGAAGCCGATCCAGTAGGAGTGGCCGGCGTCGATGACGACCAGGGCGATGTAGGTGGTGATCATCGCCATCGGGGCCTGGGCGAAGTTGACGATCCGTGTGGAGCGCCAGATCAGGCAGAGCGCCAGCGCGAACGCCGCGTAGACCGCTCCGAGGGTCAGCCCGCCGAGCGCGGTGGTGAGGAGCTGCTGCACGAGGACTCCAGTGGTTCGGAGGGCGTGGGTCAGAAACCGAGGTAGGCGTGGCGGAGCTTCTCGTCGGCGGCCAGTGCCGCGGCCTCGTCCCGCACGACGACCCTGCCGAGGTTGAGCACCACGCCGACGTCGGCGATGGACAGGGCGCTGCGCGCGTTCTGCTCGACGAGCACCACGGTCAGGCCCTCACTCGCCACCAGGGACCGCAGCAGGTCGAAGATCTGCGCGACGATCCGCGGGGCGAGGCCCAGGGAGGGTTCGTCGAGCAGCAGCACCTTGGGGGCGGCCATCAGGGCGCGGCCGATGACCAGCATCTGCCGTTCGCCGCCGGACAGCACGTGGGCGGTGGCGTCGTGGCGTTCGCCGAGCACCGGGAAGAGGCGGCAGATCCGCTCCATGTCGGCCGCGCGAGCCTTCGCGGGGCGGTGCAGGCCGCCCAGGCGGAGGTTCTCCTCGACGGTCAGCTCGGTGATCACCCCGCGTCCCTCGGGGACGTGGGCCAGGCCGAGTCCGGCCATGTCCTCGGCGGGGGTGCGGGTGACGTCGCGCCCGTCGAGCAGGACCTGCCCGCGTTCCGCGCGCACCAGCCCGGAGGCGGTGCGCAGCAGGGTGGTCTTGCCGGCCCCGTTGGCGCCGAGGACGGCGGTGACCTCGCCCTCGCGGGCCGTGAAGGAGACGCCGTCCAGGGCGCGGACCGGCCCGTAGGCGGTGGTGAGGTCGCGTACCTCGAACACGTCAGTCCCCCGTTCCGGGCCGGTCCTGACCGACCTCTTCGCCGAGGTAGGCGGCGACCACGGCGGGGTCGCGGCGCACCTCGTCGGGGCCGCCGCGGGCGATGACCCGCCCGAAGTCGAGCACGGTGATGTCGTCGCACACGCTCATCACCAGGTCCATGTGGTGTTCCACCAGCATCACGGCCATCCGGTCGGTGAGGCCGCGGATGAGCTCGCCGAGTTCGGCCATCTCGTCGTTGGCCAGGCCGCTCGCGGGCTCGTCGAGCAGCAGCAGGTCGGGTTCGCCGACCAGGGCGCGGGCCAGGGCGACGCGTTTGCGGACCGGATACGGGAGGCCGGCGGGGTGGCGGTCCGCGTGCTCCTCCACGCCGAGGCCGGCCAGCGCCTCGCGGGCCCGCCCGGCGAGGCGGGCGTCGTCGCGGGAGCCGCGGCCCAGGCCGAGGAGCGCGGAGCCGAAGCCGGCCGTGGCGTGCCGGTCGGCGCCGACCATCACGTTCTCCAGCACGGTCATCCGGTCGAAGAGGCCGAGGCCCTGGAGGGTCCGGCCGATGCCGAGGGAGGCCAGCCGGTGCGGGCGCAGTCCGGTCAGTTCCTCGCCCTTCCAGACCAGCCGGCCGGTGTCGGGGCGGACGAAGCCGCAGGCCACGTTGAACAGGGTGGTCTTCCCGGCGCCGTTGGGCCCGATGACGCCGAGGACCTGCCGGGGCTCCACGTCGAGCGACACCTCGGCCAGTGCCTGGATGCCGCCGAAGCGGACCGACACGTCGGTGACCGAGAACAGGGCCGGGGTGTCGTCGCTGCGGTCCGTGGATGCTGTCGTGGGTGGGCTCACCGTGCGCTCCCTTGTCTGCCCTGGCCGGGCCCGCGCCCCGTGGGCGGCTGCCCGCTGTTCGGCTGCGGCGATCCCCTACCGTGGGCGCTGTGCACAGAATCCGACATGGGCGGAGTGCACAAAGTCGCTGGTGCGCAGTGCCCTGGGCGACGGTCCGAGGTCTGGCGCGGCTGTGCGCTCCGTGCCATCCTCCGGGGCCATGGGCAATGGCATGGGCCTGACGACCGCCGCGTCGGGGTCCCCCGGCGACGAGGGACCCGGGGAGGACGTGCGCCGTGCCGTCGAGCGGGCCTGGGCCTCGCTGCTGCCGCGCGCGGACGCCATCGCCGACGACATCACCCTGACCCTGCTGTCCAAGGACTGGCACGCCGACGCCGGTCCGGAGCTGCGCGCCGACATCCGCTCCAGCGTGCGCGAACACGTCGGCCGCGGCATCCGCACCATGGCGGGGCTGGCCCGCACCGGTGAGAGCACCGTGCACCTGTGGCGGGAGACCGGGCGGCGGCGGGCGCGCCAAGGGGTGCGCATGGAACATGTGCTGAACGCCTACAGCCTCGGGTCGCGGGTGCTGTGGGAGGCGCTGCTGAGCCGCCACGACCGCCGGGACGAGGTCGTCGACGACCATGTGCTGGTCCTGGCCGGGCGTCAGATCTGGGCGGCGCTGGACCTGCAGAACGCCACGCTGGTGGAGGCCTACCGCCGCGAGGAGGCCCGGCTGCACAATCGCGACCTGCAGCGCCGTCAGCGGCTGCTGGACGGCCTGGTGGAGGGGCGGGGCGCGGACCCGGTGTTCGCCGCCGAGGCCCGCGAGGTGCTGGGCCTCGGCGCCCGTGAGCCGGTGGCCTGTGTGGTGGCCCCCTTCGACGGGCTGCCCGACGGCCCGGTCCGCGGCGGCGAGGACCGCCTGGAGCGGCTGGGGGTGACGTCCTGCTGGCACGTCCGCGGCGACATCACGTTCGCCCTGGTGGCCGTCGGGGGCACCGGCGTGGACGGCCTGGCGCGGGCGCTCGAGCCGGCGGTCGTGGGCCGTGCCGGGGTGGCCGCCTCCCCCGACGGCCTGGCCGGCTTCGCCACCGCCTACCGGCTCGCCGCCCAGGCCGCGGACACCGTGCCGCGCGGCACGGCGGGCGTGGTCCCGGTGGGGGAACGCCTGCCGGAGGTGCTGCTGCGGGCCAGCCCGGAGGCGACCGCGGTCCTGGTCGAGGAGACCGTGAGCCCGCTGCTGGCCCAGCCGCCCCAGCAGGCGGCCGTGCTGCTGGAGACCCTGCGCGCGCTGCTCACCCACCACGGCTCGCCCACCCACGCCGCCCGGCAGCTGTTCTGTCACCGCAACACGGTCATCTACCGCATGCGCCAGATCGAGGAGCTCACCGGCCGCAGCCTCCGCGACCCCCGCGACCGCCTTCTCCTCACCCTCGGCGAGATGGCCGCGCCGCAGGCGTGAGGAGGCCGGGGCCCCTCCTGCCGCGCGGGCTCACAGCCAGGTGTCGTCCAGGTCGACCAGGGTGGTGTCCAGGGACGCCAACAGATCCAGCTTGGGTTGGACGGACGGCAGTTCGTGGGTGAAGAAGTACCGCGCGGCGGCCCGCTTGCCGGCGTGGAAGGCGGTCTGCCTGTCGCCGGTGGCGACGGCCTGCTCCAGCCACAGCCAGGCGACCACGACGTGGCCGAAGGCTTCGAGGTACTGCCAGGCGTTGGCCAGCGCGGCCTTCGGGTCGCCGCCCGCCCAGAGGGCCGCCGTCACCTCCCGGACCCGGTCCAGTGCGGCGACCAGGGCCTTCGACTGCGCCTCCCACTCCTCGCCGGCCCGGGCCGTGGTGGCGCGGACCCGCGCGGCGAGCAGTTCCAGCCCGGCGCCGTCCGCCTGGAGGACCTTGCGGCCCAGCAGGTCGGCGGCCTGGATGCCGTGGGTGCCCTCGTGGATGGGGTTGAGCCGGTTGTCGCGGTAGAACTGCTCGACCGGGTAGTCGCGGGTGTAGCCGTAGCCGCCGTGGACCTGGATGGCGTGGTCGTTCGCCGCCGGTCCCCACACCGAGGGCCAGGTCTTCACGACGGGCGTCAGCAGGTCGAGCAGCAGCCCGGCCTCCTCGCGCGCCCGCTCCGTCTCCCCGGTGTCCTGCTCGTCCAGCAGCCGCGCCGCGTACAGCACCAGGGCCAGGGAGCCCTCGGCGTAGCACTTGGAGGAGAGCAGCATCCGCCGGACGTCGGCGTGCTCGATGATCGGCACCGGCGGCCGGCCGGCGTCCTTGCCGCCCACCGGCCGTCCCTGGGTGCGGGTGCGGGCGTACTCGAGGGCGTGCAGGTAGCCGGTGTAGCCGAGGGCCGCGGCTCCGGCGCCGACGCCGATCCGGGCCTCGTTCATCATGTGGAACATCTGGCGCAGCCCGTCACCCTCCCGGCCGACGAGGTGTCCGACCGCGCCCTCCCGGCCGCCGGGCGTGTGCACGCCCTCCCCGAAGTTGAGCAGGGTGTTGACGGTGCCGCGGTAGCCCATCTTGTGGTTGAGCCCGGCCAGCACCACGTCGTTGCGCTCGCCGAGGCGCCCGCCGTCCTCGACGAGGAACTTGGGCACGACGAACAGCGACAGCCCCTTCACCCCGGCCGGGGCCCCCTCGGTGCGGGCCAGCACCAGGTGGACGATGTTCTCGGCGAGGTCGTGCTCGCCGCCGGAGATCCACATCTTGGTGCCGAACAGCCGGTGGGCGCCGCTCGCGCCGCCCTCGGGGACCGCCTTGGTGGTGATGTCGGCGAGCGAGGAGCCGACGGCCGGCTCGGACAGGCACATGGTGCCGAAGAACCGGCCCTCGATCATCGGCCGCACGAAGGTGTCGACCTGCTCCTCGGAGCCGTGTGCCAGCAGCAGGTTGGCGTTGGCCATGGTGAGCATCGGGTAGCTGGCGGTGCCGATGTTGGCGGCCTGGAACCAGGCGAAGCAGGCCTGCATCACGGTGCGCGGGAGCTGGATCCCGCCGACCTCGGCGTCCATCGCACCGGCGATCAGCCCGGCCTCCGCGTACGCCCGCAGGGCGGGCCCCACCTCGGGGATGATGTGGACGCGCTCGCCGTCGAAGCGGGGCTCGTTGAGGTCGGCGGTGCGGTTGTGGGGCGCGAACAGCTCGGTGGCGAGCTGCTCGGAGACGTCCAGGACGGCCTCGAAGGTCTCCCGCGAGTGGTCGGCGAACCGCTTGCGCCGCGTCAGCTCGGTGACCTGGAGCCACTCGAAGAGCAGGAACTCCAGGTCGCGCGCGGAAAGAATGCTGCTGCTCATGCTGTTCACCCTGCTCATCGGATCGAAGGCCCTCGGTCGCTCCCGGACCGTCCGGCATGTCGCAGCCCGACCGGTCGGTATGCGCCGCCCACCAGAACCTATCGGAGCGAATCCGCATGTCAAGCCAGGTGTGACGGGGCTCGCCCCGCGCCCGCCGCCCGACCGCCGGAGGTCTGGTCCTCTGACAGCCGGAGGGTGCTGTTGACACGCCCCCGCCGCGCGGTCAGTCTCTGCTCAGCCCCCCACGGCGCCCCGCTTGTCATGCCCTGACCAAACAGGTCGGACCAGCGGCACCAACCCACCAGGAGTGCCTTGATGACCTCCCCCCGCCCCCGAAGACTCCGTGCCGCGACGGCCTTGCTGGCCGCCCTCGCGGGCATCGGCGCCGCCGCCGTCACCGGCCCCGCCCAGGCGGCCCAGCCGTCCGCGGAATCCACCCGCACGGTGTCCTACCGCGGGTACGCGGTGGACGTCCCCGCCGACTGGCGCGTGGTCGACCTGGACCGGAACCCCCGCGCCTGCGTCCGCTTCGACGAGCCCGCCGTCTACCTGGGCGAGCCCGGGCCGGAGAACGACTGCCCGGCCCGTCTCGTCGGCCGGACCGCGGGCATCGTGGTCGAGCCCATCACCGCCCGTTCCGCGGGCCGGGCGACGGCCGCCACCGCGCGGGCCCAGCGCGGCAAGGCCACCGCCCCCTCCGCCGTCTCCAGCGACGACGCGATCCGGATCGCGGTCGAGGACGCCGGCGTCCTGGTGACCGCCGCGCACACCCCGCACACCGAGGGCCTGGTGCGTGACGTGCTCGGCACCGCGAAGCTCACCGCCGGGGCCGAGCGCACGGCACTCCCCCGCACCGCCGGGCAGCCGTCGGCCGTGGCCCCGTCGGCGGCGGCCGGCCCGCAGCCGGGCACCTACACGGGCAAGGGCTTCGACGCCTGCACCGCCCCGTCGCAGAGCGCCATGAACGCCTGGAAGGCGAACTCGCCCTACAGCGCCGTCGGGGTCTACATCAGCGGCTCCTTCCGCGGCTGCTCCCAGCCGAACCTGACCGCGAGCTGGGTGACCACCCAGACCGCCAACGGCTGGCGCCTGATCCCCATCGACGTCGGCCGCCAGGCACCCTGCACCAACTACTCGCTGAAGATGTCCGCCGACCCTGCCACCGCCAGGTCGCAGGGCGTGTCCGCCGCGGCCGCCGCCGTCACCGCCGCCTCCAACCTCGGCATCCCGGCGGGCAGCGCCATCTACTCCGACATCGAGGCGTACACCTCCACGGCCTCCTGCAAGGCCGCCGTCCTGTCCTACCTGTCCGGCTGGACCGAGCGCCTGCACACCAGCGGCTACCTGTCGGGCTTCTACTCCAGCGCCGCCTCCGGCATCAGGGACGCCGCCTCGGAGTACGACAACCCGGCGTACACCCGCGTCGACCACCTCTTCTACGCCTGGTGGAACGGCGCCGCCGACACCGACACCGGCACGTACGTGCCGGCCTCCTACTGGGCGAACCACCAGCGCATCCACCAGTACGTCGGTGAGGTCACCGAGACCTACGGCGGCTACTCGATCAACATCGACCGCGACTACCTGGACGTGGGCACCGGCAGCACCACGCCGCCGCCGGCCACCTGCACGGGCGCGAACCTCAGCTTCGGCGCGTACGCGACGGTGCAGAGCGGGTCGACCGGCGAGCTGGTCAAGGCCGCCCAGTGCCTGCTGACCGCCGCCGGGTACAACCCCGGCTCCCCGGACGGCGTCTTCGGCCCGGGCACCGCGACCGCGGTCCGCGGCTTCCAGACGGCCAAGGGGCTTACGGCCGACGGCGTGGTCGGCCCGAGGACGTGGACCGCGCTGCTCTCCCGCGGCGCCACCACCACCGTGCAGAGCGGGTCGACGGGCGAGCCGGTGACCCGGCTGCAGCGGGCCCTGACGGCCGCGCTCGGCCGGACGGTCGCCGTCGACGGCGTCTTCGGCCCGGGCACCGGGCAGGCGGTCCGCGACTACCAGTCCTCTCGGGGGCTGACCGTCGACGGCATCGCCGGCCCCGGCACCTGGGGCGCGCTGCAGGCGGGGCGGTGACACCGGCCATGAAGCGACTCCGCCACCTCCTCGCCCTGTTCGCCGCCCTCGCGGGGCTGCTCCTCGGCTCCGGCGCCCCCGCCCAGGCCTTCTCCCAGGCCGCGTTCCCGCTCGCCGCGAGCGGCAGCCGCGGCACCGACGTCCTCGCCCTCCAGCACCTGCTGACCGCCCACGGCCGCACCGTCGCGACCGACGGGGTCTTCGGCACCGGGACGCGCGGCGCGGTCGTGGCGTTCCAGCAGTCCGAGGGCCTGACCGCGGACGGCGTCGTCGGCGCCGCGACCTGGGGCGCGCTGGTCCTCACCGTCCGCGAGGGCGACAACGGTCCGGCCGTGAAGGCGCTCCAGGCCCAGCTCAACGCCAAGCGCGGCACGGGCCTCACGGTGGACGGCGACTTCGGCCCCGCCACCGCCTCGGCGGTGCGCGCCTTCCAGTCGCACGCCGGGATCGGCGTGGACGGCGTGGTGGGCGCGACCACCTGGAGGAACCTCCTCTGGCACTACGAGAGGATCGACTTCGGCCCCGGCACCATGTGCGCCCAGAGCCCCGACGGCAACGCCGACGCCCACTGGGCGACCGCCGGCGCCGTCGCCCAGCTCGAGGCCGCCGCCGCCACCTTCGCCACCACCGGCAACGGCAGGCTGCCGGTCGGCGACGCGGGCTTCGAGCACGGCGGCGACATCCCGGGCCACGCCAGCCACGAGGTCGGCATGGACGTCGACGTGTGGCCCGTCCGCACCGACTCCGGCCAGTGCACCGCGGGCCGCATCACCTGGCAGTCCACCGCCTACGACCGCGCGGCCACCCGTCGCCTGGTCCAGGAGATCCGCGCCAAGGCTCCCGGCCGCGTCGAGCTGATCTTCTTCAACGACCCGCAGCTCATCGCGGAGGGCCTGACGACGAGTTACCCGAACCACGACAACCACCTGCACGTCCGCTACCGGTAGGCCGGAGCCGCCGGACCGGGGCCGCTGCCCCGGTCCGGCCGCGGTCGTGGCGGTCACACCGAACATGCCTTTACGCAGGCCGGCTCCCCGATTATCGTCGCCGAGACGAAAAGGAGCCCCATGGACCTGCTCAACGCCCTGCGCGAACCCCTCTTCACCTGGCTGGAGACACCCGTCAGCTGGACGGAGCTGCTCGGCTTCGGCAGCGGTGCCCTCTGCGTCTGGCTGGTCGCCCGCCAGCACATCGCCAACTGGCCCATCGGCATCGCCAACAACCTGCTGTTCATCCTGCTCTTCACCGACTCCGGCCTGTACGCCGACGCCGCGCTGCAGGTCGTCTTCATCGCCCTGGCCTGCTACGGCTGGTGGACGTGGGTCCGCGGCGGCGCCCCCGGCGAGCGGCTGCGGGTGCGGCGCACCAGCCGTCGCGAGTGGACCTGGCTGCTGACGGCCGGGGCGGCCGGGTTCGCCGCGATCTGGCTGCTGCTGGACCGCGCGACGGACTCGACGGTGCCGCAGTGGGACGCCCTGACCACCGCCCTGTCGCTGATGGCGACCTACGGGCAGTGCCGCAAGCGCGTGGAGTCGTGGTGGCTCTGGATCGCGGCGGACCTCGTCTACATCCCGCTCTACGCGCACAAGGACCTCTACCTCACGTCCCTGCTGTACGCCGGCTTCCTGGTGCTGTGCGTGATCGGCCTGCGCAACTGGCGTGGCGCGCTGCGCCGCGACCTGGCGGTGGCGGCATGAGGTACGGACACGGCCTGGTCCTGGGCAAGTTCTACCCGCCGCACGCCGGCCACCACCACCTCGTGCGGACCGCCGCCGCACGGTGCGAGCGGCTGACGGTGCTGGTGTGCGCCTCCTCGGTGGAGTCGGTGCCGTTGGCGGACCGGGTGGCGTGGATGCGGGAGGCGCACCCGGGGTGCGAGGTGGTGGGGGCCGTGGACGACATACCGGTCGACCTCACCGACCCGGACGTCTGGGCGGCGCACGTGGCGATATTCCGCGCCGCCGTCCCGGAGCGGATCGACGCGGTCTTCACCTCGGAGTCCTACGGCGAGGAACTGGGCCGCCGGATGGGCGCGGCGTCCGTCCTGGTGGACCCGGACCGGACGGCGTACCCCGTCTCCGGCACCGCCGTCCGCAAGGACCCGGTCGGGTGCTGGCCCTACCTCGCCCCGCCGGTGCGGGGTGCGCTCGCCCGGCGCGTCGTCGTCCTCGGCGCCGAGTCCACCGGCACCACGACGCTGGCGCGGGACCTCGCCGAGCACTACCGCGCACGCGGCGGCGTGTGGGCAGGCACCCGCTGGGTGCCCGAGTACGGCCGGGAGTTCAGCGAGCGGAAGCTGGCGGCGCTCGGCCCCGCGGGGACGTGGACGGACGTCTCCTTCGCCTCGGAGGAGTTCCCGCTGATCGCCGCCGGGCAACTGGCGCGTGAGGACCGGGCGGCGCGCGAGGGGGCGCCGGTGCTCTTCTGCGACACGGACGCCTTCGCGACGACGATCTGGCACGAGCGGTACCTGGGATCCGCGAACCCGGCGGTGGCCCGCGTCGCGGAGGAGGGCCGCCGCCAGCACCTGTGGCTGCTCACGGACCACGCGGACGTCCCGTTCGAGGACGACGGCCTGCGCGACGGCGAGCACCTGCGCCCGTGGATGACCGACCGCTTCGCAGCCGAACTGACGCGTACCGGGCGCCCGTTCCGCGTCCTGCGCGGTTCCCGGGAGCAGCGCCTGGCGGAGGCGGTCGAAGCCGTGGAGCGGCTGCTGGCGGCGGACTGGGGGTTCACGGACCCGCTGCCGGAGCGGCGCGGCTGAGCGCGCCAGCGGGTACGCACGCCTGCGGGTGCGCGCGCCGGGGCCGGGGCCCCCGGCCCCGGAGGAGCGGTCGCCGCCGGAAACGCCGTCGACGCCGTCGACGGGCGGTGTCAGGATCGGGTGGACGCAACCCGCCCGACAGAGAAGGACGTTCATGCCCGCCTACGCCATCGCGCGTCTGCAGGACGCCGCCCCGCACCCGGATGTCGCCGAGTACATCGAGCGCGTGCCCGCCACCTTCGAGCCCTACGGCGGCCGTTTCCTCGTGCACGCCACTCCGCACGAGGTGAAGGAGGGGAGCTGGCCGGGGGGTGTGGTGATGATCGGCTTCCCGGGGATCGAGGAGGCGCGGGCCTGGTGGGACTCCGCCGCGTACCGGGAGATCGCCCCGTTGCGGTCGCGGCACATCGAGGGCGACATCATCCTCGTCGAGGGCGTGCCCGAGGGGTACGACCCGAAGGTGACCGCCGAGGCGATGCGGAACGGGCTCGCCGGGGCCTGAGGCAGCATCAGGGTTGCCGCCCGCCGCCCCGGGGAGAGGGCGGCGGGCGGCGGATGTCAGGCGGAGGCCGCCAGGGTGCGCGCGGCGCTCGCCAGGGCCGCCGAGGCCAGGGCGCGCCGGCCCTCGGAGGCCGTCCTGTCGGCCAGGTCGGCGAACCGTTCCAGCGCCTTGGCCGCCTGCCGGGGCCGCTCGGCCTGCCGGAGCTGCGCCTCGAGCCGCCGGGTCTCGCCGGTGGTCAGGACGCCCTGTGCCGCGTAGCCGTCCAGCAGTGCGCCCAGGGACGACCTGGTGACGGCCAGGCCGGCGGTGGTCACCCGCACCGTGGTCGTCGAGGTGGCCGACGGGTCGGACTCGCTGGTGGCGGTGACGGTCACCGTCGCCGAGCGGGCCGCGCCGGGGGACGCGGTGGCGTAGGCGGCGACGGGCAGGGTCGCGCCCGCGGGCACGGCCTGCACCTCGTAGGGCAGGGCGACCTTCCAGCCGTCGCCCTCCACCGTGGCCTCGAGCCGGTAGACGTCGGCGCCGTGGACGCCCGGTCCGGCCTGGCCGGTGTTGGCGAGCCGGGCGCCGATCAGCGCGGTGGAGCCGCCGACGGGCGTGCCGGTGGCCCGGCCCAGCGCGGCCCCGCGCCGCTGCGGGCCGGCGGCGTCCAGGGCGCGTACGGCGACCTGGTAGGTCAGCACGCCCTCGGCGTCGCGCCACACGTCCAGGACGTAGAAGTGCAGGCCGTTCGGCTCGTCGATCCACTCGTACCGGGAGCCGGAGGCGGTGCCGGCGTGGAAGGTGGCGTCGTCGAGCTGGCGCGGGTCGCCGCGCACCACCATGACGTCCTCGCCGCCGGGGCCCTGGTAGTCGACGCGGCCGATGTCCTGCGGGTTGGCGTCGACCAGCCACTCGCGGGGCGAGCCCTGGGTGCGGTTCTGGGACAGCAGGACGCCGTGGCCGGTGGTGAAGGAGTCGTTGCCGACGCGGTCGACGACCTCCATGGTGTAGTCCTCCCAGTTGCCGCCCTTGGGGCACCAGAAGCGGGTGTCGGACTCGCCGACGCGCGCCATCTGGTCCTCGCAGGCGCCCAGCCGGAACCCGTCGACGTCCAGGTCGAGGGCGACCTTCTGCCCCTCGCCGGGCACGTACTCGCGGGCGCGGAGGGTGGCGACGGCGACGCCGTCGTCGCGGAGGGCCGCCTTGGTGAGGTGGACGGTCTCCTTCTCGCCGAGGATGCCCAGCGCCTGCTTGTAGTGGACCATGTGGTGCGGGCCGAGGGCGGAGCCGCCCTGGTTGGGCACCTGCCAGCGGTTGTGGGTGCCGCCGGGGCCGTTGAAGGTGCCGCGGGACATCATCTCCCAGTAGCCGGTGTAGTTGCGGGTGTCGTCGGCGAAGGGGTTGTTGTAGTTGTCCGGCAGGTCGCGCAGGTGGCTGAACTCGTGGGCGAAGACGCTGAGTCCGGAGCTCTCCGCCTGGGTGGAGATGCCGCCGCCCGCGTTCGGCCAGTGGTTGGCGGCGGCCCGCCAGCTGGTCCATTCCACGTAGCGCGTCCTCGCCCAGTTGGTCATCGGCTCCCCCAGCTGGTTGAGCACGGGGTCGCCGTTCTCGTCGCGCGGGGGCCCGAGCGCGGCGGGGACGTCCTCCTTGGCGGCGTACTTCTGGCGGCCGAACTCCTCCCAGGTGGAGGACTCGTCGTGGCCGGCGGTGACGATGAAGATGTTGTCGAAGCCGCAGAAGTCGCCGGTGGCGCAGTCGATGGCGTCGCGCCACAGGCGCAGGCTGTCGGTGCGCAGGTCCTTGCCGCAGGTGTCGCCCATCGGGCAGAACCGCGCCATGGGCCCGTTCATCCGGTTGTCGATGCCGTACTCGTGGAGCTTGCCCGGAAGGGTGTAGGTGCCGAAGACCTCGGCGTCCACGCCGATCTTCCCGAAGGAGTCCTCCATCCAGTACGAGTGGAGGGTCTGGCGGCCGTTGTACTCGTTCGGGACGGTGTAGTAGTCCTGGTACCAGTCGCGGACCTGGTCCTCGGGGACCGGCTCGAAGTCCTTGCCGTAGGGATTGCCGAAGGGGTGGCTGCCCGGTTCCTGGGTGATCAGCATGGGCTGGTCGGTGAAGTCGACCAGCAGCACGGCGGTGCGGTACTGCGCCTCCGAGCCCCGGGAGGTGGCGGCGGAGGCCCACTCCTCGGGGCGGACGTCCACGTAGTCGTCCCACGTCATGTCCGCCTGGTCGGTCCACTCCTGCGGGTCGACGGCGACGACGGGACCGGTCGCCGCGGGGGCGGCGGGTGAGGCGGCGACCGGGGACTGCAGGGTGGCGGTGGCGGCGAGGACGGCGCCGGCGACGACCGCGGCGAGCCGGCCGGTACGCCGGGCTGCGCGGCGCTGTGCGCGGGGTGAGCGGTTCGGTTCCGTGGTCCGGGTTCGGCGTCTCACGAAGCGATGTCTCCTTGACGGTGCCCAGGGCGGCCCGGTCGGGACGCGCCCGCCCGGGACCCTAGCGACGCCTGGGGCGGAACATCACCCCCCGCGTGGACCGCCGCCGCGGGCCGACGCCGTGTCACCGGACGGCGGCGGGCCCGTCAGGCGCGGGCCAGGACGTCGTCGACCTGCGCCTCGACCTGTTCCCGGGCGCCGGGCGGCAGGTCGCCGAGGGGGGTTCGCGCCAGGGCGTCGAGGATCCGGGGGACGCCGTCGCCGTCGTCGTACGCCGCGTCCCCCGTGGTCACCTCGTAGCCGTCCCGCACGGCGACGCGCACACGGCGGCGCCCGTCCGGCTCGGCGTGCACCGCGGTGGCGACGACCAGGGGCGGGGGTCCGCCCGCGTCGGCGGGCAGCTTGAGGTACCCGTCGGCGAGGGGCGCGCGCCAGCGCAGGGACAGCAGGACGGAGCGCTTGGCGACGACCTCGGCGAGGTCGGTGTCGTAGGTGCGGCCCGCCTCCAGCACGGTGGCGCGGGCGTCCAGCACCAGGGCGGCGGGCAGCAGGCAGCGCAGGGAACTGCCGACGATGTTGCCGCCGACGGTGGCCGTGCGGCGCACGGCGCCGGTGCCGATGGTGCCGGCGGCGCGGCGCAGCACGGCGGGGACGCGGTCGTCGACCTGGTGGAGGAGGACGGCGGCGCCGAGGGCCTCGGCCTCGACGACGTTGGCCTCGGGGACCTGGCGGAGCGAGACGGCCTGCTCGGGGAAGCCGTCGCGTTGCCAGGTGGCCCAGACCAAGGTCGCCCCGCCTATCGGGACGGCCCCTTCGGCGAGGTGGCGTTGGGCTTCGGACACGGTTCTGGGCAGGTGCAACTGCACGGTGGGGCGCCTCATTTCGGCGGGGACGCGGAGTGGACGTGCGTGCCCTACCCTCTTCGGCCGCCGCCGACACGGCCGGCACGCGACCGGCATATGCGCCGCCCTGCGGAGCGGGGCACCGGCCGGCCCGCCCGCCCCACCGGACCCGCGCCGCGCACCCGCCCACCACCCGGCCCGCGCGGCGGTCACCCGCCCCGCCCGCGGGACCGCGCGGCACACACCGGCCCCCCGACACACACCGGACCCGCCCGGCACGCGCCGGGCCTGCCCGGCACGCGCCGGGCCTGCCCGAAGGGCCCGGGTGGGGGTCACTTCTTCGCCGTGAGGCCCTTCGGGTTGAGGTGTCCGATGTTGCCGCTCTCCGAGCCGTCCGCCGGGTCGATCACGCAGTCGATCAGCGCCGGCCCGCCCGCGGCAAGGGCCTCGCGCAGCATCGCGGCGACCTCGTCCGGGGTGGTGGCCTGGTAGCCCTTGCCTCCGAACGCCTCGATCATCAGGTCGTGACGCGCCTTCAGGTAGGTCGGCGCCGGGTCGCCGGTCGGGGACGCCTCGTCGCCCCGGTAGACGCCGCTGTTGTTGAGGACGACGGTGACGACCGGCAGGTTGTAGCGGCAGACCGCCTCGATCTCCATGCCGCTGAACCCGAACGCGCTGTCGCCCTCGACGGCGACCACCGGTTCGCCGGTCTCCACGGCGGCGGCGATGGCGTAGCCCATGCCGATGCCCATGACGCCCCAGGTGCCGCTGTCCAGACGGTGGCGCGGGACCTGCATGCCGATGGTGTTGCGGGCCAGGTCCAGGGCGTTGGCGCCCTCGTTGACCAGGTAGACGCGCGGGTTCTCGGCGAGGACGTCCCGCACGGCCTGCAGCGCGCCGAGGAACCGCATCGGGTGGGCCGCCCTCGCGGCCTCCAGGCGCGTGGACATCCTGCCCACGTTCTGCGCCGAACGGGCGGCGAGTTCCTCCCGCCAGGCGGCGGGGGCGGAGATCTGCCCGGGCTTGGAACGCTCGGCCAGCGCGTCCATCACCGAGCCGATGTCGCCGACCAGCGGGGCGGCGATGGGCTGGTTGCTGTCCATCTCGCCGGCCGCGATGTCCACCTGGACGAACTTGGCGTCCGGGTTCCACTGGGGCGCGTCGCCGTGCCCCAGCAGCCAGTTGAGGCGCGCGCCGACCAGCATGACGACGTCGGCCCGCTTCAGGGCCAGCGACCGCGCGGTCGCCGCGGACTGGGGGTGGTCGTCGGGCAGCAGGCCCTTGGCCATCGACATGGGCACGTACGGGATGCCGGTGGCTTCCACGAACGCCCGGATCGACTCGTCCGCCCGCGCGTAGGCCGCGCCCTTGCCGAGCACGATCAGCGGCCGCTCGGCCCGCTCCAGCAGCTCGACGGCCCGGTCCACGGCGGCCGGCTGCGGCAGTTGGCGGGGCGCGGGGTCGACCAGCTTCCACAGCGAGGCGGCGCCCTTCCGGGCGTCGATGATCTCGCCCAGCACGGCGGCCGGGATGTCGAGGTAGACGCCGCCGGGGCGCCCGGAGACCGCGGTGCGGATGGCGCGGGCGATGCCGCGGCCGATGTCCTCGGCACGGGAGACGCGGAAGGCCGCCTTGGCGAAGTGCCTGGCGGCGGCGAGCTGGTCCATCTCCTCGTAGTCGCCGCGCTGGAGGTCGACCAGGTGCCGTTCGCTGGAGCCGGAGATCTGCACCATCGGGAAGCAGTTGGTGGTGGCGTTGGCCAGCGCGACCAGTCCGTTGAGGAAGCCGGGCGCGGAGACGGTCAGGCAGATGCCGGGGCGCTGGGTGAGGAAGCCGGCCGCAGCGGCCGCGTGCCCGGCGTCGCTCTCGTGCCGGAAGCCGATGTAGCGGATGCCCGACGCCTGGGCGAGTCGGGCCAGGTCGGTGATGGGGATGCCCACCACGCCGTAGATCGTCTCGACCCCGTTGAGCTTCAACGCGTCGACGACCAGGTGGATCCCGTCGGTCAGAGCATCCGGTTCGGCGCCCTCCGTCCCCGTGGCCTGTGCGACAGTGTCCGTCATGGTCCGGTTCCTCCCTCAGAGGGTGCCGAGTTCGTCGTCCGTGTCCGCGCCGCCGTCCGGCCGTCGTCGATCCCGACGGCCATGATTGTATGCAGTATCCGCACGAATGTATGCAGTATCCCAGCGTCGACGGGCCTGCGCCATACCGTGGTCGGCACCAATCCGTGACCGCGTGCCCCCTTGCCCGTCACCGAACGGCGACGGCCTCCCCGACCGGACGGGTCGCGGAGGCCGCAGGCTCGGATGCGCCGGTCGCTACGCGCTCGCCAGGGAGAGCTTCGCCGCGAAGCCCAGGAACAGCGCGCCCGCCGCCGAGGAGGCGCCGGCCGACAGGTGACGGCGGCGGCGGAAGACGGCCGCCAGCCGGGTTCCGCCGAATATCAGGGCGCTCAGGTAGAGCACGCTGCCGAGCTGGGCGAAGGCGCCGAGCACGAGGAACGACAGGGCCGGGTAGGCGTAGTTCGGGTCGACGAACTGCACGAAGAAGGAGATGAAGAAGAGGATCGCCTTGGGGTTGAGCAGGCTCACCACGAAGGCCCGCCGGAAGGGCCGTTCGGTCTTCCCGCCGGACTCCCCCGCCGCCGCGGCCGCGACGGTCTCCGCCGTGCCGCCGGGCTCGTGCCGGGTCCGCCAGATCTCCCACCCGGAGCGCAGCATGCCGAGGGCGACCCAGGCCAGGTAGGCCGCGCCCACGTACTTCACGACGGCGAACAGCATCGCGTTGGTCTGGAACAACGAGGCCACGCCCGCCGCCGAGAGGGTCATCAGCACCGTGTCCCCGCAGAACACACCGGCCGCTCCGGCGTATCCGGCGCGCACCCCGCGCCGGGCGGCGACGGAGAGCACGTAGAGGGAGTTGGGGCCGGGGAGCAGCACGATCAGCAGGACGCCCGCCAGATAGGTCGGGAGGTTTATGACACCGAACGACTCGAACATGACCGGAGTGTCACATGATGCGACACTCCGGTCGACGCCCTGCCCGCTATGCGGACACCGCTTCCCGCTGCGGGGCCGCGGTCACCGGGCGGGCAGCAGCGGGACGTCGAGGCGTCCGGCGAGTTCCTCCACCGTGGTGCCGAAGGTCTCCCGGACCCGCACGCCCTCGGGCGTGATGTCGAAGACCGCGAGGTCGGTGTAGACGCGGTCGACGCAGCCGAGTCCGGTGAGCGGGTAGGTGCACGCGGGCACCAGCTTGGGCTCGCCCTTCTTGGTGAAGAGGGTCATCATCACGAAGACCTTCTTGGCGCCGATGGCCAGGTCCATCGCCCCGCCGACGGCGGGGATGGCGTCGGCCGCGCCGGTGTGCCAGTTGGCGAGGTCGCCCGCGCCGGAGACCTGGAACGCGCCGAGGACGCAGATGTCCAGGTGGCCGCCGCGCATCATGGCGAAGGAGTCCGCGTGGTGGAAGTACGCGGCTCCGGGCAGCTCGGTGACCGGGACCTTGCCCGCGTTGGTGAGATCGGGGTCGATCTCGCCCTCCTGGGCGGCCGGGCCCATGTTGAGCATGCCGTTCTCGGTGTGGAGGACGACCCCGGAGCCGGCGGGCAGGTGGTCGGCGACGAGGGTGGGCTGGCCGATGCCCAGGTTCACGAACGATCCCTGGGGGATGTCGCGGGCGATCAGGGCGGCCATGTCGTGCTTGCCCAGCGGGGCGCCGGTGTCGATGACTCGGTCGGCGGTGTTCATGCGCTCTGTGCCTCCTGCACCACATGGTCGACGTAGATGCTCGGCGTGACCACGGCCTCGGGGTCGAGGCTGCCGGTGTCGACGATCTCGCGGACCTGGGCGATGACGGTGGTGGCGGCGGTGGCCATCACCGGGCCGAAGTTGCGGGCGGTCCTGCGGTAGACGAGGTTGCCCATCCGGTCGGCGCGGTAGGCGCCGATCAGCGCGACGTCGCCCTTGATCGGGTACTCCAGCACGTAGGTGCGGCCGTCGATCTCGCGGGTCTCCTTGCCCTCGGCGAGGAGGGTGCCGACGCCGGTGGGGCAGTAGAAGGCGCCGATGCCGGCCCCGGCGGCCCGCATCCGCTCGGCGAGGTTGCCCTGCGGGACCACCTCGAGCTCGATCCTCCCGGACCGGTAGAGGTCGTCGAAGACCCAGGAGTCCGCCTGGCGGGGGAAGGAGCAGATCACCTTGCGGACCCGGCCCTTGGCGAGCAGCGCGGCGAGTCCGGTGTCGCCGTTGCCCGCGTTGTTGGAGACGACGGTGAGGTCCTTGGCGCCCTGGCGTATCAGCGCGTCGATCAGCTGGACCGGCATGCCGGCCATGCCGAAGCCGCCGACGAGGACGGTGGAGCCGTCCTCGATGCCGGCCACCGCCTCGTCCGCGTGGTCGTGGAAGCGGGTGGTCATCGGGTGCCTCCGGTCACGTTCTCGAGGACCACGGCGAGGGCCTGGCCCACGCCGATGCAGATGGCGGCGACGCCCCAGCGGTCGCCCGACTCCCGCAGGCGATGGGCGAGGGTGCCGAGGATGCGTCCGCCGGACGCGCCCAGCGGGTGGCCGAGGGCGATGGCGCCGCCCTTGGCGTTGACGATCTCCGGGTCGATGCCCCAGGCGTCGACGCAGGCCAGCGACTGCACGGCGAAGGCCTCGTTGAGTTCGACGGCGGCGACGTCGGACCAGGTGATGCCGGCCCGCTTCAGGGCGCGCTCGGCGGCCTCGACGGGGGCGAAGCCGAACTCCTGCGGGTCGAGGGCGAAGACGCCCCGGCCGGCGATCCGGGCGAGAGGGTCGGCGCCGATGCGGTCGACCGCGGCGCCGGAGCCGAGCAGGACCGCGGAGGCGCCGTCGCTCAGCGGGGAGGCGTTGCCGGCGGTGATGGCGCCGTCGGGACGGAAGGAGGGCTTGAGGCCGGCGAGCTTCTCGGCGGAGGAGCCGGGGCGGATGCCTTCGTCGCGGGTGAGGGTGTTGCCCTTGCGGTCGACGACGACGGGGACGATCTGGTCGTCGTAGAAGCCGGCGTTCCAGGCCTCGTCGGCGAGGTTGTGGGAGCGGGCGGCGAACTCGTCCTGGCGCTCGCGGGAGATCGTGAAGCGGTCGGCGAGCTGCTCGTTGGCCTCGCCGAGGGAGACCGTCCACTCCTTGGGCATGCGCTCGTTGACCAGGCGCCAGCCGAGCGTGGTGGACACGGCGGTGACGTTGCCGGCCGGGAAGCCGCGGGAGGGCTTGGGCAGGACCCAGGGCGCGCGGGTCATCGACTCGACGCCGCCGGTGAGGACGATGTCCGCGTCGCCGGTCTCGATGGCGCGGGAGCCGATGATGGCGGCGTCCAGCGAGGAGCCGCAGAGCCGGTTGACGGTGGTCGCCGGCACGGACGTGGGGAGGCCGGCCAGCAGGACGGCCATCCGGCCGACGTTGCGGTTGTCCTCACCGGCGCCGTTGGCGTTGCCCCAGACGACGTCGCCGATCTCGGCGGGGTCGAGGTCGGGCGCCTTGCCGAGGACCCCCTTGACCGCCGTGGCGGCGAGGTCGTCGGGCCGGACGTCGGCGAGGGCCCCGGAGAACTTCCCGAAGGGCGTGCGGGCTGCTGCGTACAGATAGCTCTCGGTCACCTACTCACCGTACGAGCCGGCACTTGTGCGCGTCCAAGACCTAGTAGGCATGGATTGATAAGCGCCGGTTATCAACGCCGGTACAGTGGACCGCATGGAACTCCGCCGGCTCCGCCATTTCCTCACCCTGGCCGAGGAGTGCCACTTCGGGCGCGCGGCCGCCCGGCTCCACGTCGCCCAGCCCGCCCTCTCCCAGCAGGTCAAGCAGCTCGAGCGGGAGCTGGGGGTCGCGCTGTTCAACCGGTCCACCCGGCACGTCGAGCTCACCGAGGCCGGGCATCACCTGGTGGAGCACGCCAGGGCGCTGGTGGCGGAGGAGGAACGCACGCTGGTGCACATGCGGGAGCTGGCCACCGGCCACGCGGGACGGGTCTCGGTCGGCTTCATCGGCACGGCCACGTACGACGTGCTGCCGCGGGTGGCCCGTACGGTGCGGGGGCGGCTGCCGCGGATCACCCTCGACCTGCGCGGCGAGATCCTCACCCCGCGGCTGGTGGAGGGGCTGCGCTCGGGCGCCTTCGACCTGGCCGTGCTGCGGGGCGCGGTGGACGAGGACGGCATCCGCACGGTGCCGCTGCGCTCGGAGCCGCTGGTGGCGGTGCTGCCGTCGCACCACCGGCTGGCCGGGCGGGCGAGGGTGCCCCTGGCGGAGCTGGCCGGGGAACCGTTCGTGGTCCATCCGTCGCAGTCGCGGTCCTCGATGTACGACCTCGTGCTGGCCGCGTGCCGGCGGGCCGGGTTCGAGCCGTCCCAGCTCCTCGAGGTCGGCGAGACGGCCACGCTGGTGGTGCTGGTCGCCGCGGGGCACGGTGTGGCCCTGGTCCCGGCGTCGGTGCAGAGCCTCAGCGTGGAGGGCGTCACCTACGTGCCGCTCGCCGGCCCGGAGTCCGTCGACCTCCTCCTGGCCCGCCGCGACCGCCGCGAGTCCGCGGCGGTCGACCAGGTGGCCGCGGTGATCGAGGACTGCGCGGGCGGCTGACGCACCGCGGACGGCGGGCACACCGCGAACCGCGCCCGCACCGCGAACGGCGGCCGCACCGGGCCCCGGCCGTCAGGACTGCCCGGCCAGGTCGCGTTCCAGGGCGTGGGCCGCGGCCTCCAGGGTGGCGACCGTCGACCGCAGCCGGTGCGGGTCGTACCGCATGCCCGGCATGGACACCGACAGCCCGGCCACCGCGGTGCCGTCCCGGTCGCGGACCGGCACGCCCACGGCGACCAGCCCGCGCTCGGAGCGCTCCTGGTTGACGGCGAACCCGGTGCGCCGGATCCGCCGCAGCTCCGCGTGGAGTGCCGGTGGTTCGGGGAGGTCCGTGGGCCGCTCGGGCAGGCGTCGCGGGCCGTAGAGCTCGTCCAGCTCGGCCTCGGGCAGTTCGGCGAGCAGCAGGAGCCCCGCCGTCGTCCGGTGGGCGGGGAAGACCATGCCCTCCCGGGAGCCGACCCGCAGGGCCTGCCGGCACTCGGCGCTGGCGATGACCCGCGTGGTGTCGCCGGTGCGCACCATCAGGTTGGAGGTCTCGTCGAGGAGGTCGACGACCTGGCGCAGGTGCGGCAGGGCGACCGCGCGCAGCCGTGAGGCCAGGGAGCGGGAGTGGGCGGCGAGTTCCAGCACCGGACCGGCCCGGTAGGCGCGGTTGTCGTCCCGCACGGCGAAGTCCCGGTAGACCAGCATGGCCAGGATCCGGTGGGCGGTGGACCTGGCCACGCCTAGGCGTTCGGCGATCTGCGCCACGGTCGCGGTGCCCTCCAGCTGCAGGATGGTCGCCGCGCGCAGCGCGTGGTCCACGCTGGCGATGGGGTAGGGCGGCGGCTGCTTGAGGGGCTTGTCCATGAGGTGACCTGACCTGTCCTGTCCCGACCGACCTGTCCTGACCCTGTCCGGGAGTCCGGGCGGAGTTCTGCTCTCCAGAATATGCGTGTTCTTCACCGTGGACCGTTGCACGCTGAGCCGCATGACGACCACCTCCTCCGTCCCGCGGGACGTCTCCACGGATTCGCCGGTCCGGCTGCAGGCCGTCGACGGCGACGGGCAGCCCGAGGTCACGCCCGCCCTCGAAGAGCTGTACCGGGGCTTCGAGCGGGAACTGCTGGTCCCGCTGTGGACCGAGATCGGCGACCTGATGCCGGCCCACCCGCGCTCGCGGGCCGTCCCGCACGTGTGGCGCTGGGAGCGGCTGCGGGAGCTGGCCTCGCAGGCCGGCGACCTGGTGCCGGTCGGCCGCGGCGGCGAGCGCCGGGCGATCGCGCTGGCCAACCCGTCCCTCGGCGGCCGGCCGTTCGCCACGCCGACCCTGTGGGCGGCCATCCAGTACCTGATGCCGGGCGAGGACGCCCCCGAGCACCGTCACACCCAGCACGCCTTCCGCTTCGTGGTCGAGGGCTCCGGGGTGTGGACGGTCGTCGGCGGCGACGCCGTGCCGATGAACCGCGGCGACTTCCTCCCGCAGGCCGGCTGGAACTGGCACGCCCACCACAACGCCACCTCGGAGCCGATGGCCTGGATCGACGGTCTGGACATCCCCTTCCAGTACGTCACCGAGGCGCAGTTCTTCGAGTTCGGCCGGGACGAGATCGGCGAGGCCGAGCGGATCACCCCGGAGCGGTCGCGTTCGGAGCGCCTGTGGGCCCACCCGGGTCTGCGCCCCCTGTCGGCCGCTCCCGCCGCGCCGGGAAGCCCGCTGCTGTCGTACAAGTGGGAGCACACCGACGCCGCCCTCAAGGACCAGCTCCTGCTGGAGAGGGAGGGCTTCGGCGGCACGGTGGAGCCCGGTCACGCGGCGGTCCGCTACTCCGACCCGCACGACGGCTCCGACGTCCTGCCGACCATCCGCGCCGAGTTCCACCGCGTGGCCCGCGGCGCCGAGACCGCGCCGGTGCGCGAGACCGGTTCGTCGGTCTACCAGGTCTTCGACGGCTCCGGAGTCGTCACCGTCGGCGAGAGGTCCTGGACGGTCGCCCGCGGGGACCTGTTCGTCGTGCCGTCCTGGGAGCCGTTCTCCGTGAAGTCGGAGGCCGGCACGACCGACTCCGACGAGGGCGCCCTCGACCTCTTCCGCTTCTCCGACTCACCCGTTTTCGAAGCACTCAAGCTCGACCGCACCCAGAAGGACGCCTGAAGATGAAGCTCGCCACCATCCGCACCGCCGCCGGCAACCGCGCGGTCCGCCTCGACGGCGACGTCCTCGTCGACCTCGGGTACGCCGACCTGGGCGAGCTGTTCGCCGAGGACGGCTGGCAGGAGAAGGCCGCCGCCGCCTCCGGCACGACCTACCCGGTGGACGGCGCCGACTTCGCGCCGGTCGTCCCCACCCCCTCCAAGGTCGTCTGCGTCGGCCACAACTACACCAACCACATCAAGGAGATGGGCCGGGACCTCCCCGACCACCCGACCCTCTTCCCGAAGTTCGCCGAGACGCTGATCGGCGCCCACGACGACATCGTCAAGCCAGCCGAGACCGACGCCTTCGACTGGGAGGTCGAACTCGCCGTCGTCATCGGCAAGCCGGTGCGCCGCGCCGACGAGCGGCAGGCCGCCGAGGCGATCGCCGGTTTCACCGTGATGAACGACATCTCGGTGCGCGACTGGCAGTTCCGCACCATCGAGTGGACCCAGGGCAAGATCTGGGAGGCCACCACCCCGGTCGGCCCCTACGTCGTCACCCCCGACGAGGTCGGCGGCGTCCGCCCGGCGCTCGAGGTGAGGACGGTCGTCGACGGCCGGGTCATGCAGCAGGACGACACCGGCACGCTGCTCTTCGACCCGGTCTTCCTGGTGCGGTACATCTCCACCGTCATCACCCTGAAGCCGGGCGACATCATCGCCACCGGCACCCCGGCCGGCGTGGGCAACGCCCGCGACCCCAAGGTGTTCCTGCTCCCCGGGAACTCGGTCACCACCGAGATCTCCGGCCTGGGCGCCTGCGTCAACACGGTGGTCGAGGGATGACCGGCGCCCCCCGGACCCTCGCCGACGCCCGTGAGTGGGCGCGCGTGGGCACCGAGCTGGTGCTGGGCGCCGTCGCGGAGATCGGCGAGGCCGAGTTCGGCGCGGACAGCCTGCTCCCGGGCTGGACCCGCAAGCACCTGGCCGCGCACGTCGCCGCGAACGCGGACGCGCTCGGCAACCTGGTGCACTGGGCGGCCACCGGTGAGGAGACGCCGATGTACGCCTCCGCCGAGGAGCGCGCCGCGGGCATCGCCCGGGGCCCGGCGATGTCCGCCGAGGAGCTGCGCGCCTGGCTGCGCGCCTCCGCGGTGAGGCTGGCCCAGCGCCTGGACGGGCTCACCGAGGAGCAGTGGCGGAGCAAGGTCGTCACCGCCCAGGGCCGCACCGTGCCCGCCACCGAGCTGCCCTGGATGCGTGCGCGCGAAGTCTGCGTGCACGCCGCCGACTTCGGCACCGGCGTCTCCTTCTCCGACCTGCCGGCGGGCTTCCTGACCGCCCTGGTCGACGAGATCGCCGACCGGCGCGGGACCGCCGGGCTGCCCGACGGCCCGCTGCCCGAGGTCGCCGCCTGGCTGGCCGGCCGCCCCCACACCCTCGCCGACGCTCCCGAGCTCGGCCCGTGGCTCTGAGGAGTTGAGAGTTCATGTCCAACCCTGACGTCATCGTCGTCGGCGGCGGCATCGGCGGCCTGGGCGCGGCGTTCTCGTTGTCCCGCCAGGGCCTGAGGGTGCGCCTGCTGGAGAGCGCGCCCGCCTTCGGCGAGGTGGGCGCCGGCATCCAGCTCGCCCCCAACTGCACCCGCATCCTCGACGACTACGGGCTGCTCGACGAGGCCAAGAGCCTCGGCGTGGTGCCGGACTCGATGGTGATGCGCGACGCGGTCGACGGCACGGAGCTGACCCGGCTCGACCTGCGCGACCTCGAGAAGCGGTACGGCTACCCGTACATGGTGATCCACCGCAGCGACCTGCACGGGCTGCTGCTGCGCGCCTGCGAGCGGGCGGGCGTCGAACTGGTCAACGACGCGCGGGTGACCTCGTACGAGAACACCGACGCCGGTGCGCGCGTCACCCTCGCCTCGGGCGGGACCCACGAGGCCGGCCTGGTCGTCGCGGCCGACGGCCTGCACTCCGTCGCCCGCAAGCTGCTGGTCGACGACGAGCCGGTCTCCTCCGCGTACGTCGCCTACCGCGGCACCGTGCCCGCCGAGGAGCCGCGGGTCCAGGACGTCGACCTCAGCGAGGTCGCCCTCCACGTCGGCCCGCGGTGCCACTTCGTGCACTACGGGCTGCGCGGCGGCAAGCTGCTCAACCAGGTCGCCGTCTTCGAGTCCCCCAAGGCCCTCGCGGGCCGGGAGGACTGGGGCACCCCGGACGAGCTGGACGCCGCCTTCGCCGGGACCTGCGACTTCGTCCAGGAGGGCCTGCCCTTCATGTGGCGCGGGAAGTGGTGGCGGATGTTCGACCGCGACCCCGTCATGAACTGGGTGCACGGCCGCATCGCGCTGCTCGGCGACTCGGCGCACCCGCCGCTGCAGTACATCGCGCAGGGCGCGATCATGGCGATCGAGGACGGCTGGGTGCTCGGCGAGCACGTCGGCCGCAACCGCGCCGGGGACGGCACGGTCGACTGGGACGCCGCGCTGGCCGCCTACGAGGCGGTCCGCCCGGAGCACTGCCGCCGCGTGGTGTCCACGTCCCGCGTCTGGGGCGAGCTGTGGCACCTGGACGGCGACGACCGCGAGCGGCGCAACGTGGTGCTGCGGGCCCGCGACACGTACGACTACTCGTTCACCGACTGGCTGTACGGTCCGACGGCGCTGACCCCGGACCAGGAGCCGGAGATGTTCACCCCGATCCCCCTGTCCTCGGTCCCCCTCGGTACCGGGGCCGCGGCGCCGGCCTGACCTGACCGCCGCACCGGGGGCCCGCCCGCACGAAGGCCGGCCCGCACGGAGGCGCTTCCTCACGAAGGCGCGTCCTCACGGAGGCCCGCACCCCGCCCCGGGGCGCGGGCCTCCCCCTGGCCGGACCACCGGATATACCGGTGGAGTCGCCCTCCCCCGCTCTGTTACGGTCCCTCTGCCGGCCGCGGGACTCCGGCGCGACTTCCGGGACTTGCCTTTGAAGCAAAGATTCGCTGCTCGTGCCCCCATTCCCCGGCCGGCACCCGCCGCCCTCGCGGCGGCACGGCGGAAGGAACCCCGGAGGTGCGCACGGTGGAGTCGATCGGCGATCTCGTCGCGGCCGACGACGTGCTGCTCTTCGTCAACGCGGCGGTCACCGCCACCGGGCAGCGCGAGTTCCACTCCTCCGCGGGCGCGCAGACGCTGTCGCTCGACTTCCTCCACGCCTACATGGTGGGCAACTACCGCGACCTGTACGCGGGCGTGCTCGCCCTCGACATCAACGACCACAACGCGGCGATCGTCGTCCGCCGTCTGCTGGAGACCACCGGCGAGGCGACCGCGGCGCAGCGGCGCCGGGAGGGCCGTCTGATCGCGGCGCGGCTGACGGCCATGCCGCCGCAGCGGGTGTACCGGCTGTTCGACACGCTGCGCCGGGCGCGGGTCAACAACCGCCGTACCCGCGCCGTGGTCCGCGACTGGCTGACCGCCCGGCCGGACCTCGCCTTCGACGCCGTGAAGTACCGCGGCGCCCTCAAGCGTGCCCTGCGCCACGCCCATCTGCTGCCGCCGGGCGGGGAACTGGGCGACTTCCTGTTCAAGCCGTCGGCCCGCCCGCACTACGCGACGCCGGTCCTGGAGACCTGGCGCCGCGCCCACCACGACAAGAGCGCGCTGTACGGCCTTCCGTACACGGCCGCGGAGGGCTTCGCAGCGCGCCACGGGATCCCCCGCGAGGTCTTCCTGGAGCGCATCGCGCCGCGCCTGACCCGCGCCGAGACCCTGCGGCTGCAGGGGTCCGCCCGCCGCCACGGCGCCGACGCGGTGCGCACCGACCTGTCCCGGATGCCGCTGACCCGGCTGGCGTCGTACGTGCTCTCGCTGCCGCTGGAGGAGCGCGCGCACCGGCGTGCCGAGCTGACCGAAGCCCTCGCGGCGGCGGCCGGGCGGGTGGTCGGTCCCCGGCGGGGGAGCTGGGGGAAGGTCGCCGCCGTCCTCGACGACAGCTTCTCCGCCTCCGGCTCGGGCGAGAAGCGGCGCCGTCCGCTGGCCGTCGCCCTCGCCGCGCACCATCTGCTCGCCGCCCTGGCCGAGGAGTACGACGCGCTGTGGACCTCGGGCCGCGAGGACGCCCTGCTGGCCTACCCGTTCGGGCCGACACCGCTCGGGCGGCGCGTCCTCGACGCGCTGGACACCGCCCCGTCGCGGCTGGTGATCGTCTCCGACGGCTGGGACAACGCGCCGCCCGGGCTGGCCGCCGAGGTGCTCCGGGTCTGGCGGACCCGCCTGGACCCGTCCCGCCGCACCAGCGTCGTGCACCTCAACCCGGTGTACGACGCGAGCGGTTTCGACGTGCGCCGGCTCTCCCCCACGGTGCCCACCGCGGGCATCCGGGACGCCGAGGACCTGCCCGCGCTGGTCGAGATCGCCCAGTTCGCCGAGGGCCGCACCGGTCCGGCCGGACTCACCGCCTACCTCGACACCCGCGCGGCCCGCCTCACGGGCGCCGGCGCCTCGCCGGAGGACGCGGAGGACACGACGTGACCGCCCTCGACCTGACCGGTCTGCGCACCCGCCCTTCCCAGGTGTGGGGCGCCGTCCGCCTGGTGCCGCTGGTCCGTGAGGAACCGGTCGACGACCTGCGCCTCAGCCCGCGGGCGTACGGCGACGACGCCGTCGGCCTGGTGGAACTCGGCCGCCGCCGGGGCTATGTCTCGTACGTGCCGCACGGCCTCGTCGCCACCTGGACCCGGGACGGCTCCCCGGCAGCCGCCTACGGCACGGGACTGTCCGCCGAGCCCGACGCCGCCCCCGCCGCCACCGTGCCGCTGCGGGTCCACCGGCGGATGGTCCACCGCGAGGCCAAGGACCGGCTGCGGTTCCTTCCCCTGCACCTGGCGCTGGAGGGGTACCTCGCGCTGCACTTCGGCGGCCCCTCCGTCGCCTGGGAGGAGTGGTCGCAGCAGGCGGTCCGCCGGGGCCTGTCCCCCCGGGCGGAGGAGGCGTACACGGGGGCCGCGGTGACCGGACTCGCCGAGGCGCTGCGGGTGTTCGAGATCCACCCGGGCCAGTGCGGTGTCCTGCTGTACGCGGCCGACGCCCTGGCCGCCGCGTTCGTGGTCCCGCACCCCGACGACTACCGGGCCCTGCACGCGACGCTGGTGCAGGACCTGTACGGCGAACTCGTCCACCACTACGCGACGTTGATGCCCGCGGTGCCGGACTTCCTGGCCCGGGTGCCGGACACGGGCATCCGCACCCTGGCGGACCTGCGGGCGGCCGCCGCCGAGCAGGAGGACGCCTGGGCCCGGTTCCACGACTCGACGATGGCCGCCGGGCTCCTGGAGGGCGCGTACACCTGGCGGACGGTGTACCGGCTGGGGCGCTTCACCCTCGCCCGCTTCCTGCCGAGGTTCCGGCCCCGCCACGAGAACCACATCGGGGAGGCCGTCACGGACGACCGGGGCAGGATCGTCTACCTCAAGACGTTCCGCCTCTCGGAGAGCCAGGTGCGCCGCGGCCACCTCCTCGACCGCCTCGCCGCCCACGACTGGCACCTCGCCGACACCGCGGCCGGCATGGGCCTGGACGAGGCGCAGTTGGGGCTGCGCCTGGAGAACGCCGGCTTCGGCAGCCTGCTGCGCCAGGACGTCCTCGACCGCTACCGGCGACAGCGACGCGACCGGCCCCGCTGCTAGGGTGCGGCGATGCCATCGGTCAAGGAGTTCCAGGTCACCTTCGACTGCGCGGAGCCCGAGCGGCTCGCCCGCTTCTGGTGCGAGGTGCTGGGGTACGTCGTCGCCCCGCCGCCCACGGGCTTGGCCACGTGGGAGGCGTTCAACTCCTCGCGGCCTCCCGGGAAGGACGGCGCCCGGTGCGCCTGCGTCGACCCCTCGGGTGCGGGCCCGCGCCTGTTCTTCCAGCGGGTCCCCGAGGGGAAGACCGTGAAGAACCGCGTGCACCTGGACGTGCGGGTCGCCACCGGTCTCGTCGGGGAGGAGCGCCTGGCCGCCCTCGAGGCCGAGTGCGCACGGCTGCTCCCGCTCGGCGCGGTGCGCGAGCGGCTCCTGTACGACGGCCACGACGCGTGCATCGTGATGCGGGACGTCGAGGGCAACGAGTTCTGCCTCGACTGACCCGCCCCCGCCGTGGGAACCGGGTGTCCACCAGGCGCCCGGCCAGGGCGGTGTCGACGCCGGGCAGTTCTTCGGCGCACTTCCAGCCCCACCAGGTCGCACTCCAGCGGCGTCCGCGCGTGCCGCATCCTGATCACTGCCGAACGGACGGCGATCCCGGTGATCCCGATGATCTGCAGGGCGCCCCCGTCGGACCCGCGGCCCTCGGGCCGGTCCCTCGCCTCGAACGGAGGGACGAACGCCCGAGGGGCCGCGGTTCCCGCACGGACCGCCCTACTCCGCGGTGGAGCGGGCGAGCGGGGCGTCCTGGGCGAAGAAGGTCTTGGCGCGGGTCAGGGCCCGTGCGTCGTCGAGCACCTGGCCGGGGGCCGAACCGTTGCCGAGCAGGACGCCCCCGTACCGCATCTTCAGGTACGCGGCGCTGTTGCCCAGCATGAGCCGCAGCGGCTCGGCGACCTCCTCCTCCCGGTCCCCCATCACCGTCACGCCCCACAGGGTGCGGCCGGCCATGCGCCGCCGGAAGTCGAGCTCGGGGAGGGTGAGCCACTTGGCCCAGTGGTCCAGGTACGCCTTGGTGTAGGCGGAGACCGAGTACCAGTACAGCGGTGAGACGAGCACGATGTCGGTGGCGGCGAGGGTGGCCTCGCGCAGCAGCGCCTCGTTCTCGGCCTCCGCGCCCCCGGCCTCCGGCCAGGGCTCGCCGGTGTGGCGGGCGTCGACGTAGGCGGCGAGCGGCAGCCGGGTCAGGTCCAGCCACCGCTGGTCGACGTCGCCGGGCAGCTGTTCCGCCGCGGCGCGGGCCAGGGTCTCGGTGTTGCCGCCCTCACGGGCACTGCCGAGCAGGAAGAGGAACGAGCGGTTCACAGGAGCTCCCATGCGTAGCCGTCAGGTCTGTCATGACGTCAACTCGCTTGCTGACGCAATTATTTCCGACGCTGGCTATGGGTGGACGCCGTGCAGTTCAGGCCGTGGGCGGCGCTGCGGCGAGGACGGTGCGGACCGCCGTACGGACCTGGCGGTCGGTGAGGTCGGCGCGTGCGGTGAGGCGCAGCCGGGAGACGCCGTCGGGCACGGACGGCGGGCGGAAGCAGCCCACCAGGAGTCCGGCCGCGCGGCAGTCGGCGGCCCAGCGGACGGCCGCGTCGGGCGACGGCGCCCGCACCGAGACCACCGCGGCGTCCGGACGGCTCACCCGCAGGCCCGCCGCCGTGAGGTCCGCGTGGAGCGTGGCGGCCACCTCCCGCACCCGCGCCGCCCGGCCGGGTTCGCCCCGCAGGATCCCGAGCGCGGCGAGGGCCGCGCCGACGGCGGCCGGGGCGAGACCGGTGTCGAAGATGAAGGTGCGGGCGGTGTTCACCAGGTGGGCGATCACCCGGGCGGGGCCCAGCACGGCGCCGCCCTGGCTGCCCAGCGACTTGGACAGGGTCACCGTCGCCACGACGTCGGGCGCACCGGCCAGTCCGGCGGCGTGCGGCGCACCCCGCCCCCCGTCACCCAGGACGCCCAGCCCGTGGGCGTCGTCGACGAGGAGTGCGGCGCCCGCCCCGCGGCAGGCGGCGGCCAGCCCGGCCAGCGGGGCCGCGTCGCCGTCGACGGAGAAGACCGAGTCGGTGACGACCAGGGCGCGTCGGCCCGGGTGGGCGGCGAGGGTCTTGCGGACGGCCTCCGGGTCCGCGTGCGGCGTCACGGCGGTCTCGGCGCGGGCGAGTCGGCAACCGTCCACGATCGACGCGTGGTTGGCGGCGTCCGAGACGATCAGCCCACCGCGGTCGCCGCCCAGCGCGGTGAGCGCGGCCAGGTTGGCCGCGTAGCCGGAGGACAGCACCAGGGCGGCCTCGAAGCCGCAGAACCGGGCGAGTTCGCGTTCGAGTTCGGCGTGCAGGGCGGTCGTGCCGGTGACCAGCCGGGAGCCCGTGGCCCCCGCTCCCCAGCGGGCCGCCGCGGCGCCGGCCGCGGCGGTCACCGCGGGGTGGCGGGTGAGGCCGAGGTAGTCGTTGCCCGCGAGGTCCAGCGGGCCGTCGTCGGCCTCACGGGGGCGCAAGAACCGCACCAGGCCGCCCAGTTCACGTCGACGTGCTTCCTCGTCGATCCAGTCGAAGGGGTCCTGACGGGCCAGCGGCATGGGCGGTGCGGTCCTTGTCCTGATGGTTCGGCGGTCCGGCGGTCCGGCGGGTGCCGCCGGGGGGCCGGGGGGGGCTTCACGCTCAACGGACCGACCCTAGCCGCAGTCGGCCGGTCACGAAGTGTGGTCATCCACACACGTGCCGCGGCCTCTTGTTGTCCGTTTCCTCCTTTGCCCAGCCCTCCGCGTGGGCAAGGATCAAGGCCATGGACCTGCTCGACGCTCTGGTGGAGAAGGGGCTCCGACGTGAGCCGCCGACCCGTGAAGAAGCCCTCGCCGTGCTGGCGACCTCCGACGACGATCTGCTCGATGTGGTGGCCGCGGCGGGCCGGGTGCGCCGCCACTGGTTCGGCCGCCGGGTGAAGCTCAACTACCTGGTCAACCTCAAGTCCGGTCTCTGCCCGGAGGACTGCTCCTACTGCTCCCAGCGGCTGGGGTCGAAGGCGGAGATCCTCAAGTACACCTGGCTCAAGCCGGAGGAGGCGGCCGCGGCGGCCGCGGCCGGTGTGGCGGGCGGCGCGAAGCGGGTGTGCCTGGTGGCGAGCGGGCGCGGGCCCACCGACCGGGACATCGACCGGGTGTCGCGGACGATCGAGGCGGTCAAGGAGCAGAACGAGGGCGTGGAGGTCTGCGCCTGCCTGGGGCTGCTCGGCGACGGGCAGGCGGAGCGGCTCCGCGAGGCGGGCGCCGACGCGTACAACCACAACCTGAACACCTCCGAGAGCACCTACGGCGACATCACCACGACGCACACCTACGCGGACCGCGTCGACACCGTGGAGAAGGCGCACGGCGCGGGCCTGTCGGCCTGTTCCGGCCTGATCGCCGGCATGGGCGAGAGCGACGAGGACCTGGTGGACGTGGTCTTCGCGCTGCGCGCGCTGGACCCCGACTCGGTGCCGGTGAACTTCCTGATCCCCTTCGAGGGCACGCCGCTGGCCGAGGAGTGGAACCTCACCCCGCAGCGGGCGCTGCGGATCCTGGCGATGGTGCGGTTCGTCTGCCCGGACGCCGAGGTGCGGCTGGCGGGCGGCCGCGAGGTGCACCTGCGGACGCTGCAGCCGCTGGCGCTGCACCTGGCCAACTCCATCTTCCTGGGCGACTACCTGACCAGTGAGGGCCAGGCGGGCCGGGCCGACCTGGAGATGATCGCCGACGCCGGGTTCGAGGTCGAGGGCACGGACACGCGCACCCTGCCCGAGCACCGCGCCGGGCACGCGGGCTGCGGCTCGGTGTGCGGCCAGGAGTCCGACGGCTGCGGTCACGAGGCGGTGGCATGCGGCGGATGCACGGCGGCGAGCGCCGGGGCCGCGACGGCATGCGGCGGGTCCACGGCGGCGAGCGCCGGGTCGGCGGCGGCCGACGGCCGGGAGGGGCCGGGGAGCGGGGGCCGCGGCACGGGCGTCCCGGCCCCGGCCCCGTCGCCGCGGACCGACCTGGTCGCCGTGCGCCGCCGCGGCGCGGGAACGGACGTCGCGCCCAATGCCTGAGCTCGACCCCGAGGCGCTGCTGTCCCTGGACCGGGCGCACGTGTGGCACCCGTACGGGCCGATGCCGGGCCGCGCGGATCCGCTGCTCGTGGAGTCCGCGTCCGGGGTGCGGCTGCGCCTCGCCGAGGAGGCGTACGGGCGCCGCGAGTTGATCGACGGCATGTCGTCCTGGTGGTCCGCGGTGCACGGCTACAACCACCCCGTGCTCAACGGGGCCGCGACGGCCCAGCTCGGCCGGATGAGCCACGTCATGTTCGGCGGTCTCACCCATGAACCGGCGGTGCGGCTGGCCGCCCGCCTGGTGGAGATCACCCCCGAACCGCTGCGGCACGTCTTCCTCGCCGACTCGGGCTCGGTCTCGGTCGAGGTGGCGTTCAAGATGTGCCTGCAGTACTGGCGTTCGCTGGGCAGGCCCGGCAAGCGGCGGCTGCTGACCTGGCGCGGCGGGTACCACGGCGACACCTGGCAGCCCATGTCGGTGTGCGACCCGGAGGGCGGGATGCACGAGCTCTGGCAGGGCGTCCTGCCCCGTCAGATCTTCGCGGACCCGCCGCCCGCCGGGTGGGACGAGGCGTACGCCCGGCGCCTGACCGACCTGGTCGCCGCGCACGCCGACGAGACCGCGGCCGTGGTGGTCGAGCCGGTGGTGCAGGGCGCCGGCGGCATGCGCTTCCACTCCCCCGCCTACCTGCGGGTGCTGCGCGAGGCGTGCGACGCGCACGACGTGCTGCTGGTGTTCGACGAGATCGCCACGGGCTTCGGCCGCACCGGCGAACTGTTCGCGGCCGACCACGCCGCCGTGGCCCCGGACGTGATGTGCCTCGGCAAGGCGCTGACCGGCGGCTACCTGACGATGGCGGCGACCTTGTGCACCACGCGGGTGGCGGAGGGCATCTCGCGCGGCGAGGTGCCCGTCCTGGCCCACGGCCCCACCTTCATGGGCAACCCGCTGGCCGCCGCGGTCGCCCTCGCCTCCGTCGACCTGCTGCTGCGGCAGGACTGGCGGCAGGAGGTCAAGCGCCTGGAGGCGGGGCTGCGCGAGGGGCTCGCGCCCGCCCGGGAGCTCGCGGGGGCGGCGGACGTCCGGGTGCTGGGGGCCATCGGGGTGGTCCAGCTGGACCACCCCGTCGACATGGCGGCGGCCACCGCCGCGGCGGTGCGCGAGGGGGTCTGGCTGCGGCCCTTCCGCGACCTGGTGTACGTGATGCCGCCGTACGTCACCGATGACGACGACCTGGCCCGGATCTGCCGCGCGGTGTGCGCGGCGGCCGCGGCGGGCTGAGCCGGCGAGGCAGGAACAAGAGGAACGACATGTCAGTGATCGTCGTATCGGGCACGGGAACCGAGATCGGCAAGACCGTGGTGACCGCGGCCGTGGCCGCGCTGGCGGTGGCGGCCGGCCGTTCGGTCGCGCTGCTCAAGCCGGCCCAGACCGGGCTGGCGGCGGACGAGCCCGGCGACGCTGCCGAGGCCGCCCGCCTGGCCGGGGAGCCCGGTGCCGTGACCGCCGTCGAACTGGGCCGCTACCCGGAACCCCTGGCGCCGGCGACCGCCTCCCGGCGGGCGGGGCTGCCTCCGGTCAGGCCGCTGCAGATCGCGGACGCCGTCGAGCGGCTGTCCGCCGACCACGACCTGGTGCTGGTGGAGGGCGCGGGCGGGCTGCTGGTCCGCCTGGACGAGCGGGAGGCCACCCTGGCCGACGCCGCGGTGCTGCTCCGGGCCCCCGTCCTGGTCGTGGCGCCCGCGGGCCTGGGGACGCTCAACATGGCGGCGCTGACCGCGGAGGCGTTGCGGTCGCGGGGGCTGGAGCAGCTCGGGGTCGTCGTCGGGAGCTGGCCGCGCCACCCGGACCTGGCGGCCCGCTGCAACCTGGCCGACCTGCCCCGTGTCGCGGGAGCGCCGCTGCTGGGCGCGGTCCGGGAGGGCGCGGGGGCGCTGGCCCCGCGGCTCTTCCGCGAGGCCGCCGCGGAATGGCTGTCCCCCCGCCTGGGCGGCCGGTGGGACCCCTCGGCGTTCGTGGCGACCCACGGGCCGACGGCGGACACGCTCCCGGGCTGACCTCGCCCGCGGCGCGTGCCCGAGGGCCGTGCCCGGGGGCGTACCAGGGAGCCGTGTCCTGAGGGGCCGGCCCGTGCCATCATCCGGTGCCATGACCGCATCCGCTCCCTTCGTGCGCCCCTACCGCCCCTCCGACCGTCCGGCGGTGGGCCGCGTCTGCGTGCTCACCGCCCATGACGGAGGCGACGCCACTCCGCACTACAGCGACACGGCGATACTTCCGACGCTGTTCGCCTACCCGTACGTGGACCGTGAGCCGGAGCTGGCGTTCGTCGTCGACGACGGCGCCGGCGAGGCGGTCGGCTATGTCCTCGGCACCGCCGACACCGCCGGTTTCGCCCGCTGGTTCCGCGACGACTGGCTTCCCGGGGCCGCCGAGGCCTATCCGCCGCCCCCGGCGGCCGACGGCGGCGGGCGCACCCCGGACGAGGTGATGGCCGCGCTGCTGCACGACCCGGAACGCATGGTCCGGCCGCAACTCGACCCGTTCCCGGCCCACCTGCACATCGACCTGCTGCCCACCCACCAGGGCCTCGGTCTGGGCCGCGCCCTGATGGAGGCCTTCCTCGACGCCCTCCACGAGGCCGGTGTCGAGCAGGTCCACCTGTGCATGTCCCGCGCCAACACCCGCGCCCGCGCCTTCTACGACCGCATGGGCTTCGAGGAGCTGGAGGTCCCCGACGACGGCCCCGTCTGGTACCTGGGCCGCCCCACCGCCCGGACTCCCGGCGCCCCCCGCCCCTGACCCGGGCGCGGGCCGCGCGACCACCACCGCGACGTCGTCGCGACGGCGGGACGCGTTGTCGGTGCCGGTCCCTAAGGTGGGGACATCAGCTGGACCGAGGACGGTCCACGCCGGGACGCGCGATCCCGGTCGCAGCTGTGCGGCAACTGGCCAGGCCTCCTCCACCACCCACCGTGCCCCCTCATGCCCTTTTCCGGGCCGCGGGGAACGAACCGAAGGGAATCGACGCGATGAGCACGACGGCAAAGGCCCGGCTGAAGAAGCACCTGGTGAACCACGTGGCCCTCGTCATCGACAAGTCCGGGTCCATGCAGGGCCACTCGGACCAGCTCGTACGCGTCGTCGACGAGTTCGTGAAGGGCCTCGCGGAGGAGTCGGACCGTCTCGGCCACGAGACCCGGATCAGCCTCTACGCCTTCGACCACCTGGTGGAGAACCTCGTCTGGGACATGGACGTCAAGCACCTCCCCTCCATGCGGGGCCTGTACACCGTCGAGAACGGCGCCACGGCGCTGATCCAGGCGTCGGTGAAGGCGCTGGACGACCTCGGCCACATCTGGGAGGAGTACGGCGAGCACAGCTTCCTCCAGGTCGTCGTCACCGACGGCGAGGAGAACGCCTCGGGCGCCGACACGACGGGGTCGCGTCACGACCACCTGCCCGACGGCCGTGCCGTGCTGGAGGGGTGGCGCACCAGGATCGCCGAGAAGCTGAACAGCCTGCCGGACCACTGGACCTCGGCCATCATGGTCCCCAACTCCCTGGCCAAGCGCACGGCCCAGCAGTACGGGTTCCCCACGGGCAACATCTCGATCTGGGACGCGGACTCGGCGCAGGGCGTCGAGGAGGCCATCGGCACGGTCAAGTCGGCCGCCACCCGGTTCCTCCGGGACCGCGAGCAGGGCGTCCGCGGCACCCGGAACCTGTTCGCGATGGGCCAGGACCTCAGCACGGCCGCCGTGACGTCCACGCTGCAGGCGCTGGACGCCGGCAAGTACGTGCTCATACCCGTGGACCAGCAGTCCGGGATCCGTGACTTCGTCACCCGGGCCGGGCACCCCTACACGACCGGGTGCGCCTTCTACGAGCTGTCCAAGCGGGAGAAGATCCAGGCCGGCAAGAAGATCGCGGTCGCGGAGAAGGACCCGGTCACCGGCCGGACGACCGGCAAGGTCTTCACCGGTCCGGCCGCCCGCCGGCTCCTCGGCCTGCCGGAGACCGAGGTCACCGTCACGCCCGGCCACAACGAGGCGTACACGATCTTCGTCCAGTCCACCTCGGTCAACCGCAAGCTGGTCGCCGGCACCAAGCTGCTGGTCCTCCTCTAGCCCGCCGCCGGCCCGCGGGGCCGGGCCGCCGCCTCGACGGGCCGTACGCCGGGGCGGCGGCTCCTGCGTGTCCCGTGTCCGGTGTCCGCGCGTCAGGCGCCGGGCGGTTCGTCGTACAGGTCGTCGTACAGGTGCCCGCGCAGGTGCCCGCGCACATACCGGTACAGGTCGTCGACCAGCTTGAACCCGTCCTCGATCCATGCCAGTTCGGTGCGGGCGCGGGCGATCAGCCCGTCGTAGGCGTAGACCTTGAACCGCACGGCGAGTTCCGCCTCGCGCTCGCTCAGCTCGGCCAGCCGGGCGGCCAGGGTGGGGTGGCTGCGGTCGACCAGCGCGGCCCGGGTCACCTCGAGCATGCTCAGCTGCTCCTGCCAGTAGGCCCGTTGCCGGCCGAGCTGCTCCCGCACCGCCTCCGGGTCGGCGAAGTCGAAGTAGGCCGCCTTCAGATAGGCCGGGTCGCGCTGCCGCTGCGGCGTCTGCGGTGACCTCATCCACTCCCGGAACTCCGCGAGGCCCGCCTCGGTGACGTGGTACTCCTTCTTGGTCCCCTTCCTGCCCCAGGGCACCTCGGCCGAGGTGAGCAGGCCGTCCCGCTCCATCCGGTTGAGCTCGGGATAGATCTGCGAGTCCGGGGCGTGCCAGACATGGGCCACCGAGCGGCTGAAGCTCTTCGAGATGTCGTACCCGGTCATCGGGCGACCGGTGAGCAGCGCGATCAGCGCGTAGCGCAGCGACAAGGCACTTCCCCCTTTCCGGACTGATCAAGGTACACACTCTTGTCACTCACTATGGGCATAGCTAGTTTGTGAGCCGCACAACACATACCTCTCTCCATAGGGAGTTCCATGTCGCTGCCCACCTCCCCGCCTGCCTCCCCGCCCGCATCCCCCTCGCCCGCGCCCGCGCCCCCGGCCACCGCCGCGGCGAAGATCTTCAACTTCCCCCGCAACGCCTGGTACGTCGCCGCCTGGGACCACGAGGTCACCGGCAGGCAGCCGCTGGCCCGGACGGTCGCCGGCGTGCCGCTGGCGCTGTGGCGCAACACCGAGGGCCGTGCGGTCGCCCTCGCCGACGCCTGCTGGCACCGCCTGGCGCCCCTGTCGAAGGGCACGATCCTCGGCGACGAGCTGCAGTGCCCGTACCACGGCCTGCGGTACAACTCGACCGGCCGCTGCACCGGCATGCCTGCGCAGGAGACGATCAACCCCAGCGCGGTGGTCCCCTCCTACCCCGTCGTCGAGCGCCACCGGTACGTGTGGGTGTGGGTCGGCGATCCCGACCTGGCCGATCCGGCCACCGTGCCGGACATGCACCGGATGGACCACCCCGGGTGGGCGGGCGACGGCGAGACCATCCACGCCGAGTGCAACTACCAGCTGATCCTCGACAACCTCATGGACCTCACCCACGAGGAGTTCGTGCACTCCTCGAGCATCGGCCAGGAGGAGTTGTCCGAGGCCGAGTTCGACGTCACCCATCAGGGCCGCACGGTGACCGTCACCCGGTGGATGCGCGACATCGACGCGCCGCCGTTCTGGCTGAAGAACATGCGGGACAAGTTCCCGGGCTTCTCCGGCAAGGTCGACCGCTGGCAGATCATCACCTTCGAGGCGCCGGGCACCATCTGCATCGACGTCGGCGTGGCGAAGGCGGGCACCGGCGCGCCCGAGGGCGACCGCAGCCAGGGCGTGAACGGGTTCGTGATGAACACGATCACCCCCGAGACCGACCGCACCAGCCACTACTTCTGGGCGTTCATGCGCGACTACCGGCTGGACAGCCAGACCATCACCACCCAGCTGCGCCAGGCGGTGCACGGGGTCTTCGGCGAGGACGAGGACATGCTGCGCGCCCAGCAGCGCGCCATCGACGCCAACCCGGACCACGAGTTCTACAGCCTGAACATCGACGCCGGAGGCATGTGGGTGCGCCAGATCCTGGAGCGCATGCTCGCGGCCGAGGGACGCCCCTCCGCCGTGCCCGGCGCGGGCCGGGGGGTCTGACATGGCGGTCCAGACCCGTGCGCGACGACAGCGGGCCCGGGTGGTCGAGGTCTCCGACGCCGCCGTCGGCGTCCGCCGGATCGTCCTGGCTCCCGAGCACCCCGAGCACGCCGCGCCCGGCACCCACGTCGACGTCGAGATCGGGGACGGCGCCGCCGGGGTGCGCTCCTACTCCGTGGTGCGCTCCGAGGACGGCGGCCGCCGGCTGACGCTCGGTGTGCAGCTCTCCCCCACCTCGCGCGGCGGCTCGGCGGCGATGCACCGGCTGCGGGCCGGGGACGAGCTGACCCTCACCGGGCCCCTGCAGAACTTCCCGCTCGCGGTCGGCGCCGGCCGGTACGTGCTGGTCGCCGGCGGCATCGGCATCACGGCGGTGGCCGCGATGGCCTCGGTCCTGCGCCGACGCGGCGCCGACTACGAACTGGTGTTCGTCGGCCGGAGCCGGACGGTGATGGCCTTCCTCGACGAGCTGGCCGCCGAGCACGGCGACCGCCTGCGGGTGCACGTCGACGACGAGGGCACCCGTCCGGTGGTCGACGACCTCGTCGCCCGCGTCGCCGGGACGCCCGCCGCCGGGAGCACCGAGCTCTACATGTGCGGCCCGATCGGGCTGATGAACGCCGTGGCGCGCAGCTGGGCCGGGCACGGCCTGCCCGCCACCAACCTCCGCTTCGAGACGTTCGGCTCCGGCGGCCGGTATCCGGCCGAGGAGTTCCTGGTGCGTCTGCCCCAGTTCGGCCGGGAGATCACCGTCGCCCGCGACACGTCGATCCTCGACGCCCTGGAGGCGGCCGGCGTCGAGACGCTCTCGGACTGCCGCAAGGGCGAGTGCGGACTGTGCCTGGCGAAGGTGACCGGCTCCACCGGCACCGTCGACCACCGCGACGTCTTCCTGAGCGACGCCCAGAAGGAGCGCTCCGACCGGCTCTGCCTCTGCGTCTCCCGCGCGGTCGCCGCCGGCGGCGACCCGGACGGACCCGCCGTCCTCACCCTCCACCTCACCTGACCCGGGCACCACCCGCACGGATCCCTCACCACCTGGACACCCATGAACATCGCTGCACGCATATCGCAGACACCGATGAGCGGCTACCAATGGCTGATCGTCGCGCTGTGCACCTTCATGAACTGCCTGGACGGCTTCGACGTGATGGCCGTCGCCTTCACCGGGCCCTCGGTCACCGAGGAGTTCGGGCTCAGCGGCTCGGAGTTCGGCCTGCTGGTCTCCGCCGGCCTGATCGGGATGGCGATCGGCTCGATGCTGCTCGCCCCCTTCGCCGACCTCGTCGGCCGCCGCCCGCTGATCCTCGTCAGCCTCGCTCTCGGCACCGTCGGCATGTTCGGCGCGGCGATGGCCCCGTCCGTGACGGTGATGGGTGTCTGCCGCCTGGTGACCGGCATCGGCGTCGGCGGCATCCTCGCCAGCACCAACGTGATCGCCAGCGAGTTCTCCAACGCCAGGAACCGCGGCCTGGCCATCGGCATCTACACCGCCGGATACGGCATCGGCGCCACCGCGGCGAGCCTGGTCGCCAAGGCCACCGTGGGCGGCGACTGGCGGATCGTCTTCTACGCGGGCGGCTTCGGCACCCTGCTCGCCCTGATCGTCATCGCCGTCGTCCTGCCCGAGTCGGTCGCCTTCCTGGAGCAGCGCCGCCCCGCCGGGGCGCTGGAGCGGATCAACCGGACCCTGGCGCGGATGCGCATGGAGGCCGTCACGGAGGCCGAGCTCGACCGGGCGGCCACGGCCCGCGAGGGCGCCGAGGGGCGGTCCTCGGGCTGGCTCAAGCAGCTGCTGGCCCCGACGGTGCTCCTCTGGCTGACCTTCGTCACCATCATGTTCGGCTTCTACTTCGTCAACAGCTGGACGCCCACGCTGCTGGTGGAGGAAGGGCTGTCCGAAGGCGCGGCGGTGACCGCGGGCATGGCGATCTCCATCGGCGGCACGGTCGGTTCCGTCCTCTACGGCGTCGCCGCCCGGGTCCGCACGCCGCGCGTGGTGCTCATCGGCTTCTCCCTCCTCTCCGCCGCCATGATGATCGCCTTCATCGTCAGCACGTCGGTGCTGTGGCTCGGCTTCGCCGTCGGTGTGGTCGTCGGCGCGCTGATCAACGGCTGCATCGCGGGCGCGTACACGGTCGGTCCGCCGCTCTACCCGGCCAACGTCCGCAGCGTGGGCATGGGGTGGGCCCTCGGCATGGGCCGCATCGGCGCGATCCTCTCCCCGACCGTCGCCGGGCTGATCAAGGACGCGGGCGCCACCGCCACGCAGCTCTACGTCGGCGCGGCCCTGGTCGTCGGCCTCTGCTCCCTCTGTCTGGTCGCCCTGCGCCGGCACGACCCCGAGTCCGCGCCCGGCACCGCCCCGGTCAAGGAACCGGCCGCCGTCTGACGTGCGTCCGCCCGGAACCCCGCCCCGCAGGCGGGGTTCCGGCACAAACCCTTTTCCCCGTCCCCGACCGCTGCCCTACGGTGGCCCGGTGAAGAACGACCGGCGTCTGCGCCGCCTCGTGGTGGACGGGGTCACCTGGCACTGGACCGTCCGCCGACGCGTGCGACCGGTCTACGCGGACTGCCGGACGGTCCTCACCCTCTTCGCCCCCGCGGCGGCGGGCGGCCCGGGCCGGCGCCGCCGGCTGTCCCTGGTCTTCGCCCCGACCCCGACCGGCGTCATCTCGAACTGCTGGTTCGAGTCGGGCACGGTGATCCGGCTCCCGGACCGGCAGTGGCTCAACCTCTACGAGCCGCGTGCCGTCCGGCGGCTGCTCCGGGCCGCGACCCCCGCCCTCCGCTCGGCGCCGCCCCACCAGGACGTGGAACTGGACGGCTGGCCGTGCTTCACCACGGTCGTGGGGTGACGTCCGGGCTCGCGCTCCTCCGGCTCTCCCGCAGCCTCTCGGTCCACGCCCGCTGTTCCGGCGTGTCGGGAACGGCGCGTCCCCGCGCCTCCTCGATCCGCCGCCAGGCGACCGCGGGGTCGACGCCGTCCAGGACGAGCAGCGAGGCGGCGAGGAGCGACGCCCGCCCGATGCCGAAACGGCAGTGGGTGACCACGTGTTCCCCCTCGCGCAGCCGCGCGGCCAGGCCCCGCAGCACCGGCAGGACCGTCGCGGCCTCCGGGACGGCGCGGTCGGGGACGGGTATCGCGACGAACCGCAGCCCCGCCGCCCCGGCCGCCTCGCCCACCCCGGCGAGCCCGAGCTCGTCCCGCTCGTGCCGGGTCAGCGCGCACACCAGGACGTCGACGCCGGCTCGGCGCAGCGCCCTCATCTCGTCGTCGAGCCAGTCCCCGCCCCGCGGCTTGGCCATGGTGCTCAGCGGCCCGAGGCCGGGCAGTTCGACGGTGTGCAGGGCGGGACGCATGGCGGGGCTCCTCGGGTGACGCGGCGTGGACGACGGCGGCAACGGCTCCGAGCGGGCCCGTGGCGTGAACGCGGCGGCGGTGGGACCGGCCTCCTGCCGTCCCCGCCTGCCACACCGTCAGAGCAGGTGCTCGCCCCGCGGGTACTGGTACTCGGTGGTGATCGGCCGCCCGGTGGACAGGCCCAGACTCTCGCGGAGCGTGAAGGCGGTACCGGCGGCATGATCCGCCCACGCCTGTTCGGCAACATAGCACTGGGCGGTGAAGTCGTCGACGCTCTCCGTCTCCTTCAGCTTGTCCCACTCCTGACGGGCGAGGTCGACCCGGTCGGCGAGCCGTGCGGCGATCGGCTCCTCCGCCTCCTCCCACTCGTGGTCGCGCAGTTGGTTGGCGAGCAGCCACAGGTGGCTGGAGACGTCGGACGCCCACCACTGGTAGGCCCCCAGGTACTCCTCATCGACTCCCACGACCGGTACCTGGGCGAGGGCGGCGTTCACCTGTCCGGCGGCTTCCAGTTAGGCGCGCTGGTGAGGATCGAGCGCGCTCCCGTCCTGGCGGAGCGACCCGGTGAGCCGGTCACCCGTCGACGCCGGGGTGAACACGCAGACCGCGCCGCGCTCGCCGCGCGCCCAGTCCTCCTGCGCCGGATAGAAGTAGCCGAACGCCGCGTGCGCGTAGAGCTTCCACGCGTCCGGGCTGTAGGAGTGCATCTCCTCGGCGCACCGCTCGTCGACGACGGCGGCCACCTCGTCCTCGCCGGGGTAGGACCCGGCGGGGAGGTCGAAGCGGGCATAGGCCTCGCCGTCGTGGGGGTCGTCGCAGGACGCCTCGTCGACGTCGGGGACCTCGTGGGTCCCGAGGTCCGCGTCCTCCGGCGCGGCGCGCTCGTCGAAGCAGTCGCCCGGCTCGAGCGCGATGGCGGCGGTCCTCGGAGCGCCGAGGCCCACCTTCCGGGCGACGCCTTCACGGAGGTCCGCCCCGACGCCGGTGGTGAGGACCAGGACCGTGAGCAGCGCGCCGACCGCGAAGAGGGCGATGCCGGCGATCGCCATGCCCCGGCCGCGCCGCTCCGTCCCCCTGGTCCGGGAGAGGGGGGCGGTGACCACCGGTGCGTCGGTGTCAGGACTGCCGGGTCCGTGGGGGTGTTCGTGCTGCTCGGTGGCCATGGGGCGTGCTCCTCGAACGGAGGTGACGTGTCGACGGGTGAACGAGGAGCGCATGCTAGGCGAACGTCCGTTCCCCTGCGCGCTCGGGGTGCCGGATCCCGCGCTCCTGCGCGCTGGTGCATGCTGAGCGGTGGCCCACACCGGAGGAGACGTTCCGCATGCCCACCCACCACGCCGTCGACCACGTCGAACTCGGCGTCACGGACCTCCCGGCGACGAAGGCGTTCTCCGCGGCCGCCTTCGGCCGGACGTTCAACGACCACGGCCCCGCCCACGCGGGCATCGTGGCCCCCGACGGCGGGGGCGATGTGGGAGGGCTGAACGCGTCACGGGAGCCGGGGCGGGCCGGGCCCCTGGTGCTGCCGTTCTCGCGGGGCCTGGACGCCACGGCGGAGGCGATCACCGCGGCGGGGGGCGCCGTGGTCGAGGGCCCCTACGCGTTCCCCGGCGGCCGTCGGCTCCATTTCCTGGACCCGAGCGGCAACGAACCGGGCGTCCGGGCGTCCTCGTGACGGTCCTGGTCATCGGCGGCAGCGGCTTCCTCGGCACCGAACTGGTCCGCCGGGCGACCGCGGCCGGACACGCGACGGCCGCGTCGTTCGCCTCCCGGCCGGGGACCGTCCCGGACGCGGAGTGGCACCGGCTCGACCTCCGGGATCCGGTGGCCGTCACCCGGCTGATGTCCGAGGTGGCCCCCTCCGTGGTGGTCAACGCGTCCAGCGGCGGCTCCGACTGGTCGGTCACCGCGGACGGCGCGGTCCACGTGGCGCTGGCGGCCGCCCGGCAGGGGTGCCGTCTGGTGCACGTCTCGAGCGACGCGGTGTTCTCCGGGGCGCGGGGGCGCTACGACGAGACCTGCCTGCCCGACCCCGTCTCCCCCTACGGCGCCGCGAAGGCCGCCGCCGAGACCGCGGTGCGGCTCCTGCTGCCCGGGGCCGTCGTGGCCCGCACCTCGCTGATCTTCGGTCACGGCCGTTCCGCCCACGAACGCCTGGTCCACGACCTCGCGGCCGGCACGCGGGAGGGGGTCCTGTTCGCCGACGACGTCCGCTGCCCCGTCCACGTCGAGGACCTGGCCGACGCCCTGTGGGAGATCGCGCTGTCCGACACGGCGGGCGTGGTCCACCTCGCCGGGCCGGACGCCCTGAGCCGCTTCGAGCTGGGCCTGCTCGTCGCCCGGCGCGACGGCCTCGACGGCACCCGGCTGCGCGCGGGCCGACGGGCCGGCAGTTCCGTGCCCGGTCCCCTCGACGTCCGGCTCGACTGCGACGCGACCCGGCGGCGGCTGCGCACCCGGCTCCGCGGGGCGCGCGCGTTCCTCGCCGCCGGCTCCGACCGCCCGCCGCCCCTCGGCTGAGACCTGGTCCGGTTCCTCCGCGGTCACGGGGCCGGACGGGCCGGGGGTACGGTCGTGGCCCGACCGTACGAGACGTCCCCCGGAGCGACGATGACCGATGCCAGGCCGGACGCCGCGTCCGCCGTACCTCCCGGCACGGGACCGGCCCTGCGGCCCCCGAGCCGGGCGGTGGACCGCCGCGCGGTCCTCTGGTGGACCGCGCAGGCCTTCCTCACCGTCGTCCCGCCGGTCCTCGTGCTGTGCGTGCTGGCCCTGCTGATCCCTCCGGCCCGCGGATGGCTGGTGTTCTCGGCGGCCGTCGTCGGTGTTCCCGGGCTGCTCTGCACGGCCGTGATGCCGGCCTGGCGGTTCCGGGTGCACCGCTGGGAGACGACCGGGGAGGCGGTGTTCACCCGGGCGGGCTGGGTGCGGCAGCAGTGGCGGATCGCGCCGCTGTCGCGCATCCAGACGGTCGACACCGTCCGGGGGCCGCTGCAGCAGTTGTTCGGGCTGTCCAGCGTCACCGTCACCACCGCCTCGGCGGCGGGGCCGGTGACGATCGACGGCCTGAACCACGCGCTCGCCCGTGACCTGGCCGAGGAGCTGACCCGCATCGCCCGGGCGACCCCGGGAGACGCGACATGAGCACCTCCGGCGCCGCCGGCTGGCGGCGCCTCGACCCCCGGATCGTCGTCGCCACCGCCGTCTGGTGCGCGCTGCTGGGCGTCGTCGCCCTCGCCGTCCTGTGGTGGCGCGACGCACCGTGGTGGCTGTACGCGGCCGTCCCGCCGGCCGCGCTCGGCCTGCCCGCCTACGAGGGGGTCCGCTGGCACCGCACGACCTACCGCCTCACCTCCGAACGCGTCGAGCTGAGGACCGGTGTGGCGGTGCGCAGCCACCGCTCCGTCCCCCGGCAGCGGATACGGAGCGTGGACGTCTCCGCCAACCCGGTGCACCGCCTGCTCGGCATCCGCACGGTCAGGATCGGCACCGGTCACCACGTCGGTTCCGGGCAGGACGCGGTGCTCACCCTGGACGCGCTGGCCGTCCGGGACTCCGACGCGCTGGGCGAGCGGCTGCTGCGCGGCCGGGGCGCCGGCGAGGACGGCGGCGGGCGCGTCACCCTCGCCCGGATCCGGTGGGGCTGGCTGCGGTTCGCCCCGCTGTCGGTCGTGCCGCTCCTGCTCGGCCTCAGCGCCGTCGGCGGCCTCCACAACCTGCTGGACCTCCTCGGCGCCGAACCCGACACCGTGCTGGTCCCGCGCCTGATCTCCTGGCTGACCGGCTCGGCCGACCTGCTCACGGTCGTCCCGCTCGTCGTCCTGGCGGTGCTGGCGACCGGGGTCGTCGGCGCTCTCGGGCTGTACGTCGAGATGTGGTGGGACTTCCGCCTGACGCGCGAGCCGAACGGCACGCTGCGCGCCGCCCGCGGGCTGGTGGTGACCCGCTCGGTGTCGCTGGAGGAGGAGCGGCTGCGCGGGGTGGAGATCGCCGAGCCGCTGCTGCTGCGCCGGGGCGGCGGCGCCTGCACCTACGCGGTCGCCACGGGCGCGGGCACCGTGGAGGAGGAGACGCGCGGCCACGACAGCAGCGCGCTGCTGCCTCCCGCTCCGCTCGCCGAGGCGCACCGGGTCGCCGCCGCGGTCCTGGGCGAGGACCGGGACCCGACCGAGTCGGTGCGCCTCCTGCCGCACACCCGGCACGCCCTGCGCCGCATGCTGCGCCTGGTCCTCCTGACGGGCCTCGGCCTCGGCGGCGTCCTGGTGCTGCTCGGGGCGCTGCTGACGCCCGTCCTGGTGCACGCCGGCTGGCTCGCGGCCCTCGTGGTCTGGGCGGTCGGCACGCCGTTCGCCGTCGACGCCCACCGCAACCTCGGGCACGGCGTCACCGGCCGCCACCTGGTCACCCGGCACGGCACGCTGAAGCGCCGCACCATCGCCCTGCGCCGCGACGGGGTGATCGGCTGGAACATCACTCAGTGGGCGTGGCACCGCCGCTCGGGGCTGAGCCGGCTCACCGTCACCACGGCGGGCGGGCGCGGCGCCTACCACGTCAAGGACGTCCTGCTCCCGGAGGGACTGCGCTTCGCCGACGAGGCCGTTCCGGGGCTGCTGGAGCCCTTCCTGGTCCGGACACCGGTCGTGCCGGGGCCGCGGACCGCCCGTGGGCTCGGTCCGCGTCCGCATGCCGAGGGGGCCCCGTGACGAGCGGGTTCACCGAGTTGGCCGTCGACTGCCGCGACCCGGAGCGGCTCGCGGCCTTCCGGGTGCCCGACGGCAAGTCGGTGGAGAACCCCCTCCACCTCGACGAGTTCGACGTGCTGCGCACGCCGGCGCCCGTCGCCGGCTGACCGGTTCCGGGCGCCGCCCCTCAGCACTGCCAGAGGAAGGCGCCCTCGCCGCAGGGACCGCAGACGAAGGCGTACGCCGTCCCGTTGCCGCCGAAGTTCATCGCCGTGGCGTGGTTCGGGCCTTCCTCCAACTGGGCCACCAGGTCCATGTGCCGGTCGCAGCTCCCGCACGACGGCGTCTCGTCGGCCTGCAACCACAGCGGGCGCCCGCCGAGTTGGCCCAGCACGTGCCGCAACGACCGTCCGTCGACGCCGGCCCACTCCTCGCGGGCGCTGCCGTAGTCGTCCAGCGGGGACTCCGCCAGGTCCACGGCGTTGGCCTCCCCGAGGAACAGCATCTCCTCGCTCTCCGCCGCCGGCGCGGGGATCGGCGTCAGCCCCTCCGCGGGGTACAGGCGCAGCGCGTTCGCCCCGTCGGTCGGGCTCCACGCCTCGCACATGCCGGGGTCGGTCTGGCACATGAAGAGCGCCATGACCAGCCCGGCCGACCCGTCCGGCCCGTCCGGCCCGTCCGCCCGTGCCGTGGGGCGCGCCGGGCCGTCGAGCAGGAACTGGGCCAGGAACTGCATCGGCCCCTCGCAGTCGGCGCACATCGGCCACGCCGTCCCGGCGGGGGCCAGCGGCACTCCCCCGGTACGCGTGACCAGCGCCTCCCGGTCCGCGGGCCCCGCGTAGGTCAGCAACGTCGTCGTCATGTCCGGGACACTACCGGGCCCACTCGGCCGCACCGCCGGCCAGGTCGGCGGAAGCGCGCGCGGCCTACGCGGCCCCGGCTCCGGCGCCCTTGTAGACCTGCCGCGCGTGCCACTCGACGTGCACCGGTGCCGGTCCCGGCCGTCCGGGCCGGGGAGCGGCCACCGGCCGCCCCCGGAGCGCGTCGACCGCCCGGCCCGCCTCGCTGCGGGCCACGTACACCGGGGACACCTGGATGCGCAGGTCGGGCCGGAGCCCGAGCACCCCGGCGTCGAACAGGGTGTGGTGCAGGGCGCACAGCGCCAGCCCGTTGGCGACCTCGTCGGGCCCGTCCTGACTGTGCCACCGGACGTGGGCGGCCTCGAGCCCCACCGGATGCCGGCCGAGGGCCCCGTCGAATCCGCAGAAGGCACAGGCGTACGCGTAGGCCGCCAGGACCTCTTCCGTGAATCCCGCGCGCCGCTTCCGGCGTCCGCGCCCCACGGCCAGGTCCGTGACGCCGCCGAGGACCGCGGGGTCCAGGCCGACGGCCTCGCGGATCACCGGCTCGAGCGCGGGGGTGAAGTGCTGGTCCATCAGCAGCCGGACGGCCTGTTCCGGCACCCCGGGCCGGGCCGGCAGCAGCTCCACGTGGGTGCGTCCCGTCGCGGCGAACCTGCCCAGCAGCCACAGCACCAGCAGCGGTTTGTGCGGCGCCCGTCTGCCGCCGACCTGCGCCTGCCGCAACGCGGCGAGGCGGCGCATCAGTTCGTCCCGCGTCATCCGCCCCGGCCCGGCCCCCGCCCGCGAGCTCCCCCACGCCGCCCCCTGTCGTCCGTGCGCGGTGCCCGTCTCTCCCCCGCGCCACGGTGCAGCACTATAAGCTGACGATCTTTCTGCGCCGGGTGCGGTGCGGTCGGCGCGACCCGCCACGGCGTCGGCACCGGCCGAGGCCGCGCCGGCCTTCTCCTCGCCACCTCCCCGGAGGATCCCTTGGACGTCACCGCCCTCGCCCGCCCCGACCGGCTCTGGTCCGTCGAGGAGGTGCTGAGCAGCCCCAGCCCGGTCCCGGCTGCCGCCGGGGTGTACGGCTGGCACTTCGAGGAGCCCCCGCACCCCGAGCTGCCCGGCCGGCGGCTGCTCTACGTCGGCATGGCTCCGCGTCGCACGACCACCAGGACCAGCACGCAGAACCTGGCCACGCGGGTGCGCTACCACTGCCGGGGCAACGCCGCGGGCTCGACGCTGCGGCTCTCGCTCGGCTGCCTGCTGGGCCTGGAACTCCGCCGGGTCGGCAGCGGGCGGCGCCTGACCTTCGGCAGGGAGGGCGAGGCCGAGCTGAGCCGGTGGATGGCGGACAACGCGCGCGTCTGCTGGGTGGAGCACGCCGAGCCCACCGCCCTCGAGTCGCGGCTCATAGCCGAGCTCGACGTGCCGCTGAACATCGACCAGAACAGCCACAACGCCTTCTACCGGCGGCTCCGGGAGATCCGGGCCCAGGCCCGCTCCCGGGCACGGGAGTTGCCCGTCGCCTCGTAGCGGGGGCGGCGCCGGTCACGGAGTCCGGCGGGCCGCCTCCCGCGCCCCTGCCGCGCGGAGGATCCCGGCAGCCTCGGAGTGCGGTCCGTCGTCCGCCCGTTCCGGCGGGGACCTGCCGGTGCCGTGGTCCTCGCGCAGGTGGGGATCGGCGCCATGGGCCGGCGGTTGCCGGATCGTCGCGGTGTGCCCCCATCCGCCCTTCCGGCGGGGTCCGTCACCCGCCGTGCGAAGGACCCCGCCGCAGGCGGACGACGCCCAGCCACACGGCGCCCAGGACGACCAGGAACAGCGGCAGCGCGCCGGGCTCGCCCTCCGTGGTGATCATGAGCACCATCAGCGCGAGCCCGATCACGGTGACGCCTGCCGGCACGGCCGTCTTCATCGAGTTCTCCCCGGGATGGATCGCGACACATATCTATCGACTATCGGTAGTGATCTATCGAATGTCAATAGGTGACGCTGCGCCTCGGGAGCGCGCCCGGCAGGGAAGCCGACGTCCCGTCCGGTCACACCGCTTCGAGCAGCTGCGGCCCGTTGCTGCGGGTGTTGTTCACCGCGATGGAGACGGGACGCGCGGCGAGGCGGCCCTCGGCGGGCTGGGTGAGGAGGTCGCGGAGGTGCTCCGTGTCGTCGTGGTGGGGGTCGAGCCAGGCCTCGTAGTGGTCGGGGGTGAGGGCGAGCGGCATCCGGGGGTGGACGCGGCCGGCCGCGTCGGTGGCCTCGGTGGTGATGATGGTGCAGGTCAGCAGCCAGGCGGCCGGGTCGTCGCCGTCCTTGACCTCGGGGTTGCGCCAGTACTCGTACAGCCCGGCGAGGGCCATGACCTCGCCGTCGGCGGGGTGGATGAAGTACGGCTGTTTGCGGACCTTGCCGGTCTTCTCGTCCTTCAGCTGCTCCCACTCGTAGAACCCGTCCGCGGGGAGCAGGCAGCGGCGGCGGGCGAAGGCGGTGCGGTAGGCGGACTTCTCGTGGACGGTCTCCACGCGGGCGTTGATCATGCGCGAGCCGATCTTCGGGTCCTTCGCCCACGAGGGCACCAGGCCCCAGCGCAGGGTCCGCAGCTCCCGGCGGACCGGCGTGTCCTCCTCGGCCCCCTTCCGGGCGCGCTCCAGGACGGCGTACACCGGGTCGGTGGGAGCCACGTTCCAGCTCTGCTCCAACGTCTCCTCGGGGCGCCATTCGGCGACGTCGAAGAGCTTGGTCAGTTCCTGAGGGCTCCGGGTGGAGACGTATCGGCCGCACATGCCCCCACTCTGGCACGGCCCGCCCCGGAGCCGGGGGCGTTCCCCGTCCCGCCTGCTCCCTCCGGGTGCGAGGGCCCCCGGCGCGGAGGGAGAATGGAAGGGCGCGGGCGATCCCCTGCCCCGCGCGCCCCATACCGAGATACCCGAAGTACCGAAGTACCAAGAAGCCGACAAACCGAGAAACCGAGAAATCGAGACACCGAGCGCGAACGGTCCTTCGCGCCACGATTCTGCTCGGCCCTGCCGGACGTCGCGTGCCCCTGAATCCGTCCGCCGCTCACGGACCCCGGACAGAGGTGTTCGCATCATGGACGCGACGGTGCTGGACAGGCTGCGCCAGGCGATGCGGGGCGAGGTGGTCGCCCCCGGTGACATCGGATACGACGAGGCACGCAGCGTCTACAACGCGATGGTGGACCGGCGCCCCTCCGCGGTGGCGCGCTGTGTGGACGTCGGCGACGTGCGGGCGGTGCTGTCGCTGGCCCGGGACACGGGCGCGGAGCTGACCGTGCGCGGGGGCGGCCACAGCGGGCCGGGGCTGGGGGTGGCGGACGGCGCGGTGGCCCTCGACCTGTCGCCGATGCGCTGGGTCCGGGTGGACCCCGAGGCGCGCACCGCCCAGGTGGGGGGCGGCAGCCGACTGGGCGACCTGGACCACGCGGCGCACACCTTCGGCCTCGGCCTGCCGTCCGGGATCAACTCGACGACCGGGGTGAGCGGCCTGACCCTGGGCGGCGGCCACGGGCACCTCACCCGCACGTTCGGCCTGACCGTCGACAGCCTGCTCTCCGCCGACGTGGTCCTCGCCGACGGCTCCTTCGTGACCGCCTCCGAGGACGAACACCCGGACCTCTTCTGGGCGTTGCGCGGCGGCGGCGGAAACTTCGGGGTGGTCACCGCATTCACCTTCCGGCTGCACCCGGTGGACACGGTGACCGTGGGCCTGACGGCGTGGCCGGTCGACCGCGCGTCCGACGTGCTGCGCTGGTACCGCGAGTTCCTGCCGTCCGCGCCCGAGGAGCTCAACGGGTTCTACGCCGCGATGGCCGTGCCGCCCGGGCCGCCGTTCCCGGAGGAGATGTACGGGCGGACCGTGGCGGCGGTGGTCTGGTGCTGGGCCGGGGAGCAGGAGGGCGATCGGCTGGAGCGGCTGCTCGCCTCCGTGAACGACCCGGCGCCGCCCGACTTCCACTTCACCGCGCCCATGCCGCTGCCCGACCTGCAGAGCATGTTCGACGACCTGCTTCCCGCGGGCCTGCAGTGGTACTGGCGGGGCGACTTCTTCGACAGCATCTCCGACGGGGCCGTCGAGGTGCACCAGCGGTTCGGGGCGGACCTGCCGAGCGGGCTGTCGACGATGCACCTCTATCCGATCGACGGCGCCGCCCACCGGGTGGGCGCCGACGACACGGCCTGGGCCTACCGGGACGCCGTCTGGTCCGGCGTGATCGCGGGCATCGACCCGGACCCGGCCAACGCGGAGGCGCTGCGCCGGTGGTGCGTGGACTACTGGGAGGCACTGCACCCGCACTCGATGGGGGGCGGCTACGTCAACTTCATCGGCGAGAACGAGGGGACGGAGCGTGTCCGGGCGACGTACCGGAGCCATTACGACCGGCTGGCCGAGGTCAAGCGCGCCTACGACCCGGAGAACCTCTTCCACCGGAACCAGAACATCCGTCCCGCGGCGGCCTGAGCCGGTCCGCCTGGGCGGTCCGTCTGGGCCGGGTGCCCTGAGCCGGTCCACCTCCGCTTCGGACCGGGAGCACGGACCGGAAGCACGGGCCCGGAGCACGGCGAAACCCGCTGGTCACCTCCGCTGGCCGACGCTAGCGTCGGTCTCCCGGCGGGCGCTTCCGGCGTCCGCCCAGGCCGAGAGAGCCCGAGCGATGACCAGCCGCCGACCGACGACGACCCTGTGGCGCCCCACCGGCCCGAAGGAACTGGAGCTGGTGCGCGAGTCGGGATGGAGCGCCTGGCCGCCGCGGCTGCCGGAGCAGCCGATCTTCTACCCGGTGCTCGCCGAGGACTACGCGGTGCGGATCGCGCGGGACTGGAACGTCAAGCACGACGGGGCCGGCTACGTCACGCGGTTCGACGTCGACTCCGCCTTCCTGCGCCGCTACCCGGTCCAGCAGGCGGGCGGGCGCACGATCCTCGAGCTGTGGGTGCCTGCCGAGGAGCTGGACGAGTTCAACGCGCACATCGTCGGCGCGATCGAGGTCGTGCACGAGTTCCGCTGAGGGGCGGTCAGGTCAGGTTCAGTCCGCCGTCCAGCACGACGACCTCCCCGGTGAGGTAGGCCGCGGAGATCAGGGAGGCCACCAGGTCGGCGACGTCCGCGGGCCGTGCGGGGCGGCGCATGGGCGAGCGCTCGCGCCAGAGTGCGTGGGCGTCCGCCCAGTCCCGCGTCATGGGCGTGTCCACCAGTCCCGGCGCGACCGCGTTGACCCGCACGTCGGGGCCGAGGGCGGCGGCGAGCAGCCGTGTCACGTGGTTGAGCGCGGCCTTGCTCGCCGCGTACGGCACGGAGGAGCCCTTGGGGCGCACCCCGGCGTGGCTGGTGATGTTGACGATGCTGCCGCCACCGGGGGCCTCGCGCAGGGCGGGGAGCGCGGCGGTGCAGAGCACCCAGGGGGCGATCAGGTTGACCTCGAGCAGGCGCCGCCAGTCGGCGGGGGTCGCGGCGGCGAGGTCGTCGTGCGGGACGGGCCAGCTGATGCCGGCGTTGTTGACCAGCACGTCCAGTCGTCCGCACCGGTCGAGCGCGGTGCCGACCAGCGCGCGGGCCTCGTCCTCCACCTCCAGGTCCGCCCGCACGTACTCCCCGCCGAGTTCGGCCGCCAGTGCCTCGCCGGCCGCAACGCTGGTGCGCGAGTGCACGACGACCCGCATCCCGTCGGCCGCCAGCCGGCGCGCGACGGCCTCCCCGATGCCCGACGTCGACCCGCTGACCAGGGCGACCGGCCGTTCCGCTCGTTCGTTGCTCATTCCGCGGATCCTGTCACGCCGACGCCCGCGAACTCGGGGGTGGTGCTCCGTCAGCGGGTGCAGACGACGGCGACGAGGGTGAACGACGCGTAGAACGGGCCCTGGGCGAGGTCCGTGATCCAGCGGCGGCCGCGGTCGGGGGCGATGTGGCCGTCGTCGATCGCGCGCCGGGTGTTCCTGCCCAGGCCGAGCACGTGGTCGGCCTCCTGGAAGTGGCGGGGAATTCCGGCCGGGGTTTTCGGGCGTGACACCGGTCGGCCGCGATGTCTGGCGTTCGCATTCCCGGTAGTCGCGGGATCTCAGTAGTACCGCAGCCCGTTCCAGGTGCGCGGGCCGACGATGCCGTCGACGAGGAGTCCGTAGTCGGACTGGAAGGCGCGGACCGCCGATCGCGTGCCGGGTCCGAAGACGCCGTCGATCCCCGAGTGGCCCACGTTGTAGCCGAGGGCCAGCAGCAGGCACTGGGCCTCGCGGACCGTGACACCGGTGGACCCGTACGAGACGGTGGGCGGGACGACGCGCTGGTCGAAGCCGCAGTACCAGCCGGCGGGTCCTCCCGGCGCCTCGGCGCTGCCGGAGGGGCCGGTGGTGGGTTCGGTCGTCACCGTGCCCCCGGACGCGCCGCCGCGGGTCCGGCCGCCGCCGCGGCAGTGCCGTCGGCGGGCACGGGGGCGAGCGGTGCCCGGGGTACGGGGCGACGGAATTCCATCGTGGTGGCCTTTCGGTGACGGAAAGACTGCCTTCCGGTCCGGCGACGCATGTCTTGTGATTCCCTCGCCGTGACGACGATCCTTGTCACGTGCCGTCACGGCGGCAATGGGAGATCAACGGGCGTGACGCGATCCTTTCCACGTCGTTCCGCCACGCTCGCCTGATCAGCCCCCGTGACCGCCGGTACCCCGGTCGGGAGCCGAATGGCCGGATCGGGCAGGGATGTGGATGGGGAGAGCCGCTGGTCCGTCGTCGAGGCGGCGGTCCTCGCAATGCACGGGCACCCCCTCGGGGAGCCCACGCGGAGATCGCGCGGGCCGCGACCGAACCCGCTCCCGACCACCACCTCACGGCCTGCGAGGCGCTGCGCGCGGGGCTCGGCTACCCCCGAACCGGTCGCGTGGGCCGAGGTGTTGCCGACCCCCTGAGCGCGGGAGCTGCGGCGCGGTGCCGCCACCGGGGACGACGTCACGTCGTCCCGCACCTGGCGCGGAGGAGCTCCACGCCCTCGCCCCGGAGGTCGTCGCAGTGCGCGGCGCGGCCGGTCATGGCCATCACCAGGGCCGACGTGGGGCCGGAGACCCGCGCCCCCGTGCCCGTCGCGAAGGCGCCGTCCTCGGCGACGAGCCGCAGACCGCCGATGCGGCCCTTGGCGACGACCACCATGTCGGTGCCCGCGTAGTACTCGGCCAGCCGGGTGACCACCTCGACCGGGTAGGCGCGGGTGATGCCCAGCGGGCGCCGGATGTCCTCGCCGTGGACGACCGTCTCGCCCAGCATGGCTATGGGGGGCAGCGGCGGCTTGGTGGTGCTCCGCACGATGCTCCGGAAGCGCTCCAGGGTCGCGGCGGGGGTGGGGCCGAGCTGTTCGGCCAGGCGCATGGCGACCTGCCGGTCGAAGTCGAAGCGGCAGCGGATCACTCCGGCCATCCAGCGCACGGCGTTGAGGCGGGCGCCCGCGGTGAGGTGGGCCAGCACCTCGCGCACGGTGAGGCCGGCGCACAGCGACGGCGTCTCCCACCGTTCCTCCGGGAGGGAGGCCAGGTCGGCCGCCAGCGCGGCGCGTTCGGTGTGGATCGAGCGCCAGACGTCCGCCGTCGTCGCCAGGTCGGTCATGGAGGGTCTCCTGTCTCGGGGCGCGGCCCTCACCGCGGAGGAAAGGGCGCCGGGAGAAGGGTGACTCCGGTGACGGCGGTAAGTGATCGCTCCCGGTGCTCCTGATTCTCCACGACCGCGGTGCCTCCCGCCCCGGAGAAACGACCGGTGCCGCTCGGACCTCCGCCGCACGCTGGAGTGGCTCGGCCGGATGCGCGGCTGACCCGAACGCCCCGTGACCTCCGTGGCCTCCGTGACCTCCCCCTTCAC
>NZ_JBEYUK010000025.1:0-95951 GCF_040643475.1 Streptomyces sp. NPDC047130 | reverse complement strand
GCCTCCCCGGCGGCCACCACGCGGAGCGCCTGCACAAGCTCGTGTGCCGGGGCGTCCTTGAGGAGGAAGCCGCTGGCCCCGCCGGCGACCGACCGCGGCCGAGCCGTACGCGAGGACGGGCCGGGCAGACCGGCGGGCCGGGCAGACCGGCGGGCCGGGCAGACCGTGCTGTCCGGGCCGTGCGGACCGACGCGTGCCGCTCGCGGCGTCGGGCGGTCGGGCGGCAGGGCGGCCTGGCGGCCGGCCGTCAGGAGGCCGGGCGGTCAGCCTGCCCGGCGGTCAGGCCGTATGCGCGGTCAGGCCGTTTTCGCGGTCATGATCCCGAACCCGGCGATGTACTCCCGGATCGGCTTGTAGAACCGCGTGCCCACCTCGTACCTCCCCGCGGCGCCGAGCGCGCCGAAGGCGGCCACCCAGGTGCGCACCTCGTGGGCGGAGTTGCCGGCGGCCTCGGCCATGCCGGCCGGTGTCATCGCGTCGACGGGGGTGAGGTCGCCCGAGGCCAGGGTGTCCATCAGGGCCCGGTCCCAGGCGGGGTTGAGGTCACGGATGGCGGCGGTGCCCGCCGCGAAGGCCCGGCCGGTGTCGATGACGCGCTGCTGGCGGGCGTCGCGGGCCGCGGCGGTGGGGTGGCGGCCGTCGAGCAGCAGGGCGCGCGCCTGCTCGTCCGCCGTGGCCCACTGCGGCACCGGCGGGTCGTGGGAGAGTCCGCCGGAGCCGATCACCAGGACCCGCTCGTCGAGCGTGGTCAGGAACGAGCCGATCGCCTCGCCCAGCAGCCGCACCCGGCGCATCGAGGTGAACGGCTTCGCGACGCCGTTGACGAAGACGGGGATCGTCGGCACCGTGGCGATGCCCCCGAAGAGGATCTCCAACGGCTGGATCGCCCCGTGGTCCAGCTCCATCCGGCGTGAGACGGCCACGTCGAGGTCACGGTCGAGCACGTGCTGCGCCAGCCGCTCGGCCAGTTCCGTGGGGACGTCGAGCGGCCCCTCGGCGGTGCCGTAGTCGCCCACGCCGAGGGCCTCGTACCCGATGCAGAACGGCGGCATCAGGTCGTAGAAGAAGCCGTTGTAGTGGTCCGGCGCGAAGGCGAGCACCAGGGTGGGGTCGTACTCCCGGACGAAGGACCGGGCCTGCTCGAAGGCGGCGTCGACCTCGGCCTTCACCTCCGCCGGCGGATCGTTGAACTCCAGCAGCGGCGAGTGGGACATGGTGACGAGGGCGAGGCTCACGAGGACACTCCTTCGGCGAGGGCTCCGGCGCGCCGGAGCGCGGCGAGGGCCGTGGACGTCTGCTGGCTGAGGCAGGCCGCGGCGACGAAGCGGTCGGGGCGCAGGACGACGGTGCCGCAGGCGCGGACGTCGAACCACCGCTTGAGCGCGCCGGACAGGTCGCCGACCACCGTGACCGGCTCCGGCGAGTCGGCGAACCGCTTCTCGGCCCACTCCCGCTGGGTCTCCGGCACGAACGACACGAGCCGGATCCGGTGCCGCCTGACGAACGCCAGGTCGGCGGGGGTCAGATGGGCGGTGGGGTTGCCGCCCCAGGACGCCAGGGTCCACCAGTCGCCGGTGACCTCGTCGAGCAGGACGTTCTCGGCGTCGGCGGTGGTGACGCGCGGCTGGACGAACTGCAGTCCGACCGGCGAGACCGAGCCGGGCGAGTCGACGAACGGGAGGAGCCTCCCCTTCTTGAAGCTCGCCTGAGCCGTGCCGGGCCGCAGCGTCACCTGGTCGACGACGACGCCCTCGGCGTACCGCGGCATCGGCTTGAACCGCAGCTCGCTGAAGTAGGACTTCCACGTCGGCACCAGGTTGAGCGCGCCGGCCGCCCGGTCGCGGACCCAGCCGCCGAGGGGGCGCATCTTCATGACCGACCCGGCGGTCATGTTGACGTCGATCATGTCGGCCGCGTGCTTGCGGCGCTCCGTGGTGTACGTGTCGAGCAGGGCGTCGCCCGCGTCGCCGTCGAGCACGGCGGTGAGCTTCCAGGCGAGGTTGGTGGCGTCCCGGATGCCGGAGTTCCACCCTTGGCCGAGCCACACCGGCATCAGGTGCGCCGCGTCGCCGGCCAGGAAGACCCTGCCCTTGCGGAAGCTGGAGGCGACCCGGCCGTGGTGGGTGAAGGTGCGCTGGTTGATGATCTTCAGCGCGGAGGGGTCCGGCACGTGGCGGCGCAGCAGGCCGTTCATGAAGGAGCGGTCCTCGACCAGGTCCGTGGGTTCGTCGTCGTGGAGCATGAACTCCCAGCGGCGTATCCCCTGCGGCAGGCCGATGGAGACGTACGGGCGGCGGGGGTCCGCGCCCAGGTAGACCGACGGGGTGCCGATCGGGTCGTCGGCGACGTCCACGACGACCCAGCGGGTGGAGGGCGACCTGCCCTCGAACTCCACGCCCATCCACTTGCGGGTGAACGAGCTGCCGCCCTCGCAGCCGACGGCGTACCGGCCGGTGACGGTGACGGTCTCCTGCACGGCACCGTCGGCGTCGAGGCGCTCGGCGGTGACGACGACGTGGTCGCCGCGGTCCTCCAGGCCGGTGACCCGGTGGCCGAAACGCAGGTCGTGCTCCGGGAAGCGCCCGACCCCGGCGGCCAGCTCCCGGTCGACGAGCGGCTGGATGAACCCGTGCTTGCGCGGGTGGCCGAACTCCTCGGTGGTGGGGTCGTTGGTGGCGAGCACCTGACCGGTGCCGTTGACGAGCCGCACCACGTGGTGGGGCACCGTGAAGGGCTTGACCCGCTCCCACAGCCCCGCGGTGGCGAGGGTGCGGATCGCTTCGTCGTCGAGGCCGACGCCGCGCGGGTAGTCGATCAGCTCCTGGCGTGCCTCCAGGACGATCGCGCGGTGGCCGCGCACGCCGATGAGGTTGGCGAGGGTGAGCCCGACGGGTCCGGCTCCGATGACGACGACGTCGGTGTCGAGAGTGGGGGTGGACATGTGCGGCGGCCTCAGTTGTGCGAGAGGAAGTCCACGACGAGACGGTTGAACTCGTCGGCGTGCTCGATCATGGCCCAGTGCCCGCAGCGGTTGAGGAGCACCAGACGGGAGTCGGCGATGTTGGCGGTCAGCCACAGGCTGACCTCGAAGTGCAGGACCCGGTCGTCCTTGCCGTGGATCAGCAGGGTCGGCGCCTGGATGCCCGGGATCAGGTCGCGGTCGACCCGGCGGGGGATCGGCGCGCCGTGGGCGAGGCCCTCGAGGTAGTTGGTCAGGTGCTCGGGGCGGGCCAGGGCGGCCTCCGAGCGGGCGCGGGTCAGCTCGGGGGTGGCGAACCGCGCCTTGTCGAAGGTCATGATCTCGACCAGCGCCTTCATGTTCTCCGGGCTGGGGTCGCGGTAGGCCCGTGCGATCACCTTCAGGCCCTCGCTGGGACCGTCGCCCGCGGAGAACAGGTTCTTCACCGGGCCGCGGCCGAGCGAGGCGCCCATGGTGACCAGGTGGCTGAGGCGCTCGGGATGCAGCGTCGCGAACCGGATCGCCGTGTGGGCGCCCATCGAGTTGCCGATCAGCGCCGCCTTCCCGATGCCGAGGGCGTCGAGGAACGCGACCAGGTCGGCGTCGTGGTCCATGTCGACGGTCCGCACCGCGTCCGAGTCGCCCCACCCCGGCATGTCGGGGGCGAGGACGCGGAACCCGCCGCGCGCGACGGCCTCCAGGTTGCCGGAGAAGTTGGACCAGCCGGTCGCCCCCGGCCCGGAACCGTGCAGCATCACGACCGGCGGCGCCGAGGCGTCACCGGCCTCGTAGTAGCGCAGGTGGGTGCCCGACGGGAGGGTGATGTCGCGGGCCGCGGATTCCTTGGTGAGAGTCACAACGCCTATCTCCTGTGCTGAATGTGCACGCCCTCAGGCGTTATGTGCACGCCCTTCTGCACGCCATGGCACCACCATCGACCGCGGAAGTCAATACCGACCGGTACGGCGCCGAACCACCCGCCACCGCCGCCGGGCCGTGCGCACATCACCGGGGCGGAGACGGAACGCCGGACCACCCGCGCGCAGGCCGTGTCCGGGCGCGGGGACGGAGCCGCCGGGCCGCGAAGGGCGGGCGGCTCCGTTCTCGGGCGGCTCCACTCTCGGGCCACTCCGCTCTCGGGCGACTCCGCTCTCGGGCGACTCCGTTCTGGGGCGGGTCAGGCGAGGCGTTCGGACAGGCGGGTCGCGGCGGCGATCAGTGCGGCGGGGGCCTTCTCGGCGACCTCGGCGCGGTAGGTGATGAGGTTCAGGCAGGCCGGCGGCAGCCCCGGCGCCCCGATCGGCACGGCCACCCCGTGGGCGCCGGGCTCCACCTCCCCGAAGGTGGCGGCGAACCCCCGCTCCCGCGCCCGGACCACGGCCTCCGCGTCCCCGGGGGCCGGCGGACGCGCGGCCATGAGCGCCACGCCCGCGGAACCGCGGCCGAGCGGGTGCCGGCTGCCGGTGCGGAAGGACAGCACCCAGCTCGCGGCCGGCGGCTCCATCACCAGGAGCGCCACCGCGTCGGCCCCCTCGGTGACCAGCAGGGAGATCGTGGCCCCCAGCTCGTCCGCGAGCTCCCGCATCACCGGCTCGGCCTCGGCCCGCAGCGTGGCGTGGATGCCCCCGGCGAGCGCGGCCAGGCCGACACCCGCGCGGTAGCGGCCGTCGCCGCCCCGCACCGCGAGACGGAAGTCGGCCAGGGTGCTCAGCAGGCGCGAGGCGATCGAGCGGTGCACGTCGAGCTGGTCCGCGACTTCCTGCACCGTGAGTCCGTCACGGGCTGCGGTCACCAACTCGAGCGCGCGGAGGCCCCGAGCGAGGGTCTGGGCGCCGGCGGCGCGGGAGGTCTCAGCCATGCCCTGAGCCTAAGGGCAGCGCGGACAACCCTTGACAGCTCACCCTCCACCGTCCAGCCTTCTCTAAATGCACGAGGAAGTGCACTATTTGCATGCAGGGTGGAGAGTCAGATGGACCTGAGAGACGCGATCCGGAACAACCCGATGACCCGCTTCCAATGGGTGGTCGTGGCGCTCTGCATCCTCCTCACGATGATCGACGGGTACGAGATCCTCATCACCTCGTACACGCTGCCCGCCCTGACCGATCACTGGGCGCTGAGCAAGGGGCAGCAGGGCCTCGTCGCCTCCCTCGGCACCCTCGGCATGGGCGTCGGCGCGACCCTGCTGAGCCCGGTCGCCGACCGGATCGGCCGTCGCCCGCACATCCTCGGTTCGCTCGCGCTGATCGTGCCGGGCATGGTCCTCAGCGGTCTGGCGACGTCCTTCGAAATGTTCCTGGTCTTCCGGTTCTTCGCCGGGCTGTTCCTCGGGGCGATCGTGCCGAGCATCAGCGTCCTGTGCGCCGAGTACTCCAGCCGGCACCGCCGCGGCGTGGTGATGGGCGTCTACGGCATCGGCCTGCCGCTCGGCGCGGCCATCGGCGGTTTCCTCTCGGTGTGGCTGATCGACGCCTTCGGCTGGCGCGGCCCGTACTTCTTCGCCGCGATCGTCACCGCCCTGCTCCTGGTGCTGGCGTCCGTCACGCTGCCGGAGTCGGTCGGCCACCTGGTCGAGAAGCGCCCGGCCCACGCGCTGCGCGACTACAACCGCATCGCCGCCAGGCTCGGCGTCCCCGCCGCCGCGGCGCTGCCCGCCCCCACCGGGGCCGCCGGCAAGGTGACGTTCGCGAGCGGCATGTGGCAGGGCGTGATGCTGCCCCGCACGCTCCTGCTGTGGACGTCCTACGCCCTGGTGATCGGCGCCTTCTACTTCGCCAACGGCCTCACCGCGAAGCTGGTCACCCAGACCACCGGGGACCCTGACTTCGGCATCCGCGCCCAGGCGCTGGTCGCCGCCGGCGGTGTCGTCGGCGCGCTGCTCTTCGCCGCGGTCTCCCGCAGGATCCACCCGCGCCTGGTGACGGCCCTGATCGGCGTCGTCGGCTTCGTGGTCTTCCTCGTCTTCGCCGCCTACTTCGACGACCGGACCGCGGTCCTGGTCCTCGCGGTGCTGATCGGCCTGGCGGTCAACGGCGGCGTCGCCGCGTACTACGCGATCAGCCCCTCGATCTACTCGATCGCCATCCGCACCGCCGCGGTCGGCCTGATGATGGGCGTGGGCCGGATCGTCGCCTTCTTCGCCCCCAACATCGCGACCTTCCTCGAGGACCGCGGCTTCACGCCCGAGGAGCTCTACCGCCTCTACGGGGTGGTCATGGTCCTCTCCGCCGTGACCGTCACGGCCCTCCACCTCACCTACCGCGGCCGGCACCGCGAGGACGCGATGGACGCCGAGGACTCCTCCGCCGCGGAACCCCCGGCGGCCGGCACCGCCCGGACCTCCACGACCGTGGGCTGACGTCCGGGGCGGCGCGGGGCGGCGCGGGGGCCGCGTCCGGACACGACCGTGCGGTCAGCCCTCCTGGCGGACCGCACGGTCGTCCCGTACCGGGGCCGGGGTGCGGGTCAGCTCGCGGCGACGCCCGACGGCACCGCCGTGGCGCCCGACGGCACCGGCGCCACGCCGCCCGCGGCCCGGGCCCGGACCTCGGTCAGCGCCGCCTCGACCTCCCGCAGCACGCGGGCCGCGTCCTCCGGGTTGTTCACCACGTCCGTGCGGTCCATGTCGATGACGAAGACCTCACTGGCCGAGTAGTGCCGGTGCACCCAGTCGTCGTAGCCGGACCACAGCGTCCGGTAGTACTCCACCAGGCTCTCGTCCTGCTCGAAGTCCCGGCCGCGCATCCCGATCCGGCGCAGCACGGTGTCGAAGTCCGCCCGCAGGTAGACCATGAGGTCGGGCGCCTTGCGGTACGGCAGGCCGTCGATCTCGCGCATCATCTCGTCCAGCAGACCCTCGTACACCTGCATCTCGAGGGAGCTGATCCGGCCCAGGTCGTGGTTGACCTTGGCGAAGTACCAGTCCTCGTAGATGGAGCGGTCGAGGACGTTGTCGTCCTGCCGGTAGGCCTCCTTGATCGAGGCGAAGCGGGTCTGCAGGAAGTACAGCTGGAGGAGGAAGGGGTAGCGCTTGGCCTGGATCTCCTCGGGGCTCGCCGTGTAGAAGAGCGGGAGGATCGGGTTGTCGGCCACGCTCTCGTAGAAGACCTGGCTCCCGAGCCCCTTCGCGAGCAGCTCGGCCACGCTCGTCTTGCCGGTTCCGATCATGCCTCCGACGCAGATCACTGGCATACCTCACTTCTCCCCTGGGGATTTCCGTTCGCGGATGGTGGGCCGGGCCACTCGAATCCCCGAGATGTCCATGATCGGCGTCATGTCGCCCCCGCCCGAACGGGTCCCGGCGTGAGCCGCCCCTACCGGCGGGCCGGACCGGCCGTTCCGCAGTTGCCGCCCTCGAACGACCCGCCGCCGCCCCTGCGGCCGCCCTGAATAATAAATGAGGAATCCCGACCCGCCTGCCAGGCCGACGCCACGCTTCCGGCCCGGCCCGTCACCACCGCGGCGGCCCCGTCCGGTGCTACGCGCGCTCCAGCACGGCCTCCTCCGGGAGCCCGCCGTTCTCCTCGCAGCCCAGTTCCTTCGCCATGGCCAGCGAGAAGGAGTGCGCCACGGTCGCGTACGCGTCCCGCAGCGCCTCGGCGTCACCCTCGACCGGCTTCGGCATGCCCCAGCGCTCCACACCGATGCGGACGTGTGCCGGCTTCGTCGCGCCGGGGAACCTGTCGCTCCGGCACCCGAACACCATCGAAGCACTCTTCTCCCCGGCCAGGGTCTCCTCCCCCATCCTCAGCCGGATGAGGTCCGAGGCCGTGCTCCCGGTGGGGGCGCCGCCTTCGAGTCCCCACGTGACGCGGAGCTCGAACTCCGGCGAGCCGGCGGCCGTGTAGACGCGGCAGATGTCGTCCCGCCCTCCGGTGGGGTACGGCCATGCCTCGACGAGGCCCTTGGCGGCGTGGGCGACGGTGGACGTCTCCGCCATCGTCCCGAACCGCGACGCCCCGGTGATCACCTTCAGTGCCTTGGACGCCTCGGCGGACACCGCGTCGCCGCCGCAGAGCTCCGTCCCCGCCAGGTCCTCGGCGGCCGCCTCCCCGCCCCCGCTCCCGCCACAACCGGTGGCCGCGAGAAGCAGCGAGGCGACGGCCGCCATGGCGAGGAACCCGGCCCGTGCCGACCTGCGACCGACCATGGTCCGCGTCCTTGTCCGTCGTTCAGCGATCACGCGCGGTCCAGCACCGCCTCTTCGGGAAGCCCGCCGTTCTTCTCGCAGCCCAGTTCCTTGGCCATGGCCAGCGAGTAGGAGTGCGCCACGGTCGCGTAGGCGTCCTTCAGCGCATCGACGTTGTCCTCGGGTTCGCTCACCGTCCGGTGCTCCGCGCTGATCATCAGGTGGGCCGCTGTCGACGAGCCGGCCAACTTGTCGCTTCGACACTCAAACAGGACATATGCCTCGTTCGACGCCGCCCCGGTCTCCTCGCCCATCTTCAACAGGGTGAACTTCTGAGCGGGTTTTCCCTTTGGCGGGCCCTCGAGCCACGTCCAGATGATTCTGAGCTCGAAGTCGGTTGTACCGAGAGGCGTGTAGACACGGCAGGCGTCACCCTCCCACACGTCAGGGGTCCCGAAAGCGTCGACCAGGTCCGCCGCGGCCCGCTCGACGGTGTACCTCTCGCCAGACGCCTCGAACCGCGGCTCCCCCGTGATCACCTCCAGTGCGCGGGACGCGTCGGCGGATATCGCATTGCCCCCGCACAGTTCCGTCCCCGCGACGACCTTGTAGTCCTTCGGAGTCTTCTGGCCCCCCTCCGGCTCTCCGTCCCCACCGCAGCCCGCGGCACCGAGAAGCAACGCACCTGCCACGGCCGCGGCGAGGAGTCCCCGACGTGCCGACCTACCACTGCGCACTGTCCGCATCCTTTACTTACGTATCCTCGGTCTGCCGGCGACTCAGCCGGCCTCCGGGTCATTGCCCTGCTGGTTCTCCCGGTCGTTGCCTTTCCCGTAGCCGATCACCACTGCCTGCTGCATGTCCTCGTGGAAGTCTCTGCTGCGGGTCCCGCCATGGCGCCGCAGGAACTCCTCCATCGGCGCCTCGGCCAAGCTCTCACCGGCGGAGTAGATCGCCTTCCTCTCGTCACCGATGAGTTCGTCCACCTTCTCCTTGTGCTCGTCCACCGAGTTCTCGGAGATGCCGCCGACCACCTGCCCCACGACCTGCTCGAGCGCGCCGCTGCCGATGTCGGTCGCCAGCGGGACGAGCACCGCGGCCGTGCCCACCGCCGCGGTGGCGGGGAGGAAGGCCACGCCCGCCGCGATGCCCGCCGCGGCGCCGAACTGGACCCAGCCGGCCCGCTTCTCGACCGCTTTCTGGTAGTCCTCGTGCGTCTTGAGATTCGTCGCCTCGACCTGATCGGCCCGGGACTGGTCGAGCATGCCCTGCACCTCGGCGCCCACGCGCACGGTCGCCCTGGCGGCGCCCTCGTCGATCTTGCCGTCCGGGCCCACCGTCCCCTCCAGCACGCTGCGGGTGTACACCTGCTCCGCGGTGGAGACCGTCGCGTAGGCGTCGGGGTGCTGCCCCAGGGTGCTGAGGAAGCCCCGGACGACGCTCCGCCCGTTTCCGTCCTCCGTGTCTGCGAAGTCGACGTGGCCCTCCGGGTTTCTGCCCGGTGCGAACAAGCTGTCCGGACGGTTCTTGTCCAGCGCCCAGTTGATGTCGTCGATGTAGCCCGCGCCCATGACCCCCAGGCTGTCGACCATCGCCTCGTGGTGCTCCTTGAGCAGCTTCGGGTCGTCGGCGTACTTCTCCATGACCTGCTGCATGACCGCCGCGTTGTCCGCGTCGCGCACCACGTCGGCGTCCGGGTGGCCGGCCGGGTAGCCGAGGGTCGCCGCCTCCAGGGCGTGGCCGAGGGCGTCGGGCAGGTGGTCGAGCGACGCCTTGAGTTCCTTCTCGTCGAGCGAGTTGACGTCGCCGAAGGTCTCCCACTTCTCGTTGGTGAAGAAGTCGAGGTAGTTGCCGATCTTCTGGCCGTCCTTGTCCTTGCCGAGGTCGGCCGTGGCGCCGTGGTCGACCGTCCCGTCCTCGTTGTACGCGGTCGGCGGGTCGGTGAAGAACTTCTTCGCCGCCTCCGGGCTGTTGCCGAGCGCCTCCAGCATGGCGATGGACGGGTCGTAGCCCGCCCCGTTGACCCCGGACGGGTTGAACGGGTTCTTGAACGGGCTGTTCACCACCTTGTTCTCGGCGAACATGTACGGGTCCTTCGCGTGCAGCTGCGCCACGTGCTCCGCGATCGGGTTGAGGAACTTCGCGTCGTAGTTCCCGTAGCGCATGATGCCGCCGAGCAGCTGGTACCCGAACGGCCCGCCGTAGTCGTGCTTGGCGAGCGGGATCCGCTCCGTGCCCAGCTTGCGGAGCTCCGGACCCCACTTGTCCGAGAACTCCTTGTCGTGCGAGGCGGTGGCCAGGTTGAGGCCCAGGTTCCGCTGCAGCTCCTGGACGTCCTCGAGGCGCTGCTTGTCGACCTTGCCGTACTCGTAGGTGTCCGTGGAGAGCTGGCCGAAGAACGCGAGCGCCTTCTCCGGGCCGAGCTTCTCGTAGAAGCCCTTGGAGAAGTCCGCCGACGAACTGTTGTCCTTGAGCAGCTCGTTGAGCTGCTGGAGCTCGGCGTGCGTGAGGTCCCGGCCCTTCGCCGCGAGGGCGGCGGCGCGGGCGGCCTCCTCCTGGTCCAGCTTGGTGTACGTCGGGGCGCTGAAGTCCTTGCGGTCGGTGACGTTCGCCTCGAGGGAGTTCTTGAGGGCGAGGTCGGTGTCGTTGCAGGTCTCGACGATCCGGTCGATCTTCTTCTGCCACGACTCGATGTTCCGTCTCTCCTGCGCGAGGAGCTCGGGGTAGTCGGGGTCGCGCTTCGCGTTGGGCGGGAGCTCGGACAGCGGTTCCCGCGCCGAGACCTTCCCGGTGGCGTCCACGCGGACACCGGCCGCGGGCCCCTCGTTGTCCCGGATGTTGACCAGGTCGTCCTTGGCCTTCTTGATGGCGGCGTGACCCTCTTCCAGGATCATCCGCACGCCCTTGGCCTCGGCCGCGGCGTCCGCGAACTCCTTGGCCGTCTTGCCGATGAACTCCCGGGTGACGCCCGCGTTGACGCCGTTCCAGGAGGCCTTCTCGGCCTTGGCCTTCATCCCGTCGGTGGCGTCGGTGGCCAGCGTCTCCAGCTTGCCCGCCATCTCCGCCCAGTCGTCGACGGCGGCCTTCAGCTTCGCCACCGGGGCGTCGACTATGTCCTCGTACTTCAGCATGGTGAACGCTCCCCCGAGCCTTACTTCATGTATTCCGAGAGCACGGAGACCCGCGTCAGGTCCCCTTCGATCTTCGCCTCGTCCTTGGCGTGCTGGGCCTTGCTGTAGTCCAGGTGGTTCGAGATCTGCGCGCAGGAGTCCAGCAGGGTCCTCAGGTGCTTCTGCCAGAAGTCGTGCACCTTCAGCACGGCCGAGCCGCTCACGAAGTTCCCGTTGGTCAGCGCCGTCGCCGCGGTGAACGTGGAGGCGCGGGCGATGTCGCCGTCCTTGCCCAGCCGGCCCAGCAGGTCGTACGCCTCGTTGCCGATGGCGCCGAGGTCGTCGCGGTTGACGACCAGGTCGTCCCCGCCGCCGCCCCCGCCGCCCTCGGCCGGCACGCCGTTGAGCCGCATGCCCGACCGCTCGGCGGCCGCAGCGCGTAGTTGGGCCCATTCCTGCTCGAACGTCACGCTTTCCCCCAACTCCATCCGGGCCGGCCACTCCACCGTACTCACGCGGTCACCGACCTGATCACCTGTCCCTCGTATCATCGCCCGTTCCCGGGGCCGCAGGGAATGGCTTCCCCGAAGCCCGGACGAGACCGTCACATCCGGCCGCCGCGCGGTTGTCGACGACGCGGCGCCGCCCCGTGGTTCACGACTCCCCGGCCCCCGCCAGGCGCTCGCCGACCCGCGCCGCCGTCTCGCGCAGCCAGATGTGGGCCGCGTCGTGGGTGTGGACCGGGTGCCACCACAGCGCCTCCCGCAACGGCACCGCCTCGTAGGGCGGCTCCACCACCCGCACGGCGGCGATCGGCGTCAGCAGCCGGGCCAGCCGGGCCTGGACGAGGGCGATGCGCCGGGTGCCGGTGACCAGCAGCGGCAGGAGCTGGAAGCTGTCGACGGAGACCTCCACCCGCGGTTCGATGCCGAGCATCCCCAACTGCCGCACGGCGGGCGCGTCGTAGGTGCGCTGGTAGGTCACCCACGGCAGCCGGGCCAGGTCCTGCCGGGTGAGCCGGTCCCCGACGGTCGGGTGGTCGTCGGCGACGAGGAAGACCCAGCGGTCGTCGTAGAGGTCGGTCGCGGGGAAGTCGCTGATCACACCGTGCGGCATCAGCAGGCCGTCGGTGGCGCTGAGCAGGGTGGCGGTGTCGTCGACGACGGCCGGCTGGGTCTGGGTGAAGCGGAGCCGGATCCCGGGCGCCTCCTGGTGCACGACCCTGGCGAGCTCGGTGCCGAAGACGGCGACCGCGTAGTCGGACGCCATCAGCCGGAACTCCCGGCTCTCCTCGGCCGGGTCGAACTCGGCCTGGCTGGAGAAGAGGCGCTCCAGCACGTCGTAGGCGGTGGAGGTGCGGTCCAGCAGGACCTGGCCGAGCGCGGTCAGCTCGTAGTGGCCGCCGACGCGGGCGAGCAGGTCGTCGGCGAAGTGCCTCCGCAGCCGGGCGAGGGCCGCGCTCATGGCGGGCTGGCTCAGCCCGACGCGCTGCCCGGCCCGGGTGACGTTGCGCTCCTCCAGCAGGGCGCGCAGGGCGACGACGAGGTTGAGGTCGAGACGGGCCAGGTTCACGGTGCGGTTCCTCGCGGGGCGGGCGACGAGCGGGGGGAATAAACGCGGTGGATGCCTGCCATCCACAGAATCTATTTCCCTGATCGCGGACGGCGGGTCCAGATTAGTCCCACCGCAATCAGGAGGACATGTCCGTGAAACCCGAACCCGCGTCCGCGCTCTTCGCCGGCCCGTTCGCCCTCGCCACCCTCTCGGCCCCGGACGGGCCCGCCTTCCCCGCTCTCGTCACCCCCGACGGCCGGGCCCTCGATCTGCGGGACGCCTTCGGCGACGCCCGGCTGACCACCCGTGACCTGCTGGAGCGCTGGGAGACGGCCCTGCCGCGCCTGCGCGACCTGGCGGCCGGCGCCGACCTGCCCCGCACGGCCGTCTCGGAGCTGCGGGTGCACGCCCCGGTGGAGCCGCGCCAGGTGTTCCAGTCGGGCGCGAACTACCGGCAGCACGTCATCGACCTGCACGTCGCCCACCGCGCCCCCGGTGACGACCGTCCGGAGGAGGAGCGGCGCGCGGAGGCCGCGGAGATCATGGACCGGCGGGCCGCGGAGGACCTGCCGTACGTCTTCATCGGCCTGCCGAGTGCGATCACCGGCCCCTACGACGACGTGGTCCTGCCCGCCTGGGCGCGGAAGCCGGACTGGGAGCTGGAGCTCGCCGCCGTGATCGGTCGCCCTGCCCACCGCGTCTCCGTCGAGGAGGCCCTGGACCACGTCGCCGGCTACACCATCGCCAACGACCTCACCGACCGGGCCACCGTCTTCCGCCGGGACATGCCGCAGATCGGCACCGACTGGCTGCGCAGCAAGAACGCGCCCGGTTTCACCCCGCTCGGCCCCTGGCTCGTGCCCACCGCCTCGGTCCCGGACACGGGCGACCTGCGCCTGACCCTCAAGCTCAACGGGGAGACCATGCAGGACGAGTCCACCAAGGACATGATCTTCGACGTCGCCCGGATGGTCTCCTACGCCTCGCAGACCGCCCGCCTGCTCCCCGGTGACCTGGTGCTCACCGGTTCCCCGGCCGGCAACGGCATGCACTGGGGCCGGCTGCTGCGCGACGGCGACGTCATGGACGCCTCCGTCACCGGGCTCGGCTCCCAGCGCACCCGCTGCGTGGCGGAGGCCGTCCGATGACCCTGGACCGCACCGACCCCGAGGGGTCCATAGCGCGCGCCGCCCGCGCGTGCTCCAACTGGGGCCGCTGGGGCGAGGACGACGTGCTCGGCACCCTCAACTTCCTCGACGAGGCCAAGCGCCGCGAGGGCGCGGCCCTGGTCCGGCGGGGCGTCAGCTTCTCGCTGTCCCAGCGGTTCGACATGGACGGTCCGCAGAAGGGGTGGCGGCGGCGCACCAACCCGGTGCACACCATGCTGGACACCGGCACCGACGCCGCCCTCGGCAACCAGGGCTTCCCGCACGGCCTCGGCGGCGCCGACGACGTGATCGCGATGCCGCTGCAGTGCTCGACCCAGTGGGACGGGCTCGGACACATCTTCGACCACGGCAAGGCGTGGAACGGCCGGGACGCCGCGAAGGTCGTCACCTCCGACGGCGACCTCGTCACCGGCATCGAGCACATGGCCCCGCACGTCGCCGGACGCGGTGTCCTGCTGGACGTCGGCCGGGTGGTCGGCGACGACGGGGAGCTGCCGGACGGGTTCGCGATCACCGAGGAGCACCTGACGGCGACGGCCGAGGCGCACGGGGTGGCCGTCGGCCGGGGCGACATCGTCCTGGTCCGCACCGGTCAGCTGGCCCGCGCGCGCCGCGACGGCTGGGGCGACTACGCCGGCGGTCCCGCGCCCGGCCTGTCGTTCACCACGGCCGGCTGGCTGCACTCCACCGAGATCGCCGCGATCGCCACCGACACCTGGGGCTTCGAGGTCCGCCCCAACGAGTTCGAGCACGCCTTCCAGCCCCTGCACCAGGTCGCCATCCCCAACATCGGGCTGCTGATCGGCGAGATGTGGGACCTGGAGGCGCTGGCCGAGGACTGCGCGGCCGACGGCGCGTACGCGTTCTGGCTCACCGCGGCGCCCCTGCCCATCACCGGTGCGGTCGGCTCCCCCGTCAACCCGGTCGCCGTCAAGTAACCCACGGAACTAGGGAGTTCCCCATGAGCACACCCCGCACGGTCCTGGTGATCGGCGGTGGCGCCGCCGGCAACGCCACGGCGGTCCTGCTGCGCCGCGCCGGCCTCACCGTCGACCTGATCGAGGCCAGGGACGACTGGAACGCGACCGCCGGCTCCGGCATCACCCTGCAGGGCAACGCCCTGCGCGTGCTGCGCGAACTCGGCGTCTGGGAACAGGTGCAGGCGTCCGGCTTCGGTTTCGGCTCGGTCGGCATCACCGCCCCCGACGGGACCGTCCTGCACGTCTCCGAGGACCTGCGCACCGGCGGCGACGACCTGCCCGCCACGGTCGGCATGCAGCGACCGCGGCTCCAGCAGATCCTGATCGACGCCGTCCGGACCAGTGGCGCCACGGTGCGGCTCGGCACCACCGTGGAGATCCTCGGCCAGGACGCGGACGGGGTCTCGGTGCGGTTCTCCGACGGCGGCGAGGGCCGGTACGACCTGGTCGTCGCCGCCGACGGCCTGGGCTCGGCCACCCGCGCGGCGATCGGCATCGCCGACAGGCCGGAGCCGACCGGCATGGCGATCTGGCGGGTCGCCGCCCCGCGCCCGGCCGGCGTGACCCGCACCGACCTGGCCTACGGCGGCCCCGCCTACATCGCCGGCTACTGCCCCACCAGCGACACCACCCTGTACGCCTACGTCGTCGAGGCCAACCGGGACCGGCCGTCCATCCCGCCGGAGTCGTACGCCCGGGAGATGCGGCGCCTGGCCTCCGCCTACGGGGGGTTCTGGCCGGAGATCACCGAGCACATCACCGATCCGGCGCGCGTCAACTACACCTGGTTCGACCGGCTGCTGGTGGAGGGCTCCTGGCACCGCGGACGGGTGGTGCTGGTCGGCGACGCCGCGCACTGCTGCCCGCCCACCCTCGCCCAGGGGGCGGCGCTCTCGCTGGAGGACGCGTGGGTGCTCACCCAGCTGCTGACCGCCGCGGACACCTGGGACGACGCCCTCCTGCAGGCGTACTACGAGCGGCGGATCGCCCGGGTCCGCCCGGTCGTCGAGGCGTCGGTGCAGATCGGCCGGTGGCAGCTCGACGGCGTCCGGGAAGCGGACGTGCCGGGCCTGATGGGCCGCACCATGACGATGCTGCGGGAGCTGCCGTGACCACCGACCCCACCCCGACCACCGACCCCACCCCCACCACCGGTCCGGCCGCGACCACCCGTCCGGCCGCGGCCACCCACCCCACCGTGGACGTCCACGCGCACCTGCTGCTGCCCGAGGTGGACGCGCTGGTGGCCGGCCTCCCGGGACAAGCGGAGGCGAAGGCCCTGGACGCGCGGCGCAACGGGCCGGACGCCCTGGCCGTGAGCGGGCCGATGGTGCGCGAGCGCGTCCCGCGCCTGACCGACCCGGCCGTGCGGCTGGCCTCGATGGACGCCCAGGGCGTGGACGTGCAGCTGGTCAGCCCGTCGCCGTCGCACTACCACTACTGGACCGACGAGGAGACCGCCGAGAAGGCGTACCGGCTGGCCGACGAGGCGACCGCCGCGCACTGTTCGGCCGCCCCGGACCGGCTCCGCGGGCTCGGCCTGGTGCCGCTGCAGCACCCCGGGCAGGCCGTGCGCGCCCTCGACCACGCCCTGGAGCACGGCCTGCTGGGCGTCGAGATCTCCAGCCACGCGCCGGGGCGGGAGCTGTCCGACCCGGCCTACGAACCGTTCTGGTCGCGGGCCGAGGAAACCGGCGCGATCGTCTTCCTGCATCCCTTCGGCTGCACGCTCGACGAACGCCTGGACCGGTGGTACCTGTCCAACACGGTGGGCCAGCCCACCGAGAACGCCGTCGCCCTCTCCCACCTGATCTTCTCCGGGGTCCTCGACCGGTACCCCGGCCTGAGGCTCATCGCGGCGCACGGCGGCGGCTACCTGCCCACCCACATCGGCCGCTCCGACCACGCCTGGTCGGCCCGCTCCGACGCGGGCGCCGACTGCGCCCACCTGCCCAGCAGCTACCTGCGGCGGCTGTACTTCGACTCCCTGGTCCACGACCCGCACGTGCTGCGGGAGCTGGTCCGTGTCGCCGGGGCCGACCGGGTGCTGCTCGGTTCGGACTTCCCCTTCGACATGGGCTCCGACGACCCGGTCGGCGCGCTGCGCGCGGCCGGCCTGCCCGAAGCCGACTTCCACGCGGTCCGCGGCGGCAACGCCGCCGCCCTCCTCTTCACGGAGTGATTCCATGCGTCTGCTCACCCACCTGCGGCACGTCGACCTCGCCGTGCCCGACTACGACAAGCAGCTCGACTTCTACGCCGGCGTCTGGGGCCTGACCAAGGTCGCCGAGGACTCCGGCATCTCCTTCCTGGCCGCCGAGGGCTCCCCGGAGCAGTACGTGGTCCGGCTCCGCAAGGCCGACGAGAAGCGCCTGGACCTGGTCTCCTACGGCGCCGCCTCGGCCGCCGACGTGGACACCCTCGCCGAGCGGCTGCTGGCCGGCGGCGTCCGGCTGATCTCCCGGCCGGGCACGGTCGACACCCCCGGCGGCGGGTACGGCTTCCGCTTCTTCGACGTCGACGGCCGCACCATCGAGGTCTCCGCCGAGGTCGAGGTGCGGCGGCACCGCCGGATCGAGGAGAAGGAGTCCATCCCGGTCAAGCTGAGCCACGTCGTCCTCAACTCGCCCGACCTCGACCGCACCCGGCAGTGGTACGAGGAGCACCTGGGCTTCCGCCTCTCCGACACCCTGAGCTCCCCGCACATGGGCGAGGTCATGCACTTCATGCGGATCTCCAACCAGCACCACTCCATGGCGCTGGCGAAGGGCCCGCACACCTCCCTGCACCACATCTCCTTCGAGATGCGCGGCATCGACGAGTACATGCGCGGCTCCGGCCGTGTCATCCGGGCCGGGTTCAGGAAGATCTGGGGGCCCGGCCGCCACATGGCCGGCGACAACACCTTCACCTACTTCCTCGACCCGCACGGCAACACCGTCGAGTACACGACGGAGCTGGAGAACCTCGACGAGGACACCTGGCACCCGCACGTCTACGACTTCTCCCGGCCCGAGGTCACCGACCAGTGGGGCACCGCCAACCCCATGAACGAACTCGTCGCCAAGGAGTCGTTCAACGACCCGGACCGCGGCGTGTTCGTCGCCCCGCCGGTCTGATCCCACCCCCGCCGCCCGGGACGCGGCCCGCCCCCGTCACTCCCCCGACGGGGGCGGGCCGCGCCCCGGGCCCAGCCTGCCCCGGAGCCGCACCATGCGTTTCGCCGCCTACGAACACCGTCACCGCCGCCACGTGGCCGTCGTGCAGGACGACGGCGTCCTGGTCCCGCTGCCCGGCGTCACCTCGCTCACCGCCCTGCTGCGGGAATGCGGCGGTCTGTCCGGCCTGCTCGCCGCCGGCACGGCGGCCCTCCGCGAGGCGCCGCCCGGCCCGCACCCGTCGGAGGTGCGGCTGCTGCCGCCCGTCGAGCCTCCCTCCGTACGGGACTTCGTCACCTTCGAGGAGCACGTCGAGGGCGTACGGCGGTCCGTCGAGGGCACCGCCGGCGTGCCCGAGCAGTGGTACGCCGCCCCGACCTTCTACTTCACCAACCCGCACGCCCTCTACGGCCACCAGGAGGACGTGCCGATGCCTCCCGGCTCGGCGGTCCTCGACTTCGAGCTGGAGGTCGCCGCCGTCGTCGGCCGCGAGGGCCGCGACCTGACCCCGGAGCAGGCCCGCGACCACATCGTCGGCTACACCGTCCTCAACGACTGGTCGGCGCGGGACCTGCAGTCCGCGGAGATGAAGGTCGGCCTCGGCCCCTGCAAGGGCAAGGACACCGCCACCACCCTCGGCCCGTTCCTGGTCACCGCCGACGAGCTGGAGCCCCACCGGGACGCCGACGGCTTCCTGCGCCTGGCGCTCACCGCCGAGGTCAACGGCGAGGTCGTCGGCCGGGACCTGCTGTCCAACATGAGCTGGACGTTCGAGGAGATGGTGGCCTACGCCTCGCGCGGCACCCGGGTCGTGCCGGGTGACGTGCTCGGCTCCGGCACCTGCGGCAACGGGGGCTGCCTCGCCGAACTGTGGGGCCTGCGCGGCGAGCGGGTCCCGCCTCCTCTGAAGCCGGGCGACACCGTCACCCTCACCGTGGAGGGCGTCGGGACCGTGGCCAACACCGTCGTGCCCGGCGCCGGCCCGGTGCCGCTGCCGGCGGGCCGGCGCCGTTCCCGGGAGCGGCCGTGACCGGCCCGCGCCCCGGGCGGCTGCCGGGCAGGGTCGTGGTCGTCACCGGCGCCGCCCGCGGCCAGGGCGCCGCGGAGGCCGAGGCACTGGCCCGCGAGGGCGCCCACGTCGTCGCCACCGACGCACGGCCCGAGGGCGGCTGCCGCCGCCTCGACGTGACCAGCGAGGAGGACTGGGCGGAGCTGGCCGCCGAGCTGAAGCGGACGTACGGGCAGGTGCACGGCCTGGTCAACAACGCGGGCATCACCTGGCGGGCCCGTCTCGACGCCGTACGGCCCGAGGACTTCGACCGGGTCCACGCCGTCAACGTCACCGGGCCGCTCCTCGGCATGCAGCACCTCGCGCCGCTGATGCCGCCGGGCTCCTCCATCGTCAACGTCGGCTCGTCGGCGGCCCTCACGGCCCACTACCCGGTCGCCTACACCGCCAGCAAGTGGGGGCTGCGCGGGCTGTCCCGGACGGCCGCGCTGGAGCTCGGTCCGCGCGGCATCCGGGTCAACACCGTCCACCCCGGCTACATCGAGACCGGGATGACCGCCTCCGCCGCGCCCGCCTTCCGCGCGGCGAACGTCCGCGAGACGCCCCTCGGCCGCACCGGAACCGCCGACGAGGTCGCGCCGCTGGTGGTGTTCCTGCTCTCCGAGGAGTCGTCGTTCATCACCGGGGCCGAGATCCCCGTCGACGGCGGCCTCACCGCGCACGGCGGGGTCAAGTCCGTCTCCGACGCGCTGCGCGGGGCGCCCGCGTGAGCAGCGGGTACGCGTGAGCGCCAAGTCCGCGTGAGCGCCGCGCCGTCGCCCCGGCCCAGGCGACGGCGGCGCGGAAAGGGGATGTCCGCGCCGCCGTCTGTCATGTACAACAGCCTCATGCAAGGGGAGACACGATCCGCCGGGGGGCCTCGGACCGGCGACGAGACCGGACCGGTCTACCGGTTCGCGGCCGTGCTGGTGGGGACGCTCGTCCGGGCCGTCGCCCGGCGGGACTGGCGGGGCGTCCACCACCTGCCGGCGTCCGGCGGCTACATCACCGCGGTCAACCACACCTCGTACGCGGACCCGTTCTCCTACGGCCTGTTCCAGTACCACAGCGGCCGCCCCGCCCGGTTCCTGGGCAAGGCGCCGCTGTTCGCGGTGCCCGTGCTGGGCACGGCACTGCGCAGCATGGGCCACATACCCGTGCACCGGAACACCGCGCGGGCCTCGGACGCGCTGGTGCACGCCAAGGAGGCGCTGGCCCGGGGATGCTGCGTGGCCGTCTACCCGGAGGGCACCTTCACCGACGACCCGCGTCTGTGGCCGTCCCGGGCCAAGACCGGCGCGGCCCGGCTGGCGCTGGAGACGGGGGCGCCGGTCGTCCCGGTCGCCCAGTGGAACGCCCACGAGCTCATCCCCGCGGCCGGCAGCGTGGTGCGCCGCTCCCGGCCCTGGTACCGGCGGACCGTGCTGCGGGTGATGGCCGGCCCGCCCGTGGACCTCTCCGACCTGCGGGGCCTGGAGATCACGGCACCCGTGCTCGAGGAGGCCGGACTGCGGATCATGGACGCGATCACCACCCTCCTGGAGGAACTCCGCGAGGAACCCCGCCCGGCGGCCAAGTCCCACCTCGACCAGGGCTGACGCGACCGGCGGGGCGGGGACCCGGACGTCGCCGTCACCCCGCCGGCAGGACGTCGACGCCGCTCTCCGTCAGCCACTCGATCACCGGGTCGTCCGCGCTCCGGTCCGTGACCAGGCCGCTGATCTCCTCCCAGGGCAGGACCCGGAACCGGGAGGCGGTGCCGATCTTCTCGGAGGAGGCGAGGACGTAGGTGTCGGCGGCCCGTGCCGCCAGGGCCCGCTTCATCGCCGCCTCCTCGGCGTCGCCGGTGGTGAGCCCCGCCTCGGGGTGCACGCCGGTGACACCGAGGAGGAAGAGGTCGGCGGAGACGTTCCGCGCGGCCTCGACCGCGGCCGCGCCGCAGGCGACCGCCGAATGCTTGAAGAGGCGGCCGCCCAGCAGGAAGACCTCGGCCCGGTGGTCGAGCAGGGCGACGGCGATCGTCGGGCTGTGGGTGATCACGGTGCAGTCCAGCTCCCGCGGCAGCGCCCGGGCGACGGCCAGCGCCGTGGTGCCGCCGTCGAGGATCACCGCGCCGCCGGGCCGCACCAGCCCGGCCGCCACCGCGGCGACCTTCCGCTTGCCGTCCGGGGCCACGCTCTGCCGGGCGCCGTAGTCCACCACGGCCGGCGAGACGGGCAGCGCCCCGCCGTAGACCCGCTGGCACAGCCCCTCGCTCGCCAGGTCGCGCAGGTCACGCCGCACCGAGTCCTCGGAGATGCCCAGCTCGGCGGCGACCTCCTTGGCGACGATCTTGCCCCGCCGGGCCAGCAGATCCAGCAGGTGATCGCGTCGTTCGGCAGCCAGCATCCTTGTTCCCTCCTGCTCTTGCACGTTTCTGCATGTATCGTAGCGCCCATGACCGACAAGCCCCTGCTCATCCTCATCGCCGGCCCCTACCGCTCCGGCACCGGCGGAGACCCCGCCGCCATGGCCGCCAACCTCGAACGCCTCGAAGCGGCCGCCTGGCCCGTGTTCGCCGCCGGACACCTCCCGGTCATCGGGGAGTGGATCGCCCTGCCCGTGCTGCGCTCGGCCGGCGCCGGACCCACCGACCCCCTCGCCGACGAGGTGCTGTACCCGACCGCCGAGCGCCTGCTGGCCCGCTGCGACGCCGTGCTGCGGCTGCCCGGCGAGTCCGTCGGCGCCGACCAGGACGTCGCCTTCGCACGCCGCCGCGGCCTGCCCGTCTACCACGACGTCGCGGAGATCCCGGTCCTCGGCCGGCAGGTGGAGGCGTGACGCCCCGGCCCGGGGTGGACGTCCCGGACCACCGCGGCCGGACCGGTCTCGACCGGGCGGGACGCCACCTCGACCGCAACCCCGGCGTCCGGGTCCGCGACGTCGAGCTGACCTCGCGGGGCTGGCACGTCCTGCGCCGCACCACCTTCGACTACCGGCGCCGCGACGGCCGCTGGGAGACGCAGGTGCGCGAGACGTACGACCGCGGCAACGGCGCCGTCGTCCTGCCCTACGACACCGGCCGCGGCCGCGTCCTGCTCACCCGCCAGTTCCGCTATCCGGCCTACGTCAACGACCACCCCGACGGCATGCTCGTCGAGGCCGCGGCGGGACTGCTCGACGCGGACGACCCGGAGACCGCGATCCGCCGCGAGGCCGCCGAGGAACTCGGCGTCGTCCTCGGTCCGCTCACCCACGTCCTGGACGCCTACATGAGCCCCGGCTCGGTCACCGAGCGCCTGCACTTCTTCGCCGCCCCCTACACCCCCGGCGACCGCACCGGAGCCGGCGGCGGCGTGGAGGAGGAGGGCGAGGACATCGAGGTCCTCGAACTGCCCTTCGCCGAGGCCCTGGCCATGACCCTGGACGGGCGCATCACCGACGGCAAGACCGTGCTGCTCCTGCAGTGGGCGGCCCTCCACGGCCCCTTCGCCGCCCGCACCCCCCGTCCGGCGGACGCGGACACCACCGGGCCCGCGCGCCGCTGACGTCCACCGGCCGGCCGGGCCCGCGGCGTCACGCCCTCGGCCGGCCCTCTCGGCGTCGAGCGCCGGCCCGGCCCGTCGGCCACGGCCGCCCGGCCGGGTTGCGAAGGGCCGGGCGGCCGGGACCATGGAGGAGGAGCAGGGGGGAGTGCGCGTCCGTGCCACCGCGCCGTGGCCGCCGGACGCCCGAGCACCTGGAGTCCGCATGAGCGATCTGCCCGCACCCGTCACGCCCTTCCTGGAGCCGGCGGCGAAGGAGCTGGCCGAGGCGACCGACCCGCACCCCCGGATCTACGAGGTCCCGCCGGAGCAGGGCCGCGACATCCTCCTCGGCCTGCAGAGCGACGCGAGCGTGCCCCGGCCCGAGGTGGACGAGGAGTGGGTGGAGGTCGACGCCGGCGAGTGGGGCACGGTCCGCACCCGCATCATCAGGCCCAAGGGAGCCACCGGCCCACTGCCGGTCGTCTTCTACATCCACGGCGCCGGCTGGGTCTTCGGCGACGAGAAGACCCACGACCGGCTCTTCCGCGAGCTGGCCGTCGGCGCCGGCGCGGCCGGGGTGTTCCCCGTGTACGACCGGGCCCCGGAGGCGAAGTACCCGACCCAGGTCGAGCAGAACTACGCCGTCGGGCAGTGGCTGCTGGAGAACGGCTCCGACCACGGCCTGGACACCTCCCGTGTCGCGGTCACCGGTGAGTCCGTGGGCGGCTGCATGTCCACCGTCTTCGCGCTGATGAACAAGGAGCGCGGCGGCATCGACCTGAAGGCACAGGTGCTGCTGTACCCGGTGGCCGACGCGGACTTCGACACCCCGTCGTACCACCAGTTCGCCGAGGGCTACTACCTCACCCGGGACGGCATGATCTGGTTCTGGGACCAGTACTCCGAGCCCTCGCAGCGCACCGAGCCGTACGCCGCCCCCCTGCGGGCGAGCCTGGAGCAGCTCAAGGACCTGCCGCCCACCCTCGTCATCACCGACGAGGCGGACGTCCTGCGCGACGAGGGCGAGAAGTACGCCAACAAGCTCCGCGAGGCCGGCGTCGACGTCACCTCCGTGCGCGTCGCCGGCATGGTCCACGACTTCCTGCTCCTGGACAGCCTGCGCGACACCCGTGCCGCGAACGTCGCCCGCCACCTGGCCGTCGAGGCCCTGAGGAAGGCCCTCCACGAGAGCTGACCCCACCCCCGCCGGGGCCCGTCACTCCGTCTCCTTCTCGTGCGGGCTGCTCGCCGGCGCCTCGGCCGGCCGCTGTCTGCCTCCGTCATGACCGGAGACGACCACGACGAGGATGCCGACGACCACGGCCCCGGCGACCACCCTGCCCGCCGCCCGCAGCGCCCAGCCCGGCAGGGAGCCACCCGCACGCCGCCCCGGGGCGCCCAGTCGCTCCGCGCGCCGGGCGGGTCTCAGCAACCGCACCAGCAGCAGTACGGCGACAGGCAGTTGCAGCAGCCACAGCACCGTGCGGGGCCACTCGCCGTACCAGACGTTGGTGCCGTACAGCAGCGTGTGCCACACGCTCAGCACGTACACGACGATCACGAACCGGTGCAGCCGCCGCCAGGTGGTGGCGCCGATGCGGTTGCGGACGTAGAAGAGCAGGCCCAGCGGCACGGCCAGGTACAGGGCCGCCTGGCCGATGGGAAGGGCGATCTGCCCGGTCCCGGAGTCGTACCAGCCGGGCACGAAGGAGTCGGCGAAGCCGGTCCACAACCGCTTCAGCCACGCCAGCTCGGTCTCGTAGCGCACGAGTTCGGCCGCGAACATCAGCGCGTGCGCGAACATCAGAGCCATCGTCGTCAGGCTCGTGGTGCGGTGCCACCGCTCCAGGACCTGCCGGGGGACCGGTGACCGGTCGAGTCTCGGCCCCGACAGCAGCAGGCCGAGCACGACCGTGCCCCAGGCCCACAGCAGGCCCGACCACCCGAACGCCTGGCTCAGCAGGTACATCCAGTACGTGCCCGGGTCGTCCATGAACGGCATGACCGCGACCGTCGCCGAGTCGCCGGAGCCCATTCGCGCCCACAGGAACACGAAGACGGCGGCCGTGACCAGGACCGCCGCCGTCGCGTCGGGCACCGCGGCCCGCAGGTCGGCGCGCAGGGTGACCCGGCCGGCCGCGTGTCCGTCACGGGCGGGCGACGGGGTGGCACCGTCCTCCGGCGTCGTCCCGGGCGTCGTCTCCGGCGGCATCGTGCCCCTTCCGAAAGGCGTGCCACGGGCGGGGACTCGGCACGTGCGGCGGGAATGGCGGGAGTCACCAGTGTGGCCCGGACCCGCCGTCCACGCGGAGGCCGCATCCGGCCACATCGGCCGTGGGGGCACGGGCGTCCGGGCCGCGGATTCGCCCAGGGCGCCGCGGGCCGCTCGAGCGCGGCGTGGTAGCTTCCGAACGCCAGTCGCACTCGTGAACGCGGTCCTCCGCGTCCACGGGTCAGGGAATCCGGTGGGAGACCGGAACTGACGCGCAGCGGTAAGGGTGACGGGCGAGGCAGCAGCCACTGGACGACGGTCACGGCCGGGTCCGGGAAGGCGCCTCGCCGGGATGATCCCGAGTCCGAAGACCTGCTGGCGACCGAACGTCCACGCGACCCCGCGTATGGGTCCGACGCCGAGGAAGCCTCTGCCGTGCATCTGTCACGCCCCGTCCGCCGTTCCGCCCTGCTCCTGACCGGAGCGCTCCTGCTCACCGCCTGCGGTTCCGGGACCACGTCCGGCTCCGAGTCCGGCTCCGGCCCGTCCGCCGGGCCCGGCGGCTCCGGCAGCTCAGGCGGCTCCGGCGCCCAGGCCGTCACGTTCGAGAACTGCGGTCAGCGGGTGACCGTCGAGGCCCCGCCGCGGCGGGCCGTGTCCCTGAACCAGGGCACCACCGAGATCCTGCTCTCGCTCGGCCTCGCGGACCGCATGGCGGGAACCGCCACCTGGACCGACCCGGTGATGAAGGGTCTGGAGAAGGCCGACGCCGGGGTGCCCCGGCTCGCCGACAACCAGCCGTCGTTCGAGCGCGTGCTGGACGCCGAACCGGACTTCGTGGCCGCCTCCTTCGCGTCCACCCTGGGCAAGGGCGGCGTGGCCCCCCGCGAGAAGTTCACGGAGCTCGGCGTGCCGACGTACCTGTCGCCCGCCGACTGCGAGGGCAAGGACAACAGCGGCGGCGGCGACGGCTCCCGCACCGAACCCCTGACCATGGACACGGTCTACCGGGAGGTGCGGGACCTGGCCCGCGTCTTCGGCGTGGAGGAGCGCGGCGAGCGGCTGGTCGACCGGCTGCGGAGCCGCGTCGCCGACGCCTCCGCCGGGATCGACGCCGGGGACACCACCGTCCTGTACTGGTTCGCGAACCAGGAGTCGCCCTACATGGCGGGCTGCTGCGGAGCCCCCGGCGTCATCACCGACGCGCTCGGCGCGAAGAACGTCCTCGACGACAGCACCCAGGAATGGCCGCAGGTCAGCTGGGAGACCGTCGCCGACCGCGATCCCGACCTGCTCGTCCTCGGCGACCTCACCCGCAGGTCGCAGACCGCCGAGTCGGCCGCCAGGAAGATCGCCTTCCTGGAGTCCCATGCGGCGACCAGGAACCTCACGGCGGTACGGGAGAAGCGGTACGTGCTGCTCAGCGGGCAGGCGATGAACCCGACGATCCGCACCGTCGAGGGCGTCGAGAAGGTGGCCGCGGCGCTGCGCGAGCACGGGCTCGCCGGATGACCACGACCCTGCGCCCCTCCCCCGCCCGCCCGGCGCGGGGAGGCGGCCGCGCTCTGCCCGTCGTGGCGGGCGTGGGCGGCGGACTGGCGGTGCTCGCCCTGTCCGTCGCCGCGGCCGTCACCATCGGCCCGGCCTCCGTCGGGGTGGGCGACGTCTGGTCCGTGGTCGCCTCCCGCCTGGGCGGGGGCCCGTCGGAGCTGACCGCGATCCGCGAGGGCATCGTCTGGGACCTGCGGCTGCCGCGCACCCTGCTCGCCGCGGTGTGCGGCGCCGGACTCGCGGTGTGCGGCGCGGTGATGCAGTCGCTGCTGCGCAACCCGCTCGCCGACCCGTTCGTGCTGGGCGTCTCCTCCGGGGCGTCGACCGGCGCCGTCCTCGTGATCGTCGTCGGCGCGGGCGGCGGTGTCCTGTCCCTCTCCGGCGGCGCGTTCCTCGGCGCGGTCGGCTCGTTCGCGCTGGTGCTGCTGCTCAGCCACACGCTCGGCGGGACGACGGACCGGGTGGTGCTGTCCGGGGTGGCGGCGATGCAGCTGTTCTCCGCGCTGACCTCGTTCGTGGTGACGACGGCGGCCGACGCCGAGACCACCCGGGGCGTGCTGTTCTGGCTGCTCGGCTCGCTGAGCGGGGCCGGCTGGACCGAGGTGGGGCTGTGCTCGGCGGTCCTGGCGCTCGCCCTCGTGGTGTGCCTGGGCCACGCGCGCAGCCTGGACGCCTTCGCCTTCGGCCAGGACGCCGCGGCCACGCTCGGTGTCCCGGTCGCCCGGACCCGGCTGGTGCTCCTGTCCGTGACGGCGCTGCTGACCGCCGCGCTGGTCAGCTCGGCGGGCGCGATCGGCTTCGTCGGCCTGGTGCTCCCGCACGCCGCGCGGGCCCTCGTCGGCCCGGGGCACGCCCGGCTGCTGCCGGTGACCGCGCTCGCCGGGGCGGTGTTCCTGGTCTGGGCCGACACCCTGGCCCGTACCGTCCTCGACCCCCAGGAGGTGCCGGTGGGCGTGGTCACCTCGCTGATCGGCGTCCCGGCGTTCGTCCTGGTCCTGTACCGCACGAGGAGGACGCGGTGACGGCCCCGGTCCGGGGGCGGCCCGCCGGCACGCCGCCCGCCGCGGGGCCCACCCTCGCCGCCGACCGCGTGAGCCGCGACCTCGGCGGGCGGCTGGTCCTCGACGGCGTCAGCCTCGCCCCCCGGCCCGGCTCGGTGACGGGGCTGCTGGGGCCCAACGGCTCGGGGAAGTCCACGCTGCTGCGGCTGCTGGCCGGGGTCCTCGCCCCCACCGCGGGTGTCGTCGTCCTGGACGGGCGCCCGCTGGGCGAGTGGGGGCGCCGCGCGGTGGCCCGGCGGGTCGCCGTCGTCGAGCAGCACGCCGAGACCCTGGTCGAGCTGACCGTGCTGGACGTCGTCCGCCTCGGCCGCATCCCGCACCGGCGTGCCTGGACCCCCGCGACCGCGCCCGACGAGGCCGCCGTGCGCGCCGCCCTGGCGAGCACCGGCCTCACCGACCGCGCGGACCGGCCCTGGCACACCCTCTCCGGCGGCGAGCGCCAGCGGGTGCAGGTCGCCCGCGCCCTGGCCCAGGAACCACGCGAGCTGCTGCTGGACGAACCCACCAACCACCTCGACGTCCAGCACCAGCTCGACCTGCTGAACCTGGTCGCCGAACTCCCCGTCACCAGCGTCGTCGCCCTGCACGACCTGAACCTGGCGGCCATGTACTGCGACCAGCTCGTGGTCCTCCGCGAAGGCCGGGTGGTCGCCGCCGGCTCCCCCGCCGACACGCTCACCGAGACCCTGATCGCCGACGTCTACGGCGTCCGCGCCGAGGTCACCCGCCCCGGACCCACCGACCGCCCGCACATCCGCTTCCTGGGCACGGTGACCGGAACCTGAACGCCGGACGGCTCGCGCACCGCCGACCGGCCGACCGGTCCTCGGGACACCCGCGGGCCCCCCTTGTCAGCCGCCCGCCGGGACGGGAGGAGGCGAGGACCCGCGGAGGTGGTGGGTGAGGCGGGCGCCGAGATCGGCGGTGAGGGGGCCGGTGTGCTCGAACCCGAGCTGAGCGGCGAGGTCGGGCGTGTGGAGGCGGGCGGCCACCTCGAGGAGGCGGGCGTAGGCGTCCACGCACCTGCGGGTGCGGTGCCTGGCGGCAGCCGCCAGGACCAAGGCCACCAGGACGGCCGGCCACCACCGATGGGCGAGCGCCGCGTACAGCACGGCCCAGCCGGCCAGGGTCGTGGCGCGCACCAGCGAGGCCCGGGCCTCGGAGATCCGGGCACCCAGAGCCTCGGGGAGGACGGGTTCGAGGTAGGGCCACACGACGGCGAGGTCCATGCTGTGGTCACGGTCCAGCCGCAGGGCGACGGCCTGGACGCGATCCCCGCTCCAGGTCGGCCGCTCGGGCCGTTCCAGGGCGATCCGAGTGCGCCGTGCGAGAGCCGCGCGTCCCACCGCGGGATCGGGCCGGTCGGCCGGGTCGGGCGCGAGGGCGAGCCGCCGCTGCCGGTGGTACACGCCGTGGGCGTCGTCCCAGCGACGCTGTCTGCGTCGTACCCACCAGCCGGCCACAGCCGGCAGTCCGAGCGGCCACGCCTTCCAGCCGACCGCCAGCACCAGGCGTTCGACCAGTGAACCGACCGCCTCGGCGACGAGCCCGGCCGTGGCCGAGGCGATCATGATCGCCCCCACCAGCACGATCTGTCCGCCGACCCCCGTCACGGTCGGCTGCTGGGCGAAGGCCGTCACCTCCTGGATCAGGAACGGCGCGTCCAGTGCGTGCCGCTGCCCCAGGGTGTGCGCGGCGGCGACCGTGGCGACGTAGAGCACCCCGGGCAGGACGAGCAGTGACAGCCACCGGTCGGCGAGCTTCCTGCCCAGCTCGCCCCAGAGCCCGCCCACCTCAGACCAGCCGTTCCCGGACGAGTTCCCGGCCACCGATCGCGCAGACCGGCCGGGCGACGGCCACCTCGCTGCCGTGCCGCCCGGTGCACTGCCGCAGCGGACACCGGAAGACGATCTCGAGCGGCTCGAGACCGCTCAGCTCCCGGGCACGGCCCTCACCGGCACCGTGAATGCTCGCGAAGCCGTCGGTCGCGGCACGGAGCGCCGCGTCGACCTCGGCCAGCAGCCGTGCGGTTCGGGCCGCGTCGGCACCGCAGGCCGCCCGCAGCCGCGCCAACGGCGTCGAGGGATCACGACCGTCGTCGCCGAGCAGCTCCTGCAACTCCTCGAAGTGGGCGCACACATAGGCCAGCCCCGCCGCGTCCGTACCCGACAACCTGGCCTCCCCGCCTCCCCGCCGACGTCTCGCGCCGAAGCATCGTCTCACCAACTTGCCTTGTATGAAGGCCAATTGCCACGAACAATCCCTCCCCCTAGCCTGAGCCGGACGACGCCGCGGCACGAGACGGGGATGACGGTGACGAGTACCGGGAGACCCACGGAAGGCCTGCTGATCCACGACGCCGCGAAGGCCGCCGCAGTGGTGCGTCAGCACATCCAGGCGTTCTCCGGCACGGCCGACCCCCGGATCGCGCTCGCGGCCGCGCCGTTGTGCGCCGCGGGATCACTGATCCTCGAGGTCGGCGAGCGACTGTACGAGGAGCCCGTGACCGAGGACGACGTGGCGCTCGCCCGCCTGGTGGGTGTCCTGTTCGACATCCGTCTCCAGGTTCTCGGCCAGGCGCAGGCCCCGTTCGACGTACACGCGTGGCTGTCCGTGTTCGGGCTCCTGCACGCGATCGCTCCGACGGCCGTTCCCGGGGCCATGGCCGAGGTGTTCGCCGCCAAGCCTCCCCCTGTACCGGAAGCACACGTCCTGCTCAGCGCGATCGGCACGGTCCTGCTCCAGGAGTGCGGACGGACCAAGGACCCGGAGGTCTCCGGCACCGCCATCCCCTTGTTCGAGGCCGCGTTGCGGACCGCGCCCGAGGAGGACCGGCCAGCGATCCGGTTCAACCTGGGGAGTTCCTGGGCGGAACTGGCCGAGGTCCTCGACACACCCGACGCCCTGAAAGTGGCCGCCCACCACATGGACCGAGCGGCAGGCGCGGCCGAAGGCCATCCGGAAAGGCCGCGGATGTGGGACAGCCTCGCGAAGGTCCAGGACGACCTGTTCGCACACACCCACGACATCGCCCACCTCGACAAGGCGATCGGTGCGCGTCGGGCGTCGGTGGGCGAAAGCCTCCCCGAGGCCGGCGGCTGGTTCCTGCTCGGACACCTCCTGTGGAAGCGGTTCGAGCACACCCACGTCGAGAGATACCTGCACGAGGCGATCGACGCGACTGCTCGTGAGACCGAACGCATGCCCGGCGAGCACCCGTCGCTGCCCGGGGTGCTGGGCAGCCTCGGGAACATGCTGATGGCCCGCTACGCCACCACCGGCGACCTGGAGCAACTGGAAGCCGCTCTGGCCGCCACGGCCGCGGGCGCGCGACTCGCGCCCCCGGAGCATCCGCAGTACGCGGCGCTGCGCCAGAACACGGACGCCCTGCGGCAGCGCCACGCGCTGGCCCTGGGAGGCCTGCCCCAGCCTGCCTTCGACGGGTGGTACCACGAGCGGCGGGACCCGGACGTCCTCGCCACCCTCGCCGCGAGCCTGCTCGGCCAGTTCATCCGGCTCGGCGACCCGGAGGACGTGGAGGCTTCGCTGCGGCTGTCGCGGGAGGCGCTCGCGGCGGTCCCCGGGCATGCCGCCGCCCTGTCGGCGCGGTCCGCCGCGCTGTTCCACCGCTTTCGTCTCATGGCCGAACCGGCCGATCTGGTCGAGGCGTTCGCATCCGCCTCCGCCGCCCTCGCAGCCACACCCGACGACTCCCCCGCACGTGTCGGGCGTCTGGCCGCCCTCGCGTCCGTCCTGCGCATCCGGTTCGAGGGCGTGGGCGATCTGGCGGACCTCGCCGCCGCGATCGACGCGGCCGAGACCGCCGTCGGCCTCGCCGACCGCCTGGGCACAGCCGAGCACACGGCACCGGCCGTTCTCAGCGGCCTCCTGCTCGCCCGGTTCGTCACACTGGGCCACCGCGGCGACATCGACCGAGCCGTCGCCGCCGCCCGGACGGCAGTGGACACCGCTCCGCCCGGCGCCGAGACCGGACGCGCGCTGACCCACCTGGCTGCCGCCCTGCAGTGCCGCTACGACGCCTTCGGGCAGCGGGAGGACCTGGAAGGCGCGATCGTCTCTCTCCGCACGGCGACCGCTGTCACCCCGTCCACCCATGTGGACCACCCGGTCATGCGGCTGAAACTGGCCGTGGCCCTGCGCGACCGCGGCGACCGGGACGACCTCGACGCGTCGGCGGCCGTCCTTCGCCGGACGGCCGGGGAACTCGCCGTCCGCCGCCCCGACGACCCCGACCTCGCCCACCTGCGCTCGGAGCTCGGACTCACCCTGATGAAGCGGTGGTCGCGGGGCGGTGGTCCGGCCGAGGACGCGCACGAGGCCCTGGCGGCATTCCGAGCCTCCGCCGCCGGCGTCACCGCCTCGACGCGGACCCGCCTGTTCTCGGCCTTCTACTCGGGCCGACTGGGCATGCTGACCGGCGACACCCGAGGTGCGCTCGCCGACTACCGTACGGCGATCGAGACCCTGCTGCCCCGCCTGGCGGACCGAGGCATCCCACGGGCGTCCCGGCTGGCGCAGATCGCCCAACTCCCCCTGCTGGCCAGCGATGCCGCTGCGGCAGCGATCGCCGTCGGTGACCTCCGCCGTGCCGTACGGCTGCTGGAGCAGGGCCGTTCGGTGATCTGGTCCCAGATGATGCAGACCCGCACCGACCTGACCGCGCTGCGTGCCGAGCATCCCTCGCCGGCAGCCGAGTTCGACGCGATCTGCGCCGCCCTGGAAGGCAGCCGGCCCGGTCCGGACGGCAGCAGCACCGGGGCATCGGGGCAGGACGCCCGACGCTGGCGGCTCGGCGAGCAGTTCGACGACATCCTGGCTCGCATCCGGGGGCTCCCCGGCTTCGCCGACTTCCTCGAACCGCCGTCCTTCGAACACCTCCACCGCGCCGCCGACGACGGCCCGGTCGCGGTCATCAACATCAGCAGCCACCGCTGCGACGCCCTCCTGCTCACCCGCTCCCCCGGCGAGGACCCGATCAGACTGGTCGAGCTGCCCGGCGTCACCGCCAAGGACGTCGAGCGCAGCGCCGCCGGCTTCCTCGACGCCGTCGGCCGGCTGAACAAGCCCGGGCTCGCCCTCGGCCCCGTCGAGGCCCGTGCTCTCGGAAACCGGATCACGGACACACTCCACCGGCTCTGGGAGGACATCGCCGAGCCCGTCCTCGCCGAACTCGGCCTGGATCAGCCGGCGGGTGCGGAGCTGCCACGCGTGTGGTGGTGCCCCACCGGCCCCCTGACGCTCCTCCCCCTGCACGCCGCAGGGCCCAGGAACGGGCCGCCGGTGATCGACCGGGTGGTCTCCTCCTACACCCCCACCCTGGGCTCGCTCGTCAGGGCGAGATCGCACCGCCCGTCCCGGCGTCCGCGGCTGCTCGCGGTAGGGGTGTCCGGCGCACCGAAGGGCGACGGAGCCACCGCGCCGCCGACCGACCTGGCCGGCGTCCGGGAGGAACTGTCCGTGCTGGGTGAGCTCTTCGGCGACGCGTCCACCCTCCGGGCCGAGGAGCGGGCCGTCCGGTCGGACGTCCTGTCGGCGCTGCCCTCCCATCCCTGGGTCCACTTCGCCTGCCACGGCATCCACGACCAGGACGACCCCGCCCACAGTCACCTGGCGCTGCACGACGGACCCTTGTCCGTGACGGCCGTCGCCGAGCAGAACCTCTCCGGCGCCGAACTCGCCTTCCTCTCCGCGTGCCACACCGCGCGCGGCACCAGCGCCCTGGCCGACGAGGCGATCCACCTCGCCGCCGCCTTCCAGCTCGCCGGCTTCCCGCACGTCGTCGGCACCCTCTGGAGGCTCGCCGACGACCCGGCTCCTGGCATCGCACGCGACTTCTACCAGGCCCTGACGGCCTCCGCCGACGGAGCGGGCGGCAGCGCCCGCGCCCTCCACGACGCCGTCCGGCGACTCCGCCGGGACCCCGCCCACGCCGCACGCCTGGACTGGGCCTGCTACGTCCATGTGGGCCCGTAGGGTCAGGGCACCAGGGAGCCGAGGTCGATGTCCCCCGGGAAGGGAGGGAGTCGCCTCGGGTCGCACCGTCGGAACGCGTCCCACGGATCGCGCACGAGGACGGCATGGAAGTCGCCCGAAGACTGCCGGGATCCGGCAGTGAACTGCCGTGCGGTCCGGTGTGAGGATGCCCCGGACGGCGGAAGCACCGGGGATCCGGGGGGGGCGGGGACATGGTCTGGTTTCTTGGTCTCGGCATCATCGGTGCGGCGCTGCTGGCTCTGTCCCTCGTCTTCGACGGAGTGCTGGAGGGGGTCCTGGACGGGCTGGGCGGAGGGCTGGACGGGGTTCTGTCGTTGCCGGTGATCACCGGTTTCCTGTCGGCGCTCGGCTTCACGGGGGCCATCGTCACGGGGACCACCGGCGCCGGAACAGGGATCGCCACCGGGGCGGGCGCGGTCGCGGGGGGCGCCGTGGGATGGGTGGCCTGGCGGTTCGGCCGGGCGCTCCTGCACGACGGCGCGCCCGCTCCCCGGGGTGAGGACCTGACGGGGACGTCCGGATCGGTGATCACGGCGATCCCGGCCGACGGCTACGGCGAGGTGTTGCTGCACCTCGCCGGACAGCCGGTGAAGTACGCCGCGAGGGCCGCCTCGCCGGTCGCCCGTGGCACCGAGGTGTGGGTCGAGTCCCTGCTCTCGGCCACGTCGGTCACGGTCCGTCCGGTGGAACGCTGACGCTCCCGCTGCCTCCTCCTCTCCCAACCTTTCCCAGTTCCGATCGAAGGGGGTCTCGTGATGAGCCCTGTTCTCACCGCTGTGGTGGGCATCGTCGTCCTATTGGTGCTGCTCGGCCTGGTGGTCGTCACGCGCTACAAGGTCGCGGGTCCCAGCGAGGCGTTCGTCATCACCGGCCGGCGCGGCAAGAGGACCACCGACCCGGAGACCGGCCGCGTCTTCACGGACACCAGTGGCCAGAAGGTCGTGGTCGGCGGCGGCGTCTTCGTCGTGCCGTTCGTCCAGCAGAAATTCAGTCTCGACCTGTCCAGCCGGCACATTCCCGTCGCGGTCCGGGGCGCCGTCACCCTGCGCGGGGTGAAGGCGAACCTGGAGGGTGTCGCCATCGTGAAGGTGGGCGGCACCGAGGACTCCATCCGGGCCGCGGCGCAGCGGTTCCTGATGCAGCAGGACGGCATCGTCGGCTTCACCCAGGAGGTGCTGTCCGGCGCCCTGCGTTCCATCGTGGGCCGCATGTCGGTCGAGGACATCATCCGTGACCGGGCGGCGTTCGCCGGTCAGGTCGCTGAGGAGGCCGAGGCGAGCCTGTCGGGGCAGGGTCTGGTGCTCGACGCCTTCCAGATCCAGGACATCACCACGGAGGGCTCCTACCTGGAGGACCTGGGCCGGCCGGAGGCCGCCCGCGCCAAGCAGGAGGCCGACATCGCCGAGGCCGTCGCCCGTCGGGCGGCCGAGCAGGCGCGGCTGAAGGCGGAGGAGGAGATCGCCGTCGCGCAGCGGACCCTCTACCTGAAGCAGGCCGAGATCAAGGCCCAGACGGACGAGGCCGCCGCCCAGGCCAACGCCGCCGGCCCGCTGGCCGAGGCGGCCAGGCAGCAGGACATCCTCTCGCAGCAGGAGAAGGTCGCCGCCCGCCAGGCCGCCCTCACCGACCGGCAGTTGGACACCCAGGTCCGCAAGCCGGCCGACGCCGCCCGCTACCAGGCCGAGCAGGAGGCCGAGGCCCGCCGTATCGCGCTGGTGAAGGAGGCGGAGGCCGCCGCCGAGCGGGCCCGGCTCACCGGTGAGGGCGAGAAGGCCCAGCGCGCCGCACTCGCCGACGCCGTGCGCCTCGAGGGCGAGGCCGAGGCCGCCTCCATCGGCGCCAGGGGAGCGGCGGAGGCGGAGGCCATGCGGAAGAAGGCCGACGCCTTCGCCCAGTACGGCGACGCCGCCGTCCTCCAGATGCTCGTCGAGGTCCTTCCGCAGGTCGTCGCCAAGGCCGCCGAACCGCTCGCCGCCGTCGACAAGCTGACCGTCGTCTCCACCGACGGCGCGAGCCGGCTGACCCGTACCGTCACCGACAACGTCACCCAGGGCATGGAACTCCTCTCCTCCGCCACCGGGGTCGACCTCGCCGCGCTGCTCCAGGACATCACCCGGAAGAAGACGGACCCGACACCGGACAAGGCCGTCGAGATCTCCGGCTGAGACGTCCACGAGGCGGTGCGGGTCGGGGTGGCGCGCACCGCACGGCACGGCACGGCGCGACGACGTGGGCCGCAGGCCACGGACCGCGGTGGCCGGTCCGGCCGGACGCGGGGGACGTGCCGCATGGCCGCCGGTGAGGTGGCACGGCCGCCCCACTCGACCGCCTCGGTCCTCCGGTGCGGGGCCGGTCGCCACCACCCGGCCGCTCACCCGCCCATGACCGCCCGACCCACCACCCGGACGCGGAGCAGCAGCATGTCCGTACGACGCATCGGAGTGACCCTGGCCGCCGCCGGATCGCCGCTGACCCTGGCGGGGGCGGCGATGTACGTCCTCCCCGGGCCCGGCCTCCCCGTCCTTGTCATCGGCCTCGCCGCACTCGTGACAGGACTCGCCCTGATCGCCACCGCCCGCCGCGGCTGACCGACACCCGCGCCCACAGGCGTCCCGCGCGGAACCGCAGGCGCGGCGGGCACGCGCGCATCCCCCGTGAGAGCTACAGGAACTGTCCATGCGGGGGTGATCCGCGGGCGCCGGTGGATTCCTAGCGTTGTCGTCGGGTCGCCACGAGGGGTGACCGGCACTGGGAGGAGCCCCATGGGTACGACGTCAACCGCAGAACACGGCACAGGCTCCGGCCCGGCCGACGGCAGCGGCACAGGCTCCGGCCCGGCCGACGGCAGCGGCACAGGCTCCGGCCCGGCCGACGGCAGCGGCACAGGCACCGGCGGCCGTCTGAGCCGCGCCGTGCGCTCTCCGCTCGGGTGGATGCTGACCGGCGTCCTCGGCGTCGGCCTTGTCGCGGGTCTGACCGCCGACGGGCCCGGCCCGGTCCCGGCACTGGGCGCAGTCGTTGCTGTGGCCGTGTACCGGGTGGTCATGCGCCGTGTCGCACACCGCTCCACACCGGAGATCGCCCGGCGCGGAGCCGGCCGGGAGGCGCTGCGCGGTGGCGCGGTCGGTCTGGCCTTCGTCCTGGTCTCCGCCCTCCTGATCACGGTGCTCGGGGGCTACTCGTTCTCCTGGGCGGGCAACGGCTTCCTGCCGGTCGTGTTCGCCGCGGTGGCGGTGCAGGCGGGCGCCGCGGTCACCGAGGAGCTGATGTTCCGCGGTCTCGCCCTGCAGGCTCTGGAGCAACTCTGGGGCAGCCGGGTCGCCGTCGCGGTCTCCGGACTGTTCTTCGGTCTCACGCACCTGTTCGCGCCGGGAGCCACTCCGTGGAGCGCGCTGGCGATCGCTCTGGAGGCGGGGGTCATGCTCGGTGCCGCGTTCCTGTGGCGCCGTAACATCTGGTTCGTCGTGGGTCTGCACTTCGCCTGGAACACCACGGAGCAACTGCTCGGCGTCCCGGTCTCCGGGCACACCCCCGTGGGCCTGTTCACGGTCGATGTCCACGGCTCTTCCCTGCTGACCGGTGGCGGCTTCGGCATGGAGACGTCGATCCTGCCCGTCGTCATCGGGGTGCTGCTCGCCATCGCGATGTTCGTCCGCGCCCGCCGGTCCGGCGGTCTGCGGTCCGGGCCGCGCGCGAAGGGCTGAGAGCGGGCGACTGGAGGAAGGCCGAAGTGATGTCTCGTCAGGCGCCCTCGCGTGTCCCTCTGATCGGGGCGCCGTACCACTGGTGGGGAGAGCTGCGGCCCTTCCTCAAGGACGGCGTCCTCGCGCTGGCGCTCGCCGTCCTGGCCTTCGTGCCGACCCTGTCGAAGATCGGGGGCCAGATCGGTGATCTGCCCGAGCGGCCGGCGAACGTGCTGAGCGTCGTGCTGGTCGTGGCCCAGGCCCTGCCGCTGGCGGCCCGCCGCCGGTGGCCCGCCGCCTGCCTGTGCGTGACGGCGGGCGCCTTCGCCGTCCACCAGGCACTGGGCTTCGCGACGACGTTCGGGAGCTGGGGGCTGTATCTGGCTCTGTACTCCGCCGGGGCGCATCAGGTGCGCTTCCGCCGCGGTCTGACCGTCGTGATGAGCGCGGGCTACGCCGGGCTGGCCACCGTCCTGCACCTCCTCGGGTCCCCCCAGGAGATCCCGGACTTCCTCGCGTTCTACCTGGCCCTGGCCGCGGCCTGGCTGGTGGGGAACATGGTGCGCACGCGACGGGCGGGAGAGGCGGAGCGGCGGCGGCTGGCCGGCGAGGTGGCCACGGCCGCGGAGCGGGCGCGGATCGCCCGCGAGCTGCACGACGTGGTCACCCACCACGTGACGTCCATGGTGGTGCAGGCCGACGCGGCGCACATCCTGCTCCCGTCCGCGCCGGAACGGGCCGGTGAGGGCATGTCGGCGGTCAGCGACACCGGCCGCCTGGCGCTGAAGGAGCTGCGGTACCTGCTCGGCGTGCTGGAGGCGACCGGCGAGCCGGTGTCCGCGGACGCGGAGCGTCCCGGCCGGGCGCCCACCCTGGGACGGGTGGGGGACCTGGTCGAGCAGGCCCGCAGGTCGGGCCAGCCGGTCGCGTTCGACGAGCAGGGCGAGCGGCGGCCGCAGCGCACGGACGTGGAGCTGGCCGCGTACCGGGTGGTGCAGGAAGGGCTCACCAACGCCCTGAAGTACGCGGCCGGGAGGCCGACAAGAGTCCTGCTCCGGCACGGTGAGGAACACATCGCGATAGCGGTGACCACCGACGGACCCGTCGTCCCACCCGTCGGCCGGACACCGCACTCCGGCGAGGGCGGGCGAGGACTGGCCGGGCTGCGCACCCGGGTACGGATGCTCGATGGTCAACTGGAGGCCGGTCCCCGGCCCGAGGGCGGGTTCGAGGTCCGCGCCCGGATTCCGGCCAGCCCCTTCAGGAGTGACCCGTGAGCGATACGCCACAACCGATCCGCGTGCTCGTCTGCGACGACCAGGCACTGGTGCGGACCGGCTACGTCACCATCTTCTCCGCCCAACCCGACCTGGAGGTCGTCGGGGAGGCCGAGAACGGGCTGGAGGCGGTGCGGGCGGCGCGGGAGCTGCGCCCCGATGTGATCGTGATGGACATCCGCATGCCGCTGCTCGACGGCATACGGGCGACGCGGCAGCTGGCCGGCCCGGACACCGAGAGCGCACCGAAGGTGCTGGTGGTCACCACGTTCAACGTCGACGCCTACGTCTACGACGCGTTGCGCGCCGGAGCGAGCGGCTTCCTCCTCAAGGACGCACCTCCGGCGGAACTGGTGAACGGCATCCGGACCGTCGCCCGGGGAGAGGCCCTGCTGGCGCCCGCCGTCACCCGCCACCTCATCGGCCACTTCGCCGAACACCTGCGACCGGCCGACACCGGCCGGCCGGCCAGGCAGGACGTCGTGCGTGCGTTGAGGCCCCGGGAGCTGGAAGTGCTCCAACTGATCGCCGAGGGGCTGTCGAACACGGAGATCGCGGCGGCGATGTCCATCACGCCCGAGACCGTCAAGACCTATGTGTCACGCATCCTGGCGAAACTCGGCCTGCGCGACCGCGTCCAGGCCGTCGTCCTCGCCTACCGGGTCGGACTGGCCTCCGCCACGCCGTGAACCGGCACGGTCCCCTGACCGAGGTGCGGGGCAGAACGTTCCCCTGGACCGAGCGGCAGCGCATCCAGTTGCCAGGGCCTGTCCTCAGCCGCGAGACCGGCACCTGGCCGGGCACCTCCACCGTCGGGATGACGGCTCCCACGGGGGAGTCGTCATCCCTCCGGTCTGCCCTCGCGAAACAGAGGACCCGCGGGTCAGGCAGCCTTCTTCACCGACTCCAGGATGGCCACGCACTCCAGCCACACACTCCACGTGATGGGTCATCGGAAAGATGCTGACCTGAAGGGATCACGCAAAGCCCATGTCAGAACGGGTTTCTCAGCTCACCGAACATCATGCAGGCGCCCAGAGCGTCAAGTGCACCTGCCGGTCCGGCAACAGCTTGCAGCCTGGATGCGGGAAGCGTCGCTCGCGCCGCGGCAACAACGGCTCCAACAGGTCCCATAACTCATCCGGCACGATCCATGGTGACGTCTCCACAAGAAGCCGAATACTCAACTTCGACCCCGGACCCGGCCGACACTGCCCGTCCATCTCATTGTGTTAGCTTCTGTAGATCGACAATATCAGCGCGACTGCCGAAGCCATTCATCCTGCGGAATCCGCCCTTCGCTACAACTCCCGCATCGCTCCCCCCACGACCTACCTACGAAAATCGGACGACTCAGCACCACATCGTCTACACGTTGAGCTCTCAAAACAATGCCAAGCGCTTCAGAAGACATGTCCCAGAACTCAGAGTAGACCAAATCCAGACCACGGGATTCAACATATCCCACGAACTGCCCTTCGATTTCCGACGGAACGCGACCCACCAGGCCGAATTCACCCATAACAACCTGAGGGCCACTTCGCGCATCGATAGCCACAGCGGCCAGGTTGCCGCCTTCGTCGTAGTACGTCGACAAAGAAAGAACCGGACTCAACGGGTTCGAGCCACGCCGAGCGAACTCGGCCCTGACGCCTCGGTCCAAGGAATCCAGAACCACAGAAGATACGAGCATACCTTCCTCAAGGGCACGCTCGACTTCCTCATGACCCATCCCAAACCTGAGCGGACCGACGCTTTCAAGCGGAACTGCCTTCCAAACCCCACGCTCGACATCATCGAGCGCATTCCACTGCAATGGCAAGTCAGCTCCTACCGTTGCTCAGCCCATCAGCTTGTAGCACCCCGCGGCGCTAGGTCCTGGATCAACCCAGATTTTTGCAAAACCCCGCCGGCGTTACGATACCAGATCCTCATACTTCTTCCCTGCTCAAGGAGGGCCGGGAGAATATTCGAGCACCCAGCCCCGCCCGCATCTCCGCAGATATGGTCCTGATTAATCACTACATTCGCGAAAGAAACATCATTGTCGTTCATCCACAGGGAAATTTTGGGCTCAGCATGATCTGCAGCGTTCCAGTGGGCATACGCAGGTTTATTGTAGGCCCGCCGCAGCACCCCGTTTACCCTGGCAGACATGGCGTCCCGGCCACTCAAGGCTTCCGGGCCTATCGGAACTCCCTGGGCATTTGTGGGCACCGCAGTGGTGGTGTGCTTTCCGTCAAGGCTGTCCAGCACCGCTGAAATGTTGGCTTCACAGTTGTGAACCAGGACCGGAGCCTCGCCTGCCAGCACATAGTACGCATGGATACCGGTGACGGTGAGGTCGTGCGCAGTGGTGGGCTGACTGGTGTGGCGGGTGATCGCGGTGATCTGGACGTGGGTGCCGGCGCTGGTGCGGAGCCATTGGCCGTTTTTGAGGTCGCCGGCTTCGACCCATTCGTCGAGTTCGGGGACCCAGAAGGGGTGCGTGTCGGTGACGGTGAGCTTCTCTTCGCCGTGCGCCGTCTGGATGGTGAGTTCGGTGAAGTGGGTGTCGTCGGGGGTGGTGATCGTGGCGGCGACTTCGCGGGTGGTGGTCTCCTCTGCTTCGGTATCGGTGGTGGTGACCTTGTCGCCGGGCTTGATGTCTTCGATGGGTTTGGTGGTGCCGTCGGCGAGGAGGGCCTTGGTTCCGGGAAGGAAGCTGTGGCACGGCGGGGTACTGCCGCTGGCGCTGGCTGCCTCGCCTTCGTTGCTCTGGCGCGCGTGACCGTCGCTGTCGCCGCCCTCGGCCTGGCGGCGGGCGGTGGTGGAACGGCCGGTGCCGGCGGTGTCCTTGGCCTCGGCGCGTGCTTCCCTCTGAGTGGCGTTGCCGGTCTGCTTGTTTTGGCGCTTCGAGTTTCTGGTGACGGATTCCTGTGCGGCCTTCGCCTTCTTCTTGGCCGCCTGCGCGGCGCGCTTGGCAGCTTCCTTCGCCGCCGCCGCAGCCTTTTCCGCGGCCCGCTGAGCGGCCTTGGCCTGGGCGATGAGCTTGCGGGCGCGGTCCTGTGCCTTGCGCAGGGTGTCGATGGCGGAAATGGTCGCCTGGACGGCGTTCCAGATCTTCTTGCCCTTGCTGAACACGGACGTCCACGGGATGGCATCCATGAGGAGGCTGCCGCAGGCCCACATGTCTCGGCCGCCGAAGCAGGAGACGATGTCGTTCCAGCCGACGAATTCCTTGAAGACCGCCCAGCCGACGGACAGGATGATGTCGCCGATCGTGGTGCCCAGGGTGGTCTTGGCGTCGGCGATCTCGCCGTCGCTGGGGCCCTCGTAGAAGTCGTCCGCGGAGGTCAAGCCGGTCGGGTCCGCATACGTGACGGGGTTGTTCTCGCAGTACACGTAGCCGTTGGACTGCACCGGGTCGGCGAGGTCCAGGATCGGGTCGGCGGAGATGAACCGGCCGGTCGTCGGGTCGTACTCCCGCGCACCCAGGTGCACCAGGCCGCTGGGGTCGCGTTCGCCGCCTACGTACCCGCGGTGCGAGGCCCAGGTCGAGGACTCACTCCGGGGTGCACCGAACGGGGTTGTCTTGGAGAACTGCACCCGGTTGCCCTGCACGAGTTCGACGCTCACGTAGGAGGAGCCGTTCTGGTCGGCGACCAGAACCTGCAGCGTGTCCTTCGCCGTCCCTTCGGCATGCCGCATGACCGTGGACGTGCCGGGCTGGGTGTAGTAGCGCTCGGTGTACTTGGCGGCGCCGCCCGCGGTCGTCGCCACGGTCGTCTCGCCCAGGTGCAGGGTGTGTCCGCTGTCCGAGACGGAGATCAGGCGCTCACCGGCGGGACCATAGATGTAGCGGGTCTTGTCGGCCGGGTCCCACACCTGGCCGGCGGCGCCGGCCGTGCAGGTCTTGAGCTGGAGGTCGGTGCCGGCCGCCGTGGCCGGGGTGGTGAGGCACTTGCCCGAGGAGACGTGCTTGAGCTGCCCCGCGGAAGTGGCGGTCCACTCCAGTGCGGCGGCGTCCGAGCAGGCCGCGATGACGACCGGGGTACCGTCCGCCGTCGCTCCGTCCTTGGGCACGACGCAGTGGTCGACGACCTTCAGCGCGCCGGTGGCCGCCGAGGTGCCGGGCTTGGGGTCGAGGCGGAACTTCTGCGGCTTGGTGCCGTTGCAGCCGTAGACCTGGAGCGGGTTGCCCGCCGTCGTCGAGCCGTTGCTCAGGTCCAGGCACAGGCCTGACGAGGTGTTGACGAACTCGCCGGAGCCCTCGTCTCCGAAGCCGGTGACGGATGCGACCTTGCCGTCCCAGGTCCAGTCGATGGTCTGGGTGTCGCCGTCCGTGACCCGGGTCGTCGTGTTACCGGCGGCGTCGTAGTCGACGGTGGAGCGGGACACGATCTGGCTGCTGCCCGAGGTGTAGGTCCGGTCCATCGACGTCAGCGTGTGCGGCTGCTTCGTCCGGTCCGCCGGGTCACCGTAGTGGTAGTCGGTGGTGACGTCCTTGGCCGTGTTCAGGCCCGGATCGTGTTCGACGAGCTTCTTCCGGTTGCCGACCTCGTCGTAGGTGTAGGAGTGCCAGTAACCCTGCTCAGCAGCAGTGACATTCGTGGTGCCGCTGCTGTACTGCGGCTGGCGGAGGGTTTCGTTGGAGGGCTTGCAGCCGACGTTCGGTGAGGTCCACGCCTCGGTGAGCTGGCCCAGGCCGTCGTAGACGAAGCACTGCCGGTCGGTGCGGGTGTCCGCCTTGTCGGTGATCTCCAGGATGTTGCCGGCCGGGTCGTACTCGTAGGTCCGGGAGTTGACCTTGGTGCCCAGGACTCCTGTGGTGTCCGAGGGACGGCAGCATCGCGTTCTACAAGGGCGGCAAGACCACCCTCGGAACCGCGACCACCGTCATCAGCGCCGCCAGCGAATGGGACCAGACCAAGCTGAGCTTCGGATGACGGGAGACATCGCCATGTTCACGTCGCCCGCTCGCACGCGGCGCGCATACCGGGCCACCGTCGGCCTGTTCCCCGCCCTCCCTCTGCTCGCCGCATGCGCGAGGGCCGAGGACGAGCCGGCCGACGCCGCTTCGACCGGCCTGGGCATCGGCGCGTCCGCCATGCCCCTGCCGGGCAGCAAGGGTGCCCTCCCCCTAAGCGTCGTGCAGCTCGAACAGGCCGCGTTGAGCGGCCCTGACCTTCCCTCCGGGGTGATCAGCTCCGAGGCCGGTCCGAGGGACTTCCCGAAGCCCGAGACCGTGCGCAGCCGGCCCGTCGCGCTGCTGCAGGCAGGCAGTGTCATCGGGGCGCCCGTCGCCGTCGTGCGGCGAACCTGGACCGGCAGGGCGGACAACGACGCCTCCACGCGACTGACCGCCCGCATCACTCTGGCCTCCTACGCGTCCGAAGAAGCCGCCCAGAGTCACCGCGGCGCTCGACCGGGCAGCCACGACTGCGCCGAAGGCTTCACCTACGAGGCACCTGGTACTCAGGCGAGGAACCGCGAGATCACACGTGTTCTCGCTTCCCAGGGGGCGGATGAGGCCATGACCCTGACTGCCCGTATCGGCAAGTCGAAGAGGCCCGCGTCACTCGTCCTCGCCCGTAAGGGCGCGACCGCTGTCCACATCACGGTCACGTCGACCGGCGACACGGCAGAGCTGTCCGACGGACTCGTGGGCACACAGTTCTTGAAGCTGAACCAGTAGACCGCGCACTACACGGTGAGGTGGGCGAGTCGCTGATGGCGACGTCGCAGGCGCGTGCATCCGGCGGACGGCCCAGCAGCACATGGGGCCGGGGGTATCCCGCCCCACGTGCTGTGCACGGCATCAGGTGTCGAAGGCCGCACCGGAACAGAGGCCCCGCAGGTCAGGCGCCCTTCTTCACCGGCTCCAGGATCGCCACGCACTCGACGTGATGCGTCATCGGGAACAGGTCGAACGCCCGCAGCGTCCGCACCCGGTAGCCGCCGTCGCGGAAGTAGGCGAGGTCGCGGGCGAGGGCGGCCGGGTCGCAGGCAACGTAGGCGATGCGGCGGGCGCCGAGGGAGGCGAGGTGGGCGACGGTCTTGCGGCCGGCGCCGGCGCGGGGCGGGTCGAGGACGATCAGGTCGACCTCGGTGATGCCGGTGCGCGGCAGCACGGACTCGACCTTGCCCTGCTCGATGCGGACCCGGTCGAAGCCGGCCAGGTTGTGGCGGGCGTCCTCCACCGCGCGCTTGCCGGACTCGATGCCCAGCACCGCGCCCTCGTCGCCGAGGCGGTCGGCGAGCGCGCCGGCGAACAGGCCGACGCCGCAGTACAGGTCGAGGGCGGTCTCACCCTTGCGCGGCAGCAGGCCCTGCATCACGGCGGTGACCAGCGTGTCCGCGGCCTTCGGGTGGACCTGCCAGAACCCGCCGCTGCCGACCCGGTAGGTGCGGCCGTCGGCCCGCTCGCGGACGAAGGGGCGGCCGTGCACCCGGTGGACGCCGCCGTCCTTCTCGCCGACGCGCATCACCGAGACCGGGCGGTCCAGCTCGACGATCGGCAGCCGGGCGCCCTCGCGCGGGGTGAGGATGACCTGGCGGTCCTGGGAACCGGACGCGGCGATCGCCTCGACGCTCTCCATGCCGGACCAGTCGCGCCGCTCGACACCGAGTTCGCTCACGCCCTCCGCGGCGATCAGGCACCGGTCGACGACCTGCACCTCGTGCGAGCGGTGCTTGCGCAGGCCCGCCCGGCCGGTGCCGGGGTCGATCGCGTACTGGACGCGGGTCCGCCAGGACGGGACCTCGCCGGCCGGCACCTTGTCGCCCTCGGCGGGCATCACGGTGCCGTCCCAGCCGGCCTCCTCGGGGGTGAGCCCGGCCAGCCGCTGCAGCTGCTCGGCGATGACCTCGCCCTTGAGTCGCCGCTGGGCGCCCGGCTTGGCGTGCTGCCAGTCGCAACCACCGCACTTGCCGGGGCCGGCGAACGGGCAGGGCGCCTCGACGCGGTCCTTGGAGGCGTCGAGGATCTCCACGGCGTCGGCGCGCAGGAACCGCGCCCCCTCCTCGCCCTCGGTGACCCGGGCCACGACCCGCTCACCGGGCAGCGCGTGCCGGACGAAGAGGACCTGGCCCTTGTCGGTCCTGGCGATGCAGTGCCCGCCGTGGGCGACGGGGCCGATCTCGACCTCGTACTCCTCCCCCACCAGCGACTTCTTCTCCTGTGCCTGCATGGCGGGGTGACTCCACAACCTCGGTGACGAATCGGGCGCGGGCACCGGTGGCGCACGCCCGGACAACAGCCGACCAGTCTACGCGGTCCCCGGGACACGCCGCCCGGGCCGGACCGTCACCCGGGCCGGACCATCACCCGGACCGGAGCGGTCACCGGACCGGTCAGCCCGGCGCGGTCAGCCCGGACCGGTCAGCCGGAGCGGCCCGACGACGCGGCCCCGCCGCCACCGTCACCGCCACCGCTGCCACCACCGTTGCCGCCGCCCCCGCCACGCTCCCGCCGCTCCCCGTTGCGGGACGTAACGGCCGGCCCGCGCCGCACCGAACCGGGGGCGTTCCACTCCGCGCGCCTGCGCGCCCGGCGCCGCGCCGCCTCGGAGGACTCCAGCTGGTACGGCACCGAGGTGACCATCACACCGGGCTGGAAGAGCAGCCGTCCCTTGAGCCGCAGCGCGCTCTGGTTGTGCAGGAGCTGCTCGTACCAGTGGCCGACCACGTACTCCGGGATGTAGACGGACACCACGTCCCGCGGCGACTCCCTGCGGAGGTTCTTGACGTACTCGACGACCGGCCGGGTGACCTCGCGGTACGGCGAGTCCAGGACCTTGAGCGGCACGCCGATCCGGCGCCGGTCCCACTCGGCGCGCAGTTCCCTGGTCTCGGCGGCGTCGACGTTGACGGTGAGCGCCTCCAGGGTGTCGGAGCGCATCATCCGGGCGTAGCTCAGCGCGCGCAGGGCCGGCTTGTGGACCTTGGAGACCAGGACGACCGAGTGCACCCGGGAGGGCCGCCGGCTCTCGTCACCGGGCTCCTCCGGGGCCGCGATCTCCTCGGAGACCCGGTCGTAGTGCCGCCGGATCACGGTCATCGTGCCGTAGAAGATCACCATGCCCAGCAGGGCCACCCACGCGCCGTGGGTGAACTTGGTGAGCAGCACCACGACCAGCACCAGGCCGGTGAAGGTGGCGCCGAAGGCGTTGATGGCGCGGGAGCGGTGCATCCGGCGGCGGACGGTCTGGTCCCGCTCGGTCGCCAGGTGGCGGTTCCAGTGCCGGACCATGCCGATCTGGCTGATGGTGAAGGAGACGAAGACGCCCACGATGTAGAGCTGGATGAGCCGCGTGGAGTCCGCGTCGTAGACCACGACCAGCAGGGCGGCCGCGCCGGCCAGCAGCACGATGCCGTTGGAGAAGGCGAGGCGGTCGCCGCGGGTGTGGAGCTGGCGCGGCAGGTAGCGGTCCTGGGCCAGGATCGAGCCGAGCACCGGGAAGCCGTTGTAGGCCGTGTTGGCGGCGAGGAAGAGGACGAGGGCGGTGGCCCCGGCGAGGATCAGGAACGGCAGGGTGTTGTGTCCGAAGACCGCCTCGGCGACCTGGGAGATCACCGGGTGCTGCACGTAGTCGCCGCCCACCGGACGGCCGTTCTCCAGCAGGTCGTGGGCGGGCGACTCCGCCATCTTGACCCCGGTGGCCATCGCCAGGGCGATGATCCCGCAGAACATGGTGACGGCGATCGCGCCCATCAGCAGCAGCGTGGTCGCCGCGTTGCGCGACTTCGGCTTGCGGAATGCGGGGACGCCGTTGGAGATGGCCTCCACGCCGGTCAGCGCGGCGCAGCCGGAGGAGAAGGCGCGCAGCAGCAGGAAGACGAGGGCGAAGCCGGCGATCCCCTCGTGCTCCGCGCGGATCTCGAAGTCGGCGGTGGGCGCCCGCAGCTCGTCGCCGAGGAACATGCCCCGGAAGGCGCCCCAGAGGATCATGGCGAAGACGCCGGTGACGAAGACGTACGTCGGAATGGCGAAGAGCTTGCCGGACTCCTTGACCCCGCGCAGGTTCATGAGGGTCAGCAGCACGATCACGCCGACCGCGCAGGCGACCTTGTGCTCGACCACGAACGGCACGGCCGAGCCCAGGTTCTCGATGCCCGAGGAGATGGACACCGCCACGGTGAGCACGTAGTCGACCAGCAGGGCGCTGGCGACGGCCTTGCCGGCCCGGCGGCCCAGGTTGGTGGTGGCGACCTCGTAGTCGCCGCCGCCGCTGGGGTACGCGTGCACGTTCTGCCGGTAGGAGGCCACGACGGTGAACATCAGCACCACGACCGCAGCGGCGATCCACGGGCTGAACCGGTACGCCGACACACCCGCGATCGACAGGACGAGCAGCACCTCTCCCGGGGCGTAGGCCACGGAGGAGAGCGGGTCGGAGGCGAAGACGGGCAGGGCGACCCTCTTGGGCAGGAGGGTCTCCCCGAGCCGGTCGCTGCGCAGTGCGCGCCCGATGAGGATGCGTTTGGGCACGTCGGTCAGTTTGGACACGACAGAGGATCGTAGGCCCGCCGGGTGGGCGGACCCAGCCAGGGACATCAGGATCGCGTTAAGGGAAGCAAAACATCGCCAAGGCTTTACCCACCAGGTGCGGGGGGTGGTTTGCTCCGGACGCTGCGTGTGTACCTTGGGCGGCTGTCTGAGACCCTGTTCCTGTCGACCGGGCACGCCGGCCGGCGAACGAACAGCTCGACAACACGTGCAGAGCGACAATCGCGACACCGGAAGGACGGTCGTGCACATCGTCATCATGGGCTGCGGACGCGTAGGCGCCGCTCTCGCCCAGACCTTGGAGCAGCAGGGGCACACGGTCGCCGTGATCGACCGTGACCCCACCGCCTTCCGCCGGCTGGGCTCCGGCTTCGGGGGCCGCCGCGTCACCGGCGTGGGGTTCGACCAGGACACCCTGCGTGAGGCCGGGATCGAGGACGCCGGCGCCTTCGCCGCCGTCTCCAGCGGCGACAACTCCAACATCATCGCCGCCCGGGTGGCGCGCGAGATGTTCGGCATCGAGCACGTCGCCGCGCGCATCTACGACCCGCGGCGGGCGGAGGTCTACCAGCGTCTGGGCATCCCGACGGTGGCGACGGTCCGCTGGACGGCGGACCAGATGCTGCGCCGCCTGCTGCCCTCGGGGGCGGAGCCGCTGTGGCGCGACCCCACCGGCGGCGTCCAGCTGGCCGAGGTGCACACCTCCCCGGCGTGGATCGGGCACCGGATCAGCAGGCTGCAGGACGAGACGGGGGTGCGCGTGGCGTTCCTCACCCGGTTCGGCGAGGCCATGATCCCGAGCTCGCAGACCGTCCTCCAGGACGGCGACCTGGTCCACGTCATGATGCGGACCGAGGACGTGGCCGAGGTCGAGGCCGCGTTCGCGAAGGGTCCCGAAGAGGAGGCCGGTCTCTGATGAGGGTCGCCATTGCCGGTGCCGGGGCCGTCGGCCGCTCGATCGCGGGCGAGCTGCTGGAGAACGGCCACGAGGTACTGCTGATCGACAAGGCGCCGACCGCCATCTCCGTGGAGCGGGTGCCCCGCGCGGAGTGGCTGCTGGCCGACGCCTGCGAGATCACCTCGCTGGACGAGGCGGCGCTGCAGCGCTGCAACGTGGTCATCGCCGCGACCGGCGACGACAAGGTCAACCTGGTCGTCTCGCTGCTCGCGAAGACCGAGTACGGGGTGCCGCGGGTCGTCGCCCGGGTGAACAACCCGAAGAACGAGTGGCTCTTCAACGAGGCGTGGGGCGTGGACGTCGCCGTCTCGACGCCGCGCCTGATGTCCGCGCTGGTGGAGGAGGCGGTCAGCGTCGGCGACCTGGTGCGCCTGCTGCGCTTCAGCCACGGCGACGCCAACCTGGTCGAGCTGACCCTGCCCCCGGAGTCGGCGCTGGCCGGCACCCGGGTCGGGGACGTGGCCTGGCCGCAGGACACCTCGCTGGTCACCATCATCCGCGGGTCGCGGGTGCTGGCGCCCTCCCCGGAGGACTCGCTGGAGGCCGGCGACGAGCTTCTCTTCGTGGCCGCGCAGGACCGCGAGGAGCAGCTGGAGAGCCTGCTCTCGGTGCGCAACAACGTCTGAGTCCCGCGGCAAGCGGACGCGGAGCGGCGAAGGGCCCGGTGACCTCCCCGGCGGGGGACGGTCACCGGGCCCTTCGCCGGTGGTGACCGGGGTGGTGGCTGGGGGGTGACGGCGATGGCGTGCCGCTCAGGCGCCGGTCAGGCAGACCGGGCAGGTCAGGCCACTCGGCCCGGTCGGCCCGGTCGGTCCGCTCAGGCCGGTCAGGCCGGTCAGGAGTCCCGGCGGTGCCGTCCGCCGCGCTCGGACGCGGGGTCCACGGCGTCGGTCCGCACCTCGGCGGCCTCGGCGGCCGCCGCGGCCTCCGCCTCGGCCCGCTCGCGCTCCTCCATCTCGGCGAAGACGTCGATGGGGGCGGGCGCCTTGGCCAGGAAGACCCAGGTCAGCCAGACCGCCAGCAGGAACGGCGGGATCTTCAGCGAGATCAGCACCCAGCCGAGTTCGGTGGTGTCCGCCCACCAGTACAGCGGGAAGAGGATGGCGCACTTGGCGAGGAGGATCAGGCCCCAGGCGATGCTGGCCTTGGAGTAGGCCTTCTTCCGCCCCGGGTTCCGGTGGCGCCAGGACAGGTTCTCCTTGAACAGCGGCCCGAGGATCACGCCGATCAGCGGGAAGCCCAGCGCCGTGGACACCAGGTAGGCCAGCGCGAGGCCCAGCGTGTAGAGCATGCCGGGCAGGTAGAAGTCCTTGGCCTCGCCGGTCATCATGGCGAACACGACGCCGAAGGCCACGCCGAAGACGCCGCTGAAGGCGTGCTTCACGGTGTCCTTGCGCACCAGCCGGACCACGCCCAGCAGCAGGGACACCGCCAGGGCGGCGATCGCCGAGCTGTGCAGGTCCTGGTTGACGGTGTAGATCGCGACGAAGATCAGGCCGGGCACGACCGTCTCGATCATGCCGCGGACGCCGCCGAACGCCTCGCCGAGCGCGGCCTGGGTCACCGCGCGTGAGTCGTGCTCCGTCTGCGGTGCCTCTTCGGTCGGCTTGTCGAGGGACGTCACCGGCTACTCCCGTCCGAGGGGTCTCAGTTCGTAATGCGGATTGAACAGCACACGGCGGCCGTGGATCAGGGTGATCCGCCCCGACGCGATCAGCCTGCGTCCGGGTTCCACGCCCACGATGGAGCGTCTGCCCAGCCACACCAGGTCCAGGGAGGCCGAACCGTCGAACAGCTCCGCCTCCAGGGCCGGAACCCCGGCCCGCGGACGCAGGGTGACCGTGCGCAAGGTACCAGTGACCGTGACCACTTCACGGTCGCTGCAGTCACCTATTCGGGTCATTCCCGCGGTGTCGGTCTCCTCCCGCAGCTCCTCGCACTCCAGGTCCTCCTGGGACGAGGAGAGCCGGTCGAGCATGCGGCGGAAGCGGCCCACCGGCTTGTCGGAACGGGGGACAGCGTTCATGTCTGCAGCCTACCGGGGGTCTACGAGGGCCCGGAACCCAACCGGAACGCGGCCTTCCCCACGCTCCTGGGCCCACTCCCCACAACGCCCGGGACCCCACCCGCGTTCCCGCCCGCGCCTCGGAAACCGCGCCCCTGCCGGCATGCCCGGGAAAGAAGTGAGCCGCGCCCCCGTGGGGGGCGCGGCTCGGGGTCAGCGGACCTCGGAGATCTCCGGGCCCCGCTGGAGCTGGCCGATGCCGCCCGCGAACCGGGACCCCTGGTCCTCGGCGGGCGCCTGCATCCCCTCGGCCACCATCTGCGCGTCGTTCGGCAGCTTCAGCACGATCGGGTCCCGCGGCGCCATCGGCCCCTCGCCCCGCACCACGACCGTGTCGCGGAAGATGTGCTCGAGCAGCCCCGCGGCCTCGGGGTGCACCGCGCCCTGCCCGGAGATCACGCCCCGCAGGAACCAGCGCGGGCCGTCGACGCCGACGAACCGCACGACCTGGAAGCCGCCCGTGCCGTCGGGCAGCTTCACCGGCACCTGGGCCCGGAGCTCCCAGCCCAGCGGCCCCTCGACCTCGTCGACGATGCCCCCCTGCTGGGTGATGCCGGACGCGATCTCCTCGCGCACCTCGCCCCAGATGCCCTCGCGCTTGGGTGCGGCGAAGGCCTGGAGCTGGACGGCGCTGTCGCGCAGCACGACGGTCGCGGCGACGATGGCGTCACCGGCGACCTCCACGCGCAGCTCCATGCCGTCGACTCCCGGCACGAAGAGGCCACCGAGGTCGACCCGGCCCTCGCCCGGTTCACGGACCTCGGAGCTGTCCCACGGGCCGTCGGGACGCGGGGCCGGCTCCAGCCGCACCCGCTCCTGCTCGGCCTCGTCCGCCCCGCTGCCGACACCGCCGACGACCTGCTCGGCCTCGCCCGCCGCGCCGTCGGCGGCTGTGCCCTTCTTGCGACGTCCGAACACGTCACTGTCCTTCCCGGTCGGATACGACCGAACCGTATCGATTCCCACCCGCCAAGTCGCCCACCGCGGCATGACCGCCGGTGGACCCGAAGCCCCCCGCGGCCCGTACCGAGCCGGGAAGTTCCGCCACCTCCTGGAAGCGGACCCTCTCGACCTGCTGGACGACCAGTTGCGCGATCCGGTCGAAGCGCTCGAACCGCACGGACTCGCGCGGGTCGAGATTCACCACGATCACCTTGATCTCCCCACGGTACCCGGCATCCACCGTCCCTGGGGCGTTCACCAGTGCCACACCGCAGCGCGCGGCAAGACCGGAGCGCGGGTGCACGAAGGCCGCGTACCCCTCGGGCAGGGCGATCGACACCCCCGTGGGCAGGACGGCCCGCTCGCCGGGGGCCAGCTCGCACGCCTCGGTGGTAAGCAGGTCGGCCCCGGCGTCGCCGGGGTGGGCGTAGGCGGGCAGCGGCACCTCGGGGTCGACCCGGCGGATCAGCACCTCGAGGGGACCGCTCACGGGTTCACCTCGAAGGCGCGGGACTGACGGCGCACGTCGGGGTCGTCCATGACCGCACGGATGTCCTCCGCGCGGCCGTTCTCGATGAAGTGGTCCACCTTGACCTCGACGAACAGGGCGTCGGCGCGGACCGCCACGGGGCCGTCGGGCCCGTCCAGACGCCCCTCGGCGGTGGCGTAGATCTTGCGGCCGGCCCGGGCGGTGACCTCGGCGGTGATGTGCAGCGCGCTGCCCACCGGCACCGGGCGCAGGTAGTCGGTCTCCAGCCGGCCGGTGACCGCGATGGTGCGCAGCAGCCAGGTGAGGGCGCCCAGCGCCTCGTCGAGCGCGCTGGCGAGGACGCCGCCGTGGGCGAGGCCGGGGGCGCCCTGGTGCTCGGGCCGCACGGTGAACTCGGCGGTGAGGTCGACGCCCTCGCCCGCGCGTGCGGCCAGGTGCAGGCCGTGGGGCTGACCGGAGCCGCAGCCGAAGCAGTTCGCGTAGTGGGAGCCGACGGGCTCGCCGGGGGCGGGCGCCTCCGGGTGCCGCACCGGGGCGGTCGCGTCGGCGGGGGGTTGCACGGCCCTGTTCGTTGCACTCACGGCGCAGACCTTACCCGCGCGTACGCGACGGGCCGACACCGTGCCAAGCTGGAGGCATGGAGCGTTCCCCCTCGCAGAGCCCCCGTCAGAGCCCTCCGCAGGGCACCGGCCCCTCGCCCTCGGCGGCGTCCCCGGCCGCGCCGGCAGCGCCGGTCAGGGCCGTCGTGTCGTACGACGAGCGGCTGTCCGCGCCCTGGCACTGGTGGCTGTACTGCCTGCTGCTGGGCTTCGCCTCGGCGCTGGCGGTCTATCCGTTCGGGGTGCTGGCCATGCTGGGCGGGCTGGCGCTGGGCGCCGCGGCCTCCGCGATGGTGGTGAGCTCCTACGGCTCGGCGCGGATCCGGGTGGCGGGCGACACGCTGATCGCCGGCGAGGCGCGCGTGCCGCTGTCCGCGCTGGGCGAGGCGGAGGTGCTGGATCCCGCCGAGGCCCGGGCCTGGCGGAGCCACAAGGCCGATCCGCGCGCGTTCATGCTGCTGCGCGCGTACGTGCCGAGGGCGCTGCGCATCGTGGTCGTCGACCCTCAGGACCCGACGCCGTACCTGTACCTGTCCTCGCGTGAGCCGGAGCGGCTGGCGGCGGCGGTGGAGGCGGCGCGCACGACGGCCGGCTGAGCGCCGCGCGGCCGGCCGCGCTCAGTCCTGCCGGGGCTCCCCGGTTCCGGGGTTCCCCGGGTTCCGCGGCCCTTCCCCGGCCTCGTCCCGCCCCGCCCCGGGCAGTTCCAGGGGTTCGGCGGGCTTGTCCAGCGGGGGCAGCTCCTCCAGCCGGTCCCAGGGGACCTGCCGGATGCGCAGATCGGCGCGGATGTGTTCGGCGAACCGCCGGGTGTCGCGCCGGTTGACGACGGCTCCCACCGTGGCGCCCACCATGAAGGGCAGCAGGTTCGGGACGTTGCGGATGACGCGCCGCTTGAGCTGCTTGCGCAGCTGGCGCTTGAGTCCGCTGTCGACCACGCGGCGGTAGGTGGTGGGCCGGGCGGGGTCGACCCCGTGTTCGGAGGCCCAGGCGCCGAGGTAGGCGATGCTGCGGGTCCGCAGGTCGCCCGCGGGGCGCTGTCCGTAGACCTCGTGGAGTTCGGCCACCAGCTTGAGCTCTATCGCGGCGACGCCGCTGATCTCGGTGGCCATGCCGGCGGCCCAGGCGGGCGGTACCGGCAGCATGTTGGCGGCGCCGACGCCGGCGCCCACGACCGCGGTGGCCTTGGCTGCTCCGGCGACGAGCCGGTCGGCGATCTCCTCGGGGCCGAGCCCGGGGAAGTGCCGTCGCAGGGTCGCGAGGTCGCGCACCGGGATCCGGGGCGCCATGGCGACCATGCGGTCGACGCTCACGCCGAGAAGGGCGTGGAGCCGGCCTTCGGCCCGCCGCCGGGCGGCGGGCTCGTCGGGCGCGGCCGGCGCCGGGAGGCCGCCGCCGGCCGGTTCGAGCGGGGCTCCTTCGCCGGTCACGGCATCGGTGCCCCGCTCTTCTACGTCACGCGCGTCGTGCGAGCCGTCGAGCGGCTCGAGGTCCGCCGCCCGTTTCCGGGAGCGGCGCTTCCAGGGAGGGGTCGAGCCAGGCACGGCCGACCCCGCCTCAGTCGCAGTCGCGGCAGATCGGCTGACCGTTCTTCTCGCGGGCCAGCTGGCTGCGGTGGTGCACCAGGAAGCAGCTCATGCAGGTGAACTCGTCCTGCTGCTTCGGCAGCACCCGGACGGCGAGTTCCTCGTTGGAGAGGTCCGCTCCGGGCAGTTCCAGGCCCTCGGCGGCCTCGAACTCGTCGACGTCCACCGCGGAGGTGGACTTGTCGTTCCGGCGTGCCTTCAGTTCTTCCAGGCTGTCCGAGTCGACGTCGTCGTCGGTCTTGCGTGGAGTGTCGTAGTCGGTTGCCATGTCGCTCTCCCCCTCTGGGTGGTCTTGGGTGTCTCCAGCGCACGTAACGCGTGAGAGGCCGGACTTGTGCCCGACCCGAGGCGGAGATTTTGCCTCACATCAAGGTCTGTTACTCAATCGACACCCAACCGGACTCCCGAAGAGTGATCGGCACGGATGGCGAACCGGACCGTACACCCTGCGAATGCCCCAGTTCAAAGGCGTCATTCCGTGTACTGCCCGCCATCAGGACGCCCGAAAACCCGGATTTTCCTCATTTTCGGAGCCGGTTGTCGTCACGGAGAGTAGACGCTTTCCGTGACACTTCTGTGACCGATCACACATCCTCCTCCTGGACGCGACACTCCGGAATTCAGCGCAGAGCGAACACGCCGTCACTCGTTCAGAGGGGAAGCGTGACGCGCATCACCAGTCCTCCGCCCTCCCGGGGGACGGCCGTGATGTGTCCCCCGTGCGCCCGGGCGACCGACCGCACGATGGAGAGCCCCAGTCCGACGCCCTTGTCGCTGCCGGTCCGCTCGGTCCTCAGACGGCGGAACGGCTCGAAGAGGTTGTCGATCTCGTAGGCCGGCACGACCGGGCCGGTGTTGCCCACCACCAGCACCGCCTGGCCGTGCTCCACGCCCGTGGTGACCTCGACCCAGCCGTCCTCGGGCACGTTGTAGCGCACCGCGTTCTGCACCAGGTTGAGCGCGATCCGCTCCAGCAGCACGCCGTTGCCCTGCACCACCGCCGACGACCGCTCGCCGCGGAACTCCACGCCCCGCTCGGCGGCCTCGCCACGGACCTGGTCCAGGGCGCGGGCGGCCACCTCGGCCAGGTCCACCGGCTTGCGCTCGACGATCTGGTTGTCGCTGCGGGCCAGCAGCAGCAGGCCCTCGACCAGCTGCTCGCTGCGTTCGTTGGTGGCCAGCAGGGTCCGGCCGAGCTGCTGGAGCTCGGGCGGCGCGGCGGGGTCCGAGAGGTGCACCTCCAGCAGGGTGCGGTTGATCGCCAGTGGTGTGCGCAGCTCGTGCGAGGCGTTGCCGACGAACCGCTGCTGGGCGGTGAAGGCGCGCTGAAGTCTCTCCAGCATGTCGTCGAAGGTGTCCGCGAGCTCCTTGAGCTCGTCGTCCGGGCCGTCCAGCTCGATCCGCCGGGACAGGTCGGATCCGGCCACCGCGCGGGCGGTGCGCATGATCCGCCCCAGGGGCGAGAGCACCCGCCCGGCCATCGCGTAGCCGAAGGCGAAGGCGATGACCGCGAGGCCCAGCAGGGCCAGCAGGGAGCGGCTGAGCAGGCTGTCCAGGGCGGCCTGGCGCTCGAGGTCGATGCACCGGGCGATCTCCGCGTTGAACTGCGCGAGGGGCAGCTCGCCCTGGTTGACCGCGGGGCACCGGCCGCTGGAGACCCTGAGGCCGCTGAACTCGACGATCTTGAACGGCGGCTGGTTGCCCGTCGAGATCGCCTGGGCGGCCAGCAGGTAGATCATCGACAGCAGCACGATCCCGGCGACCAGGAACATGCCGCCGTAGAGCAGCGTGAGCCGTATCCGGATCGTCGGGCGCAGCCACGGGAAGGACGAGTGCTGTTCCTTGGGGTCCCAGGTGGGCCGCGGCGGGACCCGTGGCGGCGGGGGCGGGGGCGGGGTCGGGGTGGAGCCCACGGCGTCAGATCCGGTAGCCGGAGCCGGGCACGGTGATGATCACCGGCGGTTCGCCCAGCTTGCGGCGGAGCGTCATCACCGTCACCCGCACCACGTTGGTGAACGGGTCGGTGTTCTCGTCCCAGGCCTTCTCCAGGAGCTGCTCCGCCGACACCACGGCGCCCTCGCTGCGCATCAGCACCTCGAGCACCGCGAACTCCTTCGGCGCGAGCTGGATCTGCCGGCCGTCGCGGAACACCTCGCGCCGGTTGGGGTCCAGCTTGATGCCGGCCCGCTCCAGCACCGGCGGGAGCGGCATGCTGGTGCGCCGCCCCAGGGCCCGCACGCGGGCGATGAGCTCGCTGAACGCGAAGGGCTTGGGGAGGTAGTCGTCGGCGCCCAGCTCCAGGCCGGCGACCCGGTCGCTGACGTCGCCGGAGGCGGTGAGCATCAGCACCCGGGTGGGGGCGCCCAGCTCGACGACCCGGCGGCACACGTCGTCCCCGTGCACCAGCGGCAGGTCCCGGTCGAGGACGACCACGTCGTAGTCGTTCACGCCGATGCGCTCCAGGGCGGCCGCGCCGTCGTAGACGACATCGACCGCCATCGCCTCACGGCGCAGCCCGGTGGCCACCGCATCCGCGAGCAGCTGCTCGTCCTCGACGACGAGTACGCGCACGTCGGCCTTCCTTCCTGAACATCCACCCTGAACATCCACCGGCCTGACGTCTTCCGGTGGTACCGGTCTCCATCCTGCCTCGTCGGCCGGTAAGTCGGAGGTAAGGCGGGAGGGGGGCAGGGCGGGCGGGAGGACGGCGGGCGGGGCAGGGCGGGAGGCCTCCGGGCAGCCGAACGGGCCCCGGCGGATGCCGGGGCCCGTCGACGGTGCGGGTGGTGCGGGCGGTGCGGTGGTGCTGCGCTGCCGGGTGGTGCGGTGCCGGATGGCGGGTGGTGCTGACGGTGCTGGTGCCGGGGCGACGGCACCCGGGCGCGGGGCGCCCGGGCGGGCTCGGTCAGGCGCTCGCGGCGCCGACCTCCACCCCGTGCTCGGCGGCCAGGCGGCGCAGGTCGTCGAGCTCACCCTGCTCCACCTCGGCGGCGAACTCGTCGCCCTCGTCGCGGGCCCGCGTGAGGTGCGACTCGGCAGCCCTTATGCGCTGGAGAAGCCCTGCGGTGAATGCGTCCATGCGGCGCCCCCTCGTCCTGGGTCGTGGGTCGGGAAGGGACGATCACGCGGGCCGTGCGTCCGGCCGTGCCTCCGGGGAAACGGGACACCGGACGGGGCCGTGACGTGCCGGATGGTGCAACGGCACGTGCGGAGCGTGATCGCGGGGTTGAGACCGTCCTCCCCACGCGTCACGGGACGGAAACCTTGGGCGGCAAGAAAATCTGGCATAGGCCAAGGGTTCGACTCCGGGCCACCTGCGGTCCATGTGCGCAGGTCACCCGGCCCGCGGACCCCGGACGCGGCGCGCGGGGGGTCCGCGGTGAAACAGCTCACACCTCAGTCGTGCCAGGCGCCCAGGCGCTCCAGGAGGCTCTGGAGGGGCTCGAAGACACCGGCCGTGGCGGCCACCGTGAGGTCGTCGGAGGGCCGTTCGCCCGGACGTCCGCCGGTGACGGCGCCGGCCTCCCGGGCGATCAGGTCACCGGCCGCCCGGTCCCAGGGGTGCAGGCCGCGCTCGTAGTAGCCGTCGAGCCGTCCGGCGGCCAGGTCGCACAGGTCGACGGCGGCGGACCCGCCGCGCCGGATGTCGCGGACCAGGGGCAGCAGGGCGCGCGCCACCTCGGCCTGGTGGGTGCGCACGGCGGTCACGTAGTTGAACCCGGTGGCGATCAGCGCCTGGTCCATGGGCGGCGAGGGCCGCACGGCCAGCTTCCGCTCCCCGTCCCAGGAGGGACCGGTCGCCCGGGCGCCCCCGCCGAGCACGGCGTGGAAGGTCTCGCCGCGCATCGGGATCTCCACCACGCCGGCCAGGGTCTCGCCGTCGAGCTCGGCGGCGACCGAGACCGACCAGGACGGCAGGCCGTAGAGGTAGTTCACGGTGCCGTCGAGCGGGTCGACCACCCAGCGCACCCCGCTGGTGCCGACGGAGGAGGCACCCTCCTCGCCGAGGAAGCCGTCCTCGGGCCGCCGGGCCGAGATCAGGTCGACGATCAGCTTCTCGGCGGCGATGTCCATCTCGGTGACCACGTCGATGGGGCTGGACTTGGTGGCCGCCACCTCGAGGTCGGCGGGGCGTCCGTCGCGCAGCAGCTCACCGGCCCGGCGGGCGGCCTCCCGGGCGATCTCCAGCAGTTCCCGGCGCAGTTCCGTCCGGTGCGGTTCCGTCACGGTGTCCTCGCGTCCTCTCGGTCCGGTGCGGTGCGGTGCTGTGCTGTGCGGGGTGGTGCTGCCCCGTGCGGTGCGGTGCGGTGCCGGGCAGGTGCCGGGCGGGGCGGTGCGGCGGGGGGGGGCGGCGCGGCGCGCTCGCCGCCCCGCCCGGCCCCGTCAGGCGTACGGACTGTCCGCGCCCGCGGCGGCGGGCTTCGGGTCGCGCGCCGCCGGGCAGCAGCCCACCGGGCAGACGTTGTGGCTCGGGCCGAGCGCGCCCAGGGCGCAGGGCGTCGCCCGCTGCCCGCGTTCGACCGCCGCCCTCTCCACGATCATCTCCCGGATCGCGGCCGCGAACCGGGGATCGGCGCCCACGGTCGCGGAACGGCGGACCGGCAGGCCCAGCTCCTCGGCCTTCGCCTTCGCCTCGGTGTCGAGGTCGTACAGGACCTCCATGTGGTCGGAGACGAAACCGATCGGGACCATCACCACGGCCGGGACGCCGGCCGCGTGCCGCTCCTCGAGGTGGTCGCAGATGTCCGGCTCCAGCCACGGGATGTGCGGGGCGCCGGACCGCGACTGGTAGACGAGCTGCCAGGGCCGTTCGACCCCGGTGCGCTCGCGCACGGCGTCGGCGATCACCCGGGCGACGTCGAGGTGCTGCCGGACGTAGGCGCCGCCGTCCCCGTGCTCCTCCACCGGGCCGGAGGTGTCGGCGGCCGCGGTCGGGATGGAGTGCGTGGTGAATGCCAGATGGGCGCCGTCGCGCACCTCCTCGGGAAGGTCGGCGAGGGCCTCGACCACGCCGTCGATCATCGGGTCCACGAAGCCGGGGTGGTTGAAGTAGTGCCGCAGCTTGTCGACCCGCGGCGGTTCGAGCCCTTCCGCCTCCAGGGCCGCCAGGGCGTCCGCGAGGTTCTCGCGGTACTGCCGGCAGCCGGAGTACGAGGCGTAGGCGCTGGTGGCGAGCACCAGGACGCGGCGGCGCCCGTCGCGGACCATCTCGCGCAGGGTGTCGGTCAGGTAGGGGGCCCAGTTGCGGTTGCCCCAGTAGACCGGCAGGTCCAGCCCGTGCTCCGCGAAGTCCTCGCGCAGGGCTTCGAGGAGCTCGCGGTTCTGGTCGTTGATCGGGCTGACGCCGCCGAACAGGAAGTAGTGCTGACCCACCTCCTTGAGGCGTTCCTTGGGGATGCCGCGCCCCCGGGTGACGTTCTCCAGGAACGGGACCACGTCGTCGGGGCCCTCGGGGCCGCCGAAGGAGAGCAGCAGCAATGCGTCGTAAGGGGAGGATTCGAGCACATCTGGCATGCCTAGATCTTCCCACCAGCCACCGGCGGCGGGGCAACCGGGCCGCTCGACCGAATCGTCGCGCCGAGCCGTCGGGCCGAGTCCTCCGGCCGGCCGTCCGGGCCCTGCGCCCCCTCTGCCCCCGCGCTCCCCTCGGACCGCCCGTACACCTGGGCACACCTGGTCGAAACAGCCGTAAGCTGTATCGGCCAACCACTTCGTGACCAGGGCCGCGACGCCCCTTTTCCCCGGAGAGCCCGTGCCCACGCCCTACCGCGCCCTCTTCGCGTCTCCCGGCACCCGCAGCTTCGCCGCCGCGGGACTCGTCGGGCGCATGCCGCTGTCCATGATGGGCATCGGCGTGGTCACCATGATCTCCCAGGTCACCGGCCGGTACGGACTGGCCGGCGCCCTCTCGGCGACCATCGCGCTCTCCTCCGCCCTCCTCGGACCGCAGATATCCCGGCTGGTCGACCGCCTCGGCCAGAGCCGGGTGCTGCGCCCGGCGGTGCTCGTCGCCCTGACCGGGGCGGCCGGGCTGCTGCTGGCGACCCGGTTCCGCTGGCCGGACTGGACCCTCTTCGTCTTCGCCGCGCTGATCGGCTGCGTGCCGAGCCTGGGCTCGATGGTGCGCGCCCGCTGGGCCGCCCTCTACCGCGGCACCCCGCTGCTGCACACCGCCTACTCCTTCGAGTCGGTGATCGACGAGGTCTGCTTCATCGTCGGCCCCATCGTCTCCATCGGCCTGTCCACCGCCTGGTTCCCGGAGTCCGGGCCGCTGCTGGCGGCGGTGTTCCTGGCGACCGGCGTCTTCTGGCTGACCTCGCAGCGCGCCACCGAGCCGCGGCCTCATCCGCCGGAGGAGCACGTGCGGGGCAGCGCCCTGCGCTCCCCCGGTCTGCAGGTCCTGGTGGTCACGTTCGTGGCGACGGGCACCATCTTCGGCGCGGTGGACGTGGTGACGGTGGCCTTCGCCGAGGAGCTGGGCCACAAGTCCGCGGCCAGCCTGGTGCTGGCGGTGTACGCGGCGGGCTCCTGCGCCGCCGGGCTGGTCTTCGGCATGCTGCGCGTGCAGGGCCGTCCGGAGAGGCGCTGGCTGGTGGGCGTCTGCGCGATGGCCGCGAGTATGATCCCCCTCCAACTGGTCGGGAACCTGCCGTTTTTGGCCGTGGCGCTGTTCGTCGCGGGCCTCTTCATCGCTCCCACGATGATCACCACGATGTCCCTGATCGAGCAGCACGTACCACGCGCGCAATTGACCGAGGGCATGACCTGGATCAGCACCGGCCTCGCGGTCGGCGTCGCGCTCGGGTCCTCGGCGGCCGGTCTGGTGATCGACGCGGCGGGGGCGCGGACCGGGTACGTGGTTCCGGCGGTCGCCGGAGCCGTCGCGGTGGCGGTCGGTTTCCTCGGATACCGCCGGCTCCTCAGGCCGGCTCCGTGGCGGGGAGGCACCGTTGTCGAACAGCACGGCGAGCGCGCGGGCGAGGCAGAGCGGAACCTGGCGTAACTGGGCGGGCAACGTCAGCGCCCGCCCCGCGGAACAGGCATCGCCCGGCAGCACCGAGGAGGTCGCCCGGACGGTGCGGCGGGCGGCGGAGCGGGGACTGCGGGTGAAGCCGGCCGGCAGCGGCCACTCCTTCACCGCGGCCGCGGCCACCGACGGCGTGCTCCTCCGGCCCGAACGGCTGGCGGGGGTGCACCGCATCGACCGGGAGGCGGGCACGGTGACCGTCGGTGCCGGGACCCCCCTGAAGCAGCTGAACGCCGCGCTGGCCGGCGAGGGGCTGTCGCTGACCAACATGGGCGACATCATGGAGCAGACGGTCTCCGGCGCCGTCGGCACGGGGACCCACGGCACCGGGCGGGAGTCCGGCTCGATCGCCGCGCAGGTGGTCGCCCTCGAACTGGTCACCGCCGACGGCTCGGTGCTCACCTGCTCCCGCGAGGAGAACGCCGAGGTGTTCGCCGCGGCGCGGATCGGCCTGGGCGCCCTGGGCGTCGTCACCTCGCTCACCTTCGCGGTGGAGCCGGTCTTCCTGCTCACCGCCCGCGAGGAGCCGATGAGCTTCGAGCGGGTGACCGCCTCCTTCGAGGAACTCTGGGCGGGCAACGAGCACTTCGAGTTCTACTGGTTCCCGCACACCGGCAACTGCAACACCAAGCGCAACAACCGCAGCCCCGGCCCGCCGCGTCCGCTGGGCCGCGCGGGCGCCTGGTTCGAGGACGAGTTCCTGTCCAACGGCGTCTTCGAGGTGGTCAACCGGTTCGGCCGGGCGGTGCCGGCGGCCATACCGGCGATCGCGCGGATGTCCAGCCGGGCGCTCGCCTCGCGCACCTACACCGACATCCCGTACAAGGTGTTCACCTCGCCGCGCCGGGTGCGGTTCGTGGAGATGGAGTACGCCCTGCCGCGGGAGGCCGTGGTGGACGCGCTGCGCGAACTGCGGTCCATGATCGACCGGTCGGGGCTGCGGATCAGCTTCCCGGTGGAGGTCCGCACCGCGCCCGCCGACGACATACCGCTGTCCACCGCCTCCGGCCGGGACAGCGCCTACATAGCCGTGCACATGTTCCGGGGGACCCCGTACCAGGCGTACTTCACCATGGCGGAACGCATCTTCACGGCGTACGAGGGCCGCCCGCACTGGGGCAAGGTCCACAGCCGGGACGCGGAGTACCTCTCCGGGGTCTACCCCCGTTTCGGTGAGTTCCGGGAACTGCGGAACCGGCTGGACCCCGACCGGCGTTTCCAGAACGACTACCTGAGGCGGGTACTGGGCGAGTAGTGGTCCCGGCGTCCGGTCCGGCGGGTCCGCGGCGGTGCGGGTGATTGGAAACGGCGGGACGGGGCAGGGATCAGGGGCGTGGACCGGGACGTGAAGTGCGCCACGTCGCAAGGGCCTTACGGCCCTTGAGGCGCCGGGCCGAGGCGATCTTGGGGCGACCCGCCCCGATTCGACCGGCGCGCCAATCCACGCACGTGGCCCAAATGGAGTAGTGTTCAGAGCCCTGGGTCCGGACTCCCGCCTGGGCGCCCGCGATCCGTCAGGAACGCCGGGGAGGGAGGCTGTTGCGCAGGGTGACCGATGTGGGTCACTTGACGTTGCAAACAGGTATCCGTGCCATGGCGGTGTGCCTGGGCCCGGCGCCCGACACGCCGGGCAACTCGGCAAGGTTGTGGCAGGCTGCACCCGGGCAGGCCACACTCGACTAGCGGAAGCAGCGACGCACGTGACGTCGGCAGGCACCACCCGGGAGGTCCCCATGCCCGAACTGCGTGTCGTGGCCGTCTCCAATGACGGCACACGGCTGGTGCTCAAGGCTGCGGACAGCACGGAGTACACGCTTCCGATCGACGAACGGCTGCGCGCCGCCGTACGCGGCGACCGCCCCCGTCTCGGACAGATCGAGATCGAGGTGGAGAGCCACCTCCGCCCCCGCGACATCCAGGCCCGTATAAGGGCGGGTGCCACCGCGGAGGAGGTCGCCCAGCTGGCCGGCATCCCGGTGGACCGGGTGAGGCGTTTCGAGGGCCCCGTGCTGGCCGAGCGCGCCTTCATGGCGGAGCGCGCCCGCAAGACCCCCGTGCGACGCCCGGGCGAGAACACCGGTCCCCCGCTGGGCGAGGCGGTCCAGGAGCGGCTGCTGCTGCGCGGCGCCGACAAGGACACGGTGCAGTGGGACTCGTGGCGCCGGGACGACGGCACCTGGGAGGTGCTGCTGGTCTACCGCGTGGCGGGCGAGACCCACACGGCGAGCTGGACCTACGACCCGCCGCGTCGCCTGGTCACCGCGGTGGACGACGAGGCCCGGTCGCTGATCGGCGAGTCCGACGACCTCGGTCCGGCGGAGCCGGCGCACCCGTTCGTGCCGCGGATCGCCCGTCTGCCGCGCGACCGTGACCGGGACAGGGACCGGGACCGCGGTGACCGGCCGGAGCGGGCGGTGGTGCCGGCGCAGGCGCAGCCGTCGGACCCGGTCGAGGAGAGCGGGGACTCGCTCACCAGCCTGCTGGAGGCGGTGCCGAGCTTCCGGGGCGACCTGGTCGTGCCGGAGCGCCCCGGGGACGGGGCCGAAGGCCCCGACACGGAGCCGGACGTCGAGGAACCGCCGGCGCCTGCGGCGTCCGCGGGGGCGGGTTCCGCCTACGCGGACGTGCTGATGCCGCGGGCGGTCAGCAGCCACCGTGACCGTCTGATCGGGGCGACCGACCGGCAGGCCGAGGCGGACGGGGTCCGCCCGGGCCGCCGGGCCGCGGTCCCCAGCTGGGACGAGATCGTCTTCGGCACGCGCCGCAAGAAGAACTCGGAGTAGCCGCCGTCCCGGCCGTCGGCACGCGCCGCCGGCCGGAGGCGTGTCGGCCGCGTGCGTCGGCCGGGACGCGTGGTCAGCCCTTGGCGACCGGGCGGGAGGGGTCGGCGACCCACTCGGACCAGGAGCCGGGGTAGAGGGCCGCCCTGATCCCCACCAGTTCCAGCGCCAGGACCTCCTGCGCCGCGGAGACGCCGGACCCGCAGTAGACGCCCACCCGGGCGCCCTCCTTCGCGGCGCCCAACTCCGCGTAACGGGCCGCGAGTTCGCCCAGCGGCCGGAACCGACCGTCGGGTCCCACGTTGAGCGAGGTGGGCGCGGACACCGCGCCGGGGATGTGACCGCCGACCGGATCCACCGGCTCGACCTCTCCCCGGTACCGCTCCCCCGCCCGCGCGTCCAGCAGCAGCCCCTCGCGGGCGAGTTCGGCGGCGCCCGCCGCGTCGACCACCGGCATGCCTCCCGGCTCCGGCTGGAAGTCGCCCTCCTCGGGCGCGGGTTCGGGCCCCTCCGCCAGCGGCCCGCGCCAGGCCGGCAGGCCGCCGTCCAGCACCCGTACGTCCTGGTGACCGGCCCACCGCAGCAGCCACCACGCCCGCGCCGCGCCCCAGCCGATGCCGCCGTCGTAGGCGACGACCGGCCGCCCGGCGGACACGCCCGCGCGGCGCAGGGCCGCGGCCAGGACGCCGAGGTCCGGGAGCGGGTGGCGGCCGCCCTCCCCCGGCGGCCCGGCGAGCTCCCGGTCCAGGTCGACGTGGACCGCGCCCGGCAGGTGCCCGCGCTCGTACTCGGCACGTCCGTCGAACGCGGGTTCCCCGTTCGCCTTGGCGGCGCTCAACTGCCAGCGCACGTCGAGCAGCACGGGAGGAGTCGGGCCTTCCAGCAGTCCGGCCAGTTCGGCGGCCGTCACCAGTGCGGAGTTCATGCCCCGCATCCTGCCCGACCCGCCGCCGCCCCGGCCAACCCGGCGAGTCGGCCAACCCCCGCGAGCCGGTCCCGCCCGGAGCCGGACGCCCGGAGCCGGACGGCCGGAGCGCACGCCACGCCGGACGGGGGCCCCGGATGGCCACGCCCCTCCGTGTTGGCTACGCTGCTCCGCCACGGCGACTTCGGTCACGCACCGCGCACGTTCGCGCACGCCGCGTGCCCGCGGCGCACAGAGGTGAACAGCGCGCGTAACAGTGGTGCATGTTCCGGCCCGGGGCGGGGATCCGCCGAGAAGACAGAACCCTCCGACTCCCCCGACAAAGGGGTACGGAAACCATGAAAAGACCGATGACGGACAGAACGGGGGCGGCCGACGTGAGCGACTTCTCCACCACCGGACGCGCACCGGGCGCACCCGGGGCGCCCTGCTGGGTGAGTCTGATGACGCGGAACCTGGGTCTCGCGCGGGACTTCTACGGCCCGCTGCTGGGCTGGAAGTTCCTCCCCGGCACGCGCCACCGCGGGAACGAGCTGATCGCCACGGCCCAGGGCCGCCCGGTCGCCGGCATCGGCCTGCTGCCGGCGGGGGTCCGGCTGCCCAGCGTCTGGACGCCGTTCCTCGGCGCCGACGACGTGGACGGCGCGGCCCTCGCGATCCGTCAGTGCGGCGGCACCGTCGGCGTGGGTCCGCTGGACGACGCCGAGGGCGGGCGTCTGGCGTTCTGCTCCGACCCGTCCGGCGCGGTGTTCGGGGTGCGGCGCCTGCCGCCGGGCTACCCGCCGCCGGCCCCGGACCGGCCGGGCTCCCCCGCCTGGCTCGAACTGGTGGTGGCGGAGGCGCCGTTCGCGGCCAAGTTCTACGAGACGGTCTTCGGCCTCGAGCGGGAGAGCGCCCCCTCGCCGGTCGCGGAGCGGGTCGTGCTGCGCCACGCGGGCCGGCCGGTCCTCGGCATCCGGGGCGCGGGACCTTCCGTCCACCGCGGCGGCGGCGCGCACTGGCTGGCCTCCTTCGCCGCCGAGGACGTGGACCGCGCGGCGGCCCGTGCGGTGGAACTCGGCGGCCGGATCACCCGGCCGCCGGCCGACGGGCCCGACGGCCGTTCGGTCCAGCTGACCGACCCCGAGGGCACCTTCTTCGGCCTGCTCACGCCGCCGGCCCGCCGCCTCCGGGAGGCGACGAGCACGGCCCCGGAGACGGGCGTCGGCTCGGGCTGACCGAGGGCCGCCGCCCGCGCCTGCGCCCGGCCGCGCCTGTGCCCTGCCTGCCGCGCCCGGCATGCGTCCGCGCCTGCTCGGCAGCGGGCCGGGCGTCAGGGCCGGGACGCGGGTGCGGCGGTCCGTGGGGTGAGGGCGCCGCACCGTGCGGGCACAGCGCGGAACCCGGGGGCGGGTCCCTGGCGGCAGGCGGGCCGTCACCACGTCCGGTGCAGGGCGACGTGCAGGGTGTCGAGGATCTGGACGCGGGCCGCGCGGCTCGCCCAGCTGTGCCGCAGCGGGTCGAAGAGGACGAAGCCGTGGATCGTGCCGTGGTAGCGCGCGGACACGACGGGCACGTCCGCCGCCCTGAGCCGCGCCGCGTACGCCTCGCCCTCGTCGCGTACCGCGTCGGCCTCTGCGGTCAGCACCAACGCGGGTGGCAGGCCGCGCAGTTGGTCGACCGTCGCCCGGGCCGGGGAGGCGGTGGCCGCGGCCCGCGGCGCGCCGTCGGGGAGGTAACGCCGCCAGAAGGCGCGCAGGGCGGCCCCGCCGACGACGTAGCCGCGGGCGAAGAGCCGGTGCGAGGCGGTGCCCATGCCGGCGTCCACCACGGGGCAGACCAGCACCTGGTACAGCAGGTCGACGTCGCCGCGCTCCTTGGCGAGCAGGGTGAGGGCGGCGGCCAGGTTGGCGCCGGTGGACACCCCGTGGACGGCCACGCGGCAGCCGTCGAGGAGCCGCTCCCCGCCGCCCCCGGCGATCCAGCGCAGCACGGTGTACGCCTGCTCCAGCGCCACCGGATGCGGGGCGGCCCCCGCGAGGTCGTACTCGGGGACGACGACGGCCGCGTCCACGCCCAGGACCACGTCCTCCAGCAGCCGCTGGTGGGCGCCGGCCGTGGTCCGGACCCCGCCCAGGCCGTGCAGGTGGAGGACGACCGGCAGGGCCTCATCCGCTCCGGCCGGGCGCAGGATGCGCACCCGGACGCGTTCGCCGTCGTCTCCGGGGACGGCCAGCCACTCCTCCTCGACGTCGGAGGACCTCTCCGCCTCGCCGAGCAGCGCGGCGGTCCGGTCGGCGGACGCGTCTCGGTCGCCGGGAGCCGCGGTGCCGTAGGCGTCGGTGTCGTAAGCGTCGGTGTCGTAGGCGTCGGCGAAGGCCTGAACCGGCCGCTCGAGGACCGGCGGCGGTTCGGAGCGATGGTCCACGAGTGACTCCTGCGCGAGGGCGCGACGCCCCGATCGACGGCTACCGGAGCACCACCCTAGGGCCCTGCCCCCGGCCGGCGGCCGACCTGGGTGAACAGGACGTACCGCTGCGCACACCTGTTGCCCGAGCGAGCCGGTCCGTTCCCGCGCGGGTACCGATGCGCGGCTGTGCGTCCAACGACCTGGATGCCCGGCGGGGCCGGCGCCCTCCGCAACGCGGCGGAGGGACGCATCGCGTGCTCGCCGCTCTCGTCCCTCTGGGGCAACACCCCGTTCGTCCGACGGCAAGAACCGGCCGGGCGGCCGCCTACCGTGACGGCACGAGACGAATCCCCGAGCCCCCCGGGCCGGGAACGATGGGGGTGCCCTGTGCGTCAGGTCCTGCACGAGGTCGTCGTGCACGTGGTCGTGGCCGGCGGGCGCGGGGGACGTCCTGGTCTCGCCGCACCGGCGCGACCGCCGCTCCTGGGTGCGGGTGGTCGTCCGGTCCAGGGCGGGCGCCGCCGTGCTGGAGATCGCGGCGCCCGCGATCACCGCGTTCCTGAGCCGGACCGGCCGGCTGGTGCCGCCGGGTACGGAGGGACGGCACATCGACCTGGAGGGCGTGATCGCCGACCTCATGGCGCAACGCGACTGAGCGGCGCGACTGAGCGGCGCGGGTCAGGAACGGGGGCCAGGAACGCGGGTCAGGGACGCGGCCGGACCCAGGCGGCGTCGGCGGACCGCTGCCGGTGGGCGGCCGCGGCGACGGCCGCCAGCAGCGCCAGCGTCAGCGCGAGCGTGGCCACGAGGTGCCCGGCGAGGACCAGCGAACCGCCGGTCAGCGCGCCGAGGAACATGGCGGCCACCGACAGCACCCGCCGCCCGGGGCGTGGCGCCTCTCCCCCGGCCGGGCCGGAGTCCGCGGCGAGACCGGTCAGGGTCAGTGTCAGCACCGTGGTGGTGAGGTCGGGGACGCCCAGGCGGCGGGCGACCGCGTTCTGCAGCCCCATCGCGAGCCCGAGGAACGCGATCAGCGCGTACTGGACGCCCGGGGTCACCCGGCCGTGCGCCGCGGCCGCCGTGACCAGGGCGGCCGCGACCAGCGCCGTCTCCCCGGCCGCGGCCGCCGCCAGCAGGCGGGCCCGGTGCCCGGCGAACCGGGTACCGAGCCTGCCACCGGCCAGCGCGCCGAGGAGGAAGGCGGCCGTCGAGGCCACCGGCGCGAGCACCGACGGTTCGGCGTCCCCGGCCAGGGCGAAGCCGAGGAACACCACGTTGCCCGTCATGTTGGCGACGAAGACGTGGCCGAGCGCCAGGTAACTCACCGCGTCCACCAGCCCGGTGGCGACCGTCAGCGCCAGCAGGAGGGGCGGCAGCGGGCCGTGGAGCTCCTCGCCCCGCGGCCACAGGGTGCGGAGGGCGTCACCCAGCAGCCTGCGCACGCCCGGCCCCTCCCCCCGCCGTCGCCGGCCGGTGCAGGACCAGGCGGGTGAGCAGCCCGATCCCGGGACCGGCCAGGACGGCGGCCGGCGACATCCACAGCGGCCAGGGGGTGAGGCCCAGCAGCTGGTCCGCGGACCACCGCCCGGGCCCGGTGAGGGCCAGGGCGGCGGGGACGGCCACGAGCACCAACGGGTACTCGTAGCCGTCGTTCTGCACCCAGAGCCCCTTCGGCCGCTTCACGGTGACGGCGACGGTCATGACTCCCGCCGCGGCCGTCGCGGCCAGGGGGGTCAGCAGCCCGGCGGCCAGGAACAGGCCGGACCCGATCTGACCGGCCCCCGCGGCGAGCGCCGTCAGCCGGCCGCCGCGGAACCCGTCGCGGCGGAACTCCTCCGTCCCGCCCGCCAGGCCCCCGCCTCCGAGGTGGAAGCTCACCTTCTGCACCCCGTGCCCGGCGATGAGCAGGCCCACCACCAGCCGGAGGATCAACAGTCCAGCGTCCATCACGTTCGTTCCCGCCCGCCGTGTGCCGAGTGTGTTCCGCCGCCGGTCAGCCGGCGGCGTGGGCGCCGATGACCGACTGGGCGTAGACCATGCCGAGGCCGTAGGCCCCGCCGTGCGCCTTGACCACGTCGCCGACCGGGACGTACGTCTCGGTGCGGGCCCAGTCGCGCTGCAGCTCCAGCAGCACCTGCACCCAGGTGACCGGGACCGCGCCGGCCTGGACCATGCGCTGGACGGCGTGCTCGTGCGCCTCCGGGGTGACACCGCCGGACGCGTCGGTGACCACGTACACCTCGTAGCCCTGGGCGATGGCGGAGAGCGCCGGCAGCACCACGCAGACCTCGGTCCACAGACCGGCGAGCACCAGCTTCCGACGGCCGGTGGCCTTCACCGCCTCGACGAAGTTCACGTCCTCCCAGGCGTTCATCGTGGTCCGGTCGATGATCTTGTGGCCGGGGAAGACGTCGGCGAGCTGCGGCATCAGCGGGCCCGAGAAGCTCTCGGCGGCCACGGTCGACAGCACGACCGGCACGTCGAAGACGCTCGCGGCCTTCGCCAGGCCCACGGTGGAGTTGATGATGGCGGTGCGGTCGCCGCTGCCGGTGCCGAAAAACATCTGCGGCTGGTGGTCGACGAAGAGGACCGCGCAGTTGTCCGGGGTGAGGAGGTCGGGGCTGGGGGCAGCGGTGACGTCGGCGATGTTGACCATGGGGTGTTGCCTCTCTCGGTGGTGGGTCGGGTGTGGTGGGTCGGGTGAGGTCGCGGACCGGCCGGTCCGCGCCGTTGTGTGGCCCTCCGCGGGCGGAGGATGTCCGTCCGGGTGCGGACGGGGATCAGGGGCGGCGCCGGGACCGCGGGCGGTGCTTCGGGCCATGGTCCGCGCGGACGCTCACAGGTCGAAGCAGGGGTCGAAGGGAATGGCCGCGTCCGCCCGCACCCGGCCGCGCTCCTCGCGCCACCGCCGGTGCTCCCGCGACTCGGAGACGGCCTCGCCGAGCGACGCGGCCTGGCGGACGCCCGCGGAGAGCGCCTGGGCCCGCCCCGACGCCTGGTAGCCGCCGAAGCGGGTCACCGGGCTCCAGGCGGGGCTGACGGGCGGCAGTTCCTCGTCGATGCCCTCGTAGTCCGCGGCGGCGTACACCACGCGCCCGCCGACCACGGTCAGCAGGGACTCGATGTGCGGGATCTCCTCCTCGGGCACGGAGAAGTAGTCGTCGGACAGCACCGCCAGGTCCGCGTAGCAGCCGGGTCGCAGCTGTCCCTTGACGTCCTGTTCGCCGGTGAGCGCGGCGCCCGCGCGGGTGAACATCTCCAGCGCGGTCCGCCGGTCGACCCGGTTGGACGGAGGCCGCAGCGCCAGGTCTCCGACGGTGCGACCGCTGACCAGCCAGTGCAGCGCGACCCACGGGTTGTAGCTGGAGACCCGGGTGGCGTCGGTGCCGGCCGCCACGGTGAGACCGCGGTCCAGCATGGCCCGCACCGGCGGCGCGTCCGCGGCGGCGCCGGGACCGTAGCGGCGCAGGAAGACCTCTCCCTGGAAGGACATCCGGTTCTGCACCGACACCGCCCCGCCGAGCGCGGCGATGCGGTCCAGGCTCTCGGCGGACACGGTCTCGGCGTGGTCGAACAGCCAGCGGTTACCGGCCGGGAAGAGGCCGTCCGCGGCGAGCTTCTCGAAGACCACCAGGTCGCGGCGGATGGTCTCGTCGTAGGTGGCGTGCAGCCTGAAGCCCCAGCCGTTCTCCATCAGCAGCCGGACCGCCTTCTCGAACTGCGCCTCGTAGCCGTCGGCGAGTTCCGGGCGCGGCTCGGCGAAGTTCTCGAAGTCGGCGGCCGACCAGGTGAGGTTCTCCCCGGCGCCGTTGAGCCGCAGCCAGGCGTCGCCGTCCTCGGGCCGCACGGTCGCGATCCAGCGGGCGAGGTCGTCGACCTCCTGGCCGGGCGTCTGCGGGAACAGGTGGTAGGCGATGCGCAGCGACAGCTGCCCGGCCTCGGCGAGTTCGACGACGGTGGCGTAGTTGTCGGGGAAGTTCTGGAAGCCGCCGGCGGCGTCGATCGCCGAGGTCAGACCGAACCGGTTGAGTTCCCGCAGGTAGTGGCGGGTGGAGGTCTTGCGGTCCTCGCCCTCGAGCGTCGGCGCCTTGGCCAGCGTCGAGTAGAGGATCAGCGCGCCGGGTGCGGCCAGCAGCATGCCGGTGGGCTCCCCGTCCCGCCCGCGCACGATCTGACCGCCCTTCGGGTCGGGCGTGTCCCGGGTGAAGCCGGCCGCCTTCAGCGCGGCGCGGTTCATCACCGCCGACTGGTAGAGGTGCAGCACGAAGACGGGGGTGTCGGGTGCGGCGGCGTTCAGCTCCGCGGGCGTCGGCAGCCGGCGTTCGGCGAACTGCTCCGCCGACCAGCCGCCCACCACCCGGACCCACTGCCCCTTCGGGGTGCGGGCGGCCTGCTCCCGCAGCATCCGCAGCCCCTCGCGGAGGCTGCGCACGCCGTCCCAGCGCAGCTCCAGCACGTAGTTGAGGCCGCCGCGGATCACGTGCAGGTGGGCGTCGTTGAGGCCGGGGACGACCCGTCGGCCGAGCGCGTCGACGACCCGCGTCCGGGGTCCGACCGAGCCGGCCACGTCCTTGTCGTCGCCGACGACCGTGACGACGCCGTCCCGTACGGCGATCGCCTCGGCGTGGGGGCGGGCCGGGTCCCCGGTGTGGATCCGCGCGTTGCGGACGACGAGGTCCGCCGCGTTCTCCTCGGCGAGCGGAACGAGTCCGCCGACGGGCATGGTCGACATCTCTGGAACTCCTCGGGAGGGGGCGTGCCGCGACGGCGCGACGGCGCGGCGGCGGAACGGGGCGGTGCGGTCGCTGCGGTGCGGTCGCGGCGGTGCGGCCGACGCCGACGGCGGAGCGGCCGGGAAGCGGCCCCGTACGGTGCCGTCCGGTGCCGTCCTCGGGTGCCGTCCGGTGGCCGCGACAGGAGCGAAGCACGGTCGACGGGCCGCGCATGTCCCGGAAGTGCACGACGAGTTGCTCGGTCGTGCACCGCCGCGGAGCGTGCGCCCAGGGAGAAGTCGCCGTGCGCGCCGGGGCAATCGGGGGCGGGCCCCGCCTGCCTAGCGTGGGAGCGGCGCTCCGGTCGCACCCTGCGCGGACCAGGCCCGCGCGTGCCGCCGGGGCCGGTGTGTCCCGGCGCCGGACGCCCCACCCCGCTACCCCGAGGAGACCTCCGTGTCCGAGACCCGACCCGTGCTGGAACCGGCGGCTGCCGCGTTCGCCGAGGCGACGGCCCAGCGTCCCTACCTGTTCGAGCTGCCGCCCGCGGAGGGCCGCAAGGCCGTCGACGAGGTGCAGTCCGGCGGGACCGGCAAGCCCGACGTCGACGAGGAGTGGGTGACCGTCCCCGGCGGTCCCACCGGCGGCGTCCGCGTGCGCGTGGTCCGTCCCGCGGGCGCCCGCGGGACCCTGCCGGTCGTCCTCTACATCCACGGCGCCGGCTGGGTCTTCGGCAACGCCCACACCCACGACCGCCTGGTGCGCGAACTGGCCGTCGGCGCGGGCGCGGCCGTCGTCTTCCCCGAGTACGACCTGTCGCCGGAGGCCCGTTACCCGGTCGCCGTGGAGCAGAACTTCACGGTGGCGCGGTGGATCGTCGCCGAGGGCGCCGCCCACGGCCTGGACGCCGGCCGCCTGGCGGTGGCCGGGGACTCGGTCGGCGGCAACATGACCGCGGCGCTGACCCTGATGGCCAAGGAGCGCGGCGGGATCCCGCTGCGGCAGCAGGTGCTCTTCTACCCGGTCACCGACGCCGCCTTCGACACCGGCTCGTACCACGCGTTCGCCACCGGCTACTTCCTGCGCCGCGACGGCATGCAGTGGTTCTGGGACCAGTACACGACCGACGAGGAGGCACGCGCGCAGATCACCGCCTCACCGCTGCGGGCCACCGTCGAGCAGCTCGCCGGCCTGCCCCCGGCGCTGGTGATCACCGCGGAGGCCGACGTGCTGCGCGACGAGGGCGAGGCCTACGCCGACAAGCTCCGCCAGGCCGGCGTCCCCGTCACCGCGGTGCGGTTCCAGGGCGCGATCCACGACTTCGTGATGCTGAACGCGCTGCGCGGCACCCAGGCCGCCGAGGGCGCCATCCGGATGGCGGTCGACACCCTGCGCACCGCGCTCCACGGGCGGGACTGAGGCCCCGCGGCACGCCGACGGCCGCGCGGACGGGCCGCCCCGTCCGGGCCGCCGTCGGCACACCGGAACGATCTCGGTGACCGCGTGCGTTGCGGGCCTGCCGGCGGCAGGAGGCGTTGGCGACGGCCCACGGCACGGTGGGGCCTTATCGCCGGTGTGGACAGACCTGGGCGGGCTCGCCGTCGACGCCCTCACGGACCTGGTGAGCGACGAGACTTCGCTGCCCGAGGCATTCCGGGCCGCACCCCGACACCTGGCCGGCCGGCGGGCCCAACCGCACGACGCCGAGTACCGGCGGGCCGGGGCAGCACGTGAGCCCGGAGCGGCGGGAGTCAGCCGGTGACCGGCAGGACGTCCGGCGAGAGGGAGGCCGCCCGCGCCGTCGCGCCGGTCATCTGCCGGCGGTGGTGACGCCGGCACAGGACCTCGTAGCCGATCTCGCCCGGCTGGTTGGCCACGTCGCCCACCATGACCTGCTCGCCCTCGACCACCATCACGCCGCCCACCGTGCGCGCGTTGTGCGTGGCCCGCGCGCCGCACCAGCACAGCGCCTCGACCTGCAGGGTCTCGACGCGGTCGGCGAGCTCGATCAGCCGCTGGGAGCCGGGGAAGAGGCGGGTGCGGAAATCGGTGGTGATGCCGAAGGCGTAGACGTCCATCTCCAGGTCGTCCACGATCCGCGCCAACTGGTCGACCTGTTCCGGGGCGAGGAACTGCGCCTCGTCCGCGATCACGTAGTCGACCCGGCCGCCCCGCTGCAGCCGGTCCACGACGAAGCCGTACAGGTCGAAGCCGGGCCCCGCCTCCACCGCGTCGGTCACCAGGCCCAGACGTGAGGAGAGCTTGCCCTGGCCGGCCCGGTCGTCGCGGGTGAAGATCAGCCCCTCCAGCCCGCGGGCGGAGCGGTTGTGGTCTATCTGGAGGGCCAGGGTGGACTTTCCGCAGTCCATCGTCCCGGAGAAGAACACCAGCTCGGACATCAGCAACGCGGGCCCTTCCCCGACGAACCTACGTGGACGATCCCGCTCCCGAGGCCGCCCGCCCGCGCCCGCACGGCCCGCGGCGAACGCCCGGGAGCGTCGGCCGACGTGCCGCGGTCCATCGCTGCGGAGCAGAACACCGGCTCTGGCATGACAGGTCGAGGGCCTTTCGGTCGGCGTGCGGAGGGGGCAGGAGGCGGGGGCGGGAGGCGGGTGACGGCGGCGGCCGTCAGGTGCGGACTTCCAGGAGCGGGACGAACTGCTCGGCGGGCGTCATCGAGCCGTGGTTGCCGACCATCAGGGACTCCTTGGGCTCCCGTTCCGAGGCGATCAGCAGCACGTCGTCCCGCGCCGCCGCGATCACGTCGCCGAGGCGGTCGTACACCCGCTCGTCGACGTGCGGGCCGAACCAGCCGGCCGCGATCGCCTCGTCCCGCGAGGCGATCCAGAACTGCTCGCCGAGCACCTCGCGCCAGACGGCGAGGACGTCGCCGGCCGCGCCCGGGACCGCGTACACGTGCCGGGCGCGGCCCTCGCCGCCCAGCAGCGCGACGCCGGCCTTCAGCTCCCAGTCCTCGTCGACGTCGATCCGGTGCTCCTCGTCGAACGGAACGTCGATCATCCCGTGGTCGGCGGTGACGTAGAGGGCGCTGCGCGGCGGAAGCTGCTCGGCGAGGCGCTGGACCAGGCGGTCGACGTAGGCGAGCTGTCCGCGCCAGGTGTCGGAGTCGATGCCGAACCGGTGGCCCGCGCCGTCCACCTCGGAGTAGTACGTGTAGACCAGCGCCCGGTCGCCCGCGGCGAGCTGCTCGGCGGCGAGGTCGACCCGTTCCTCGCCCGAGAGGCGGCCGTGGAAGGTGCCGCCGCTGAGCGCGACCTGGGTGAGCGGCGTGGTCGCGAAGGCCGGGGAGGACACCTGCGCGGCGTGCACGCCGGCCGCCTCGGCCATGCGGAAGACGGTCGGGTGGGGCTGCCACAGCGCCGGGGGGGTCCACGGGTTCCAGCGGAGCTGGTTCATCAGCTCGCCGGTCTCCGGGTTGCGGACCGTGTAACCGGGCAGGCCGTGCGCGCCCGGCGGCAGGCCGGTGCCGACCGAGGCCAGGGAGGTGGCGGTGGTCGCCGGGTAGCCGGCCGTCAGGGGGCGGCCGGTGCCGCCGCGCGAGGAGGCCAGCAAAGAGTTCATGAAGGGCGCGTCGTCGGGGTGCGCCTTCAGCTGCTCCCAGCCGAGGCCGTCGACGAGGAAGACGCACGCCCGGTCGGCGGGGGCGAGTTCGGTGATGGCCGGGCTGAGCCCCGGCACGCCCATGCCCGCGGCCAGGGTGGGCAGCAGGTCGGCGAGGGAGCCGCTGCCGTACTCGGGGACGGGCGCGGAGGCCGGCGGAAGCGGCTCCGGGTGACCGGGGACGGCGGCGGCGTTGGCCCGCTCCCAGTCGTCCCATGCGGCGTGGGACATCAACGGGCGTTGTCCGCGATCGCCTCGGAGAGCGCCTGCGCGAAGGCGAGCGCCTGGGCGACCGTCTCCGGGCCGTCGCCGGCCTCGCTGACGCGCAGGGAGAGGTCGTCGGCGGTGGAACTGCCGGTGTAGCCGTGGTCGGCGTCGCAGTTGGGGTCGCCGCAGGCGGCCGGCTCCAGGTCGATGCGGGCGACGGCGCCCCAGCCGATGGTCAGCACGACCTCGCGGGGCAGCCGGCCCGGCGTGTAGGTCTCCGGGTCGGAGACGACGCGGCTGACCACCACGGAGGCGATCTTCTCCAGCTTCACCGACTCCGTGGACGTCGTCGCGTACGGGGACGGGGAGCTGCTGTCGGCGTTCTGCTCGTCGGTGTGGCTGACGATGAAGCGGTTGCCGGTGAGCACCAGCACCGTCACATGGCGGCGGACCTCGTTGGCGTCGAAGGTGGTCTCCTGATGGACCAGGAACGACCGGACGGGCTCGCCGCCCACGGCGGACTCCACCGCCTCGGCCACGAGGGCCGGGTAGTAGCCGCTGCGCTCGATCGCCGCGCGCAGCCCCTGGGTCGTCGTACTGGTCTTGGCCATGACGTCCATCCTACGGCGGCGCACGGACTGCCCGGACCGCCCGGGAGCGGTCCGGTTCGCCCCGTCGCGCGGCGTGCGGGCCGGGCGGGGTCCCGTGCGGGGCCGGTCGTGTGCCTGGTGCCGTGCGGGCCGGGTGGCCGGTCAGTACTGCGGCAGCGTACGCGGTCCCTGGTCGTCGCGGGCGGGCGGGTGCGCCAGTCGCACCGAGGCGCCGAGCACGCTCACACCGCGGGGGGCGACGACCACCGGCTCCAGTGTGACGGCCACCACCTCGGGGTGGTCGTCGACCAGGCGTGACACCCGCAGCAGGAGCCGCTCCAGGGCGTCCGTGTCCACCGGGGCGGCGCCGCGCCAGCCGAAGAGGAGGGGCGCGGTCCGCACCGAGCGGATCATGGCCGCGGCGTCGCGGTCGGCGACCGGGATCAGCCGGTGCGAGAGGTCGCCGAGCAGCTGGGAGGGGGCGCCGGCCAGGCCGAAGGAGAGCACCGGGCCCGCGGCGGGGTCGATCACGGCGCGGACCAGGGTGTCCACACCGCGCGGCGCCATCTGCTGCACCACCGGGCGGACCTGCTCGGCCCCGCCGAACAGCTCGGCCAGTTCGGCGAAGGCGCGGCGGACCTGCTCCTCGTCGGCCAGGTCGAGCCGGACGCCGCCGAGGTCCGCGCGGTGCCGCAGGTGCGGGGCGGTGGTCTTCAGGGCCACCGGGAAACCGATCCTGCGGGCCGCGGCGACGGCCTCGTCGGCCGTGCCGGCGGGGACGGCGCGGCGTACCGGGACGCCGTAGCGGCGCAGCAGGGCATGGGTCTCCTCGGGGCCCAGCTCGACACCGACGTCCGGCCCCGCCTCGGCGGCCGGTCCGGTCCCGGCGGCCGACCCGGCGCCGACGGCCGGTCCCGTCCCGACCGTGGGCCTGGTCCCCGCGGCGGGGCCGGTCCCCGCGGCGCCCGGGGCGTCGGCGAGCAGCGTGTCGATGAAGGAGGCGGCCTCCTTCTCGTCGATGTCCTCGAACTCGGGCACCCGGCCCGCCTCGGCGGCGTCGCGGCGCCAGCCCGCGTAGCGGACGGCCTCGGCCAGGGCGCGGACCGCGCGTTCGGCGGCGGGGTAGGCGGGGATCAACCGCAGTCGCGTCTCGTCGGGCTGCGGGGTGTACTGCGGCCCGGTGCTCTGCTGATCGGTGCTCTGCTGATCGGTGCTCTGCTGCCCGCTGCTCTGCGGCGCGCCGCTCTGCTGCCGGGCGTCCTGCCGCAGGGCGCTGTCCCCCGCCGGCGCCGCCTCCCCGGACGCCGCGGCCTCCCCGGCGTCCTCCGGCCGTGCCTCCGCCGCGGCCCGGGCCTGGGGCGCGGTGACGGCGGCGGCGGAGAGCGCCTCGGCCAGTCCGCCGAGTTCCACGTGGACGACCAGGACGGGCTTGTCCGGCGCGTCGGCCCCCGCGGTGCGCAGGGCCTCCGCGAGCGCGGCGTCCGCCGCCGTGCCCCCGTCGCCCGCCGCCTCGTCGATGCGGGGGATGGCCGTGACCACCACGGCGTCGCTGCCGGGGTCGGCCAGGGCGCGGGAGAGCGCGCGGTGGAAGTCGTCGGGGGTGGCGGCGGTGGTGAGGTCCAGCGGGGGCAGCGGTTCCAGGCCCTCGGCGAGACAGGCGTCGTAGGTGAGCAGGCCCAGCGACTCGGAGTTGCCGAGGATCGCCACCCGGGGGCCGGCGGGCAGCGGCTGACGGGCCAGCAGGAGCCCCGCGTCGACCAGTTCGGTGATGGTGTCGACGCGGATCACGCCGGCCTGGCGGAGCAGCGCGGAGACGGTGTCGTGCGACAGCCGGGTGGCGCGCACGGCATGGCCCTGGGGCACGCCGCTGTGCCGGGCGCCCTGCACCACGACCAGCGGTTTGGCCGCGGCGGTGCGCCGGGCCAGCCGGTTGAACTTCCGCGGGTTGCCGATGGACTCGAGGTACATCAGCGCGACGTCGGTCTCCGGGTCGTCGTACCAGTACTGGAGGACGTCGTTGCCGGAGACGTCGGCGCGGTTGCCGGCCGAGACGAAGGTGGACACCCCGGTGACGCCGGTGACCCCGCCGTCACGCCGGTGGAGGCGGGAGAGCAGGGCGACGCCGATGGCGCCGGACTGGGTGAACAGGCCGATCCGCCCGGCGCGGGGCATCTCGGGGGCGAGGGAGGCGTTGAGCCGGACGTCGGCCGCGGTGTTGACCACGCCGAACGCGTTGGGCCCGATGACACGCATGCCGAACGCGCGTGCCCGGCGCACCAGTTGACGCTGCCGTTCCCGCCCCTCGGGGCCCAGCTCGGCGTACCCGGCGGAGAGGACGACCAGCCCCTGCACGCCGTGCGCCCCGCACTCGTCGACGACCTCGGGCACCCGGTCGGCGGGGACGGCGACCACGGCGAGGTCGACCGGCCCGTCGATCCCGGCGAGCGAGCGGCGGGCGGGGACGCCGTCGAGCTCGGTGAGGTCCTCGGGGAAGGACGGGTTGACGGCGTGGAGGGCGCCGGTGAAGCCGCCGTCACGCAGGTGCTCCAGCACGCTGCGGCCCACGCCGCCCCTGCCGCGGCTCACGCCGACGACCGCGACCGAGCCCGGGGCGAGCAGCCGCCGCACGGAGCGGGCCTCGGCACGCTGCTCGCGGGCCTGCTGGACGGCGAGCGAGCGGTCGGTGGGCTCGAGGTCGAGGTGCAGGCGGACCACGCCGTCCTCGAAGCTGCGCTTCTGGGCGTATCCGGCGTCCGTGAACACCTTGATCATCTTGGTGTTGGCGGGCAGCACCTCGGCGGTGAAGCGGCGCACGCCCCGTTCCCGGGCGACGGCGGCGATGTGCTCCAGCAGCGCGGAGGCGACACCGCGGCCGTGGTGGGCGTCCTGCACCAGGAAGGCGACCTCGGCCTCGTCGGCGGGCGAGGAGGCGGGCATGCCGGTGGCGTCGACCCGGTCGTAGCGGACGGTGGCGATGAACTCGCCGCCGAAGGTGGCCGCGAGGCCGACCCGGTCGACGTAGTCGTGGTGGGTGAACCGGTGCACGTCCTTGGCGGACAGGCGGGGGTACGGGGAGAAGAACCGCAGGTACTTCGACTCGTCGGAGACCTGCTCGTAGAAGCTGACCAGGCGTTCCGCGTCGTCCTCGGTGATGGGCCTGACGTGGGTGATGCCGCCGTCGCGGAGCACGACGTCGGCTTCCCAGTGTGCGGGGTACTCGTGACGGTCCGACGGGCTCTGCATGCCGCAAGCCTACGGCGCGCGGCCGCTTCGGGCGCGGGGCCGGTGGGCCCCGGTCCGCCGGGGGCGGGACGCACCGGCCAGGAGGGCCGCAAGGCGCCGCGGGGACGACGGGAGCCACGAGGACCGCGAGGACCGCGAGGACCGCGACGTTCACGACGAGAAGGAGGAGAGCGAGGTGCCGGAGATGGCCGAACGGCGGGTGAGGGTGGCGGGACCGGACGGGCTGCACGCCCGGCCGGCGGCGCGCTTCGTGCGCGCGGCGCAGGAGTCGGGGCTGCCGGTGCGGGTGGCCCGGGCGGACGGGGCCGGGGCGGGGCCGGTGAGCGCCGCGTCGATCCTGAAGGTGCTGGGCCTGGGGGTGCGGGGGGGCGAGGAGATCGTGCTGTCCTGCGAGGGCGAGGGCGCCGAGGCGGTGCTGCGCCGTCTCGCGGACCTGGTGTCGCAGCCGCCGCCGAGGGGGCCTGGACACGCGATGCTCTGAACACCTGCGCCTGGAACGCCGCTTTCCCCTCCGCCGTGCGCGCCGTCCGCATTTCCGGGCAGGCAAAAGCGCCGGGCAACACCTCGGACCGAAGAAAGACCGAAGGAATAGGCATGCGGTAACGAATTCCTTCGCCCTTGTATACGGCCTCGGTGTTAAGTGGAGAGGCCGCTCGTGTTTACGGCATGTTGCGAAGTCCTCACCACGTCCGGGCGCACCGCGCTTCCGCGGTTCTGCCCGGGAATGCGGAGCCGGTGCAGGGCGAGCGAGCGTTCGGTGTGCAGGGCGGTCGTCTGCCGGGCCCGCTCGCCGTCCCCGCGGGCCACGGCGTCGACGATGGCGCCGTGCTCGGCCCAGGTCTCGGTGGGCGCCGGCAGCGGGTCCACCGAGTACATCCAGGCGATCTTGTGCCGGAGCTGAGTGAGGGACGAGGTCAGGGCGCCGCTGCCGCAGGCCTGTGCGAGCGTCTCGTGGAACCAGCCCCCCAGGGATCGCAGGTCCTCGCCGTAGCCCCGCCGCGCCCGCTCCTGCCCCAGCCTGACCAGGCCACGGAGGACTTTCAGGTGGGCCTCGGTGCGGCGCTGCGCGGCCCGGGCGGCGCCCAGCGGCTCCAGCAGCAGCCGCATCTCCAGCAGGTCCGCGGCCTCCTGCTCGGTCGGCTCGGCCACACAGGCCCCGGCATGGCGCCGGGTGACCACGAAGCCCTCCGCCTCCAGGGTGCGCAGCGCCTCGCGGACCGGGACCCGGGAGACCCCGTAGCGCCGGGCGAGCAGTTCCTCGGTCAGCCGGCTTCCCCGCTCGTGGACGCCTGCGACGATGTCGTCCCGGATCGCCGTGCATACCGAATGCGCGGGAATACGCATGCCGACCTCCGCCTCGATGAATGAATTGACTCTAAGGCAATCGACGGCGATTTCCGACGGGAAGGCCCCGCGGACGGGGAATTTTTGGCCGTGGCCCGCCCGGTGCGTCCGGTGCGCCCGGAATCCTTCCGGAACGACGAAAAGCCCCCGCCCGGGAAACCGGGCGGGGGCTTTCGCGTGTGCGGGTGGCGTCAGAGGTTCACGCCGTGGGACCGGAGGTAGGCGACCGGGTCGATGTCGCTGCCGTACTCGGCGGTCATCCGCGCCTCGAAGTGGAGGTGCGGCCCGGTGACGTTGCCGGTGGCGCCGGAGCGGCCGATGTGCGCGCCGGGGGTCACGGCCTGGCCGGGGGTGACGCTGACCGAGGAGAGGTGGCCGTACTGGGTGTAGGTGCCGTCGTGCATCTTGATGACGACCTGGTACCCGTAGCTGCCGCCCCAGCCGGCCTCGACCACGGTGCCGCGGCCCACCGAGCGGACCGGGGTGCCGGCGGCGGCGTGGAAGTCGACGCCGGTGTGGCTGCCGGAGGACCAGACGGCGCCGCCGGCCTGGTAACCGGTGGAGACGTAGGAGCCGGCGATGGGGCTGACGAACATGGTGAGGCGGCGCAGGCGCTCGCGCTCGGCCTCGCGGGCGGCGCGGCGCTCGGCCTCCTCGCGCTCCTCGCGGGCCTTCGCGATGGCGGCCTTCTCGGCGGCCGCCCGCTCCTGGGCCTCGGCCTGCTCGTCGATCTGGTCGGCCACCCGGTCGCCGATGGTGACGACGGGCAGCAGGCCGGTGGTCTCGTTGACGGACGTCTCGGCGGCGGAGGCGGGAGTGGCCAGGGTGCCGACGACGCCGGTGGTGGTGAGAGCGGCGAGGCCTGCCAGGCCGGCGGTGGTACGGCTGGTCCGGCCGGGACGGCGGTGCCTGCCGGAGGCGCAGTTGAACGCCATGAAGTGGCTGAGTCCTTTCCTTCCCTCTCGCCGGCCGGGTTAGCTGTCGGGTTCGGAGCAGGAAGGTCTCCTACGGGCTTCTCCCACCGTGCGCACGCTGTGCGCGCGCCGTGCGGAAGGCACCCGATTCACCCCAGGGGATGCCGCTTGTGGGTCCCCGGCTCCCCTGGCTCGCGCCGTACGGGGATTAGGCGATGACTGCCCGGCGCCGCGGGCGCGGCGCACAAGTGTGGCGGACAGCCGGACCGAAGCTAATGGCGTGATCATTCGGATCACAAACGGATCAAGGCTTTTGTAGCGCATCCCACAGGGCAAACCGGACGCTTCCCTACGCAACGCATGTTGTCCGGGACGAAACGGGCCCCGGCGACCGGATGGGTCACCGGGGCCCGAACCGGCTTGTACGGGCGGTTACTCCGCGCCGACCACCGTCACCTCGCCGATGCCCAGGTCGCGGACCGGGCCGGCGATCTGCGCGGCGTCGCCGACGAGGACCGTGACCAGGCGGTCCACCGGGAAGGCGCTCACCGCGGCCGCCGTGGCCTCCACGGTGCCGGTGGCGGCGAGCTGCTGATAGAGCGTCGCCTGGAAGTCGTCCGGCAGGTGCTGCTCCACCTGGTCGGCCAGGGTGCCGGCCACCGCGGCGGCCGTCTCGTACTTCAGCGGGGCGACGCCCACCAGGTTCTGCACCGCGGTGTCGCGTTCGGCGTCGGTGAGGCCGCCCTCGGCCAGCGTGCGCAGCACCTGCCACAGGTCCTGCAGCGCCGGGCCGGTGTTGGGGGTGTCCACCGAGCCGCTGATGGCCAGCAGGGCCGCGCCCGAGCCGTCGGGCGCGGAGCGCAGGACCTGGGCGAAGGAGCGGACTCCGTAGGTGTAGCCCTTCTCCTCGCGCAGCACCTTGTCCAGCCGGGAGGTGAGCGTGCCGCCGAGGCAGTAGGCGCCGAGCACCTGGGCCGGCCACACGCGGTCGTGCCGGTCCGGACCGGTACGGCCGATGAGCAGCTGGGTCTGCACCGAGCCCGGGCGGTCCACGATCACCACGCGGCCCGTGTCGTCCGCCGTCACCGCGGGCACCGGGTGCGGGTCGGCCGGGGAGCCCGTCCACGCGCCGAGGGTCTCGGCCAGCAGGGCGTCGAGGTCGACGCCGGTGAGGTCGCCCACCACCACGGCGGTCGAGGTGGCGGGGCGGACGTGCCGCTCGTAGAAGGCGCGCACGGCGGCCGCGTCGATCTTCCCGACCGTCTCCTCGGTGCCCTGACGGGGGCGCGCCATCCGCGAACCGGCCGGGAAGAGCTCCTTGTAGAGCTCCTTGGCGGCGCGGCGGGCCGGGTTGGCCAGCTCGTGGGGGATCTCGTCGAGCCGGTTGCGGACCAGCCGGGACACTTCGTCCTCGGCGAACGCGGGGGCCCGCAGCGCGTCGGCGAGCAGCCCGAGGGCCTTGGGCAGCCGGGAGACCGGCACCTCCAGCGAGACCCGCACGCCGGGGTGGTCGGCGTGCATGTCCAGCGTGGCGCCGCACCGTTCGAGCTCGGCGGCGAAGTCCTCCGCGGAGTGCTTGTCGGTGCCCTCCGCGAAGGCGCGCGCCATGATGGTGGCGACGCCGTCCAGTCCGGCGGGCTCCGCGTCGAGCGGCGCGTCCAGCAGCACCTCGACCGCCACGACCTGCTGTCCGGGGCGGTGGCAGTGCAGGACCGTCATGCCGTTGTCCAGCGCGCCGCGCCCCGGGGCGGGGAAGGCCCACGGCTTGGGCTCGCCGGCCTGCGGCATCGGGTGGAACTCCATCGTGGCCAGCTCGGTCACTTGGCCTCCTCCTCGTTCTCGTCGGTGGCGGCCTCGTCCTCGCCCTCCGGGGTGATCGGCTCGTACACCAGCACCGCGCGGTTGTCGGGGCGGAGCCGGGCCTTGGCCACCTCCTTGACCTCCTCCGGCGTCACCTCCAGGACGCGGCGGACGGCGGTCAGGGCGAGCTGCGGGTCGCCGAACAGCACGGCGTAGCGGCAGAGTTCGTCGGCGCGGCCGGCGACCGTGCCGAGCCGGTCCAGCCACTCGCGCTCCAGCTGCGCCTGGGCGCGCTCCATCTCCGCGGGAGTGGGGCCCTCGGCGGCGAGCCGCGCGAGCTCCTCGTCCACGGCGGCCTCGATCACCGGGACCTCGACGTCCCCGGAGGTCTTGACGTCCAGCCAGCCCAGCGACGGGGCGCCCGCCAGGCGCAACAGGCCGAAGCCGGCCGTCACCGCGGTGCGGTCGCGGCGCACCAGCCGGTTGTAGAGGCGGGAGGACTCGCCGTAGCCCAGGATGGTCAGGGCCACGTCGGCCGCGTCGCAGGCGCGGGTGCCGTCCTCGGGGAGGCGGTAGCCGGCCATCAGGGCGCGGGCCGGGACCTCCTCGCGGACGACCTCGCGGATCTCCTCGCCGATGACCTCGGGCAGCGCGCCGTCCCGGGGGGCCGGCTTGCCGTCGTGGGAGGCGATGGAACCGAAGTACTTCTCGACCCAGGCGAGCGTCTGCTCCGGGTCGATGTCGCCGACCACCGACAGCACCGCGTTGTTGGGCGCGTAGTAGGTGCGGAAGAACGCGCGGGCGTCCTCCAGGGTGGCGGCGTCCAGGTCGGCCATCGAGCCGATCGGGGTGTGGTGGTACGGGTGGCCCTCCGGGTAGGCGAGGGCGAAGATCTTCTCGAACGCCGTGCCGTAGGGGACGTTGTCGTACCGCTGGCGGCGCTCGTTCTTGACGACGTCGCGCTGGTTCTCCATCGACTCGTCGTCGAGGGCGGTGAGCAGGGAGCCCATCCGGTCGGCCTCGAGCCAGAGCGCGAGCTCCAGCTGGTGGGCCGGCATGGTCTCGAAGTAGTTGGTGCGCTCGAAGCTGGTGGTGCCGTTGAGGGAACCGCCCGCGCCCTGCACCAGTTCGAAGTGCCCGTTGCCCTTCACCTGGGCCGAGCCCTGGAACATCAGGTGCTCGAAGAGGTGGGCGAGGCCGGTGCGGCCCCGGACCTCGTGCCGGGAGCCGACGTCGTACCAGAGGCACACCGCGGCGACCGGGGTCAGGTGGTCCTCCGACAGCACCACGCGGAGCCCGTTGGCGAGGCGGTGCTCGGTAGCGGTGAGGCCTCCTGAGCCTGCCTCGGCTGTGGCCGTGTGACCCATGGGCATGTACGTCCCTTCGATCGCGGTTGAACATTGAGAACGTTGAACATTTGAGAACGCTGAGCACGCTGAGCACGCGAACTGCCTGTCACTGTATGCAACCGTGGCGGGGTACCGCCCGGTTCCCGGTACGGCACTTTGCCGCCCGATCCGGGGACGCGCTCCGCCCCCGGGGCCCGGACCCCGCTCCCTCCCGGGCGCGGGGATGTGCTGGGATGGTCGGCGCCCACCGACCTGACGTCCCCGCCGCGGGACAGGAAAGGACGTTCCGATGCGCAAGGCCCTGACCGTCACCGCCGCCCTGGTAACGGGCGCCGTGCTGCTCACCGGATGCGGAGGCTCCGGCGGCGACGAGGCGGCGAAGGGCGGGAGCGCCGCGTCCTCCGCGCGGGCCGAGGAGTCCCCGCGGGCCGAGGAGTCCTCGCAGCCCGCGCCCGCGGAGAAGGGGATCGACGGCACCTGGCGCACCGTCAACGACAGCCCCATCAAGACCCTCGAGATCACCGGGACCGAGGTCGCCACCACCGGCGAGCTGGCCTGCGCCGGCACCCTGGAGGGCGTCAACACCGAGAAGCCGCGGATCACCCTGGACTGCGCGAAGCCGGACCCCGGGCGCACCGAGGGCACCCTGAAGGTCAAGTCGGACGGATCCGCCGTCTCCATCGCGTGGGACGGGCCCGAATGGGGTGGCATGATCGACACCCTGCGCCGGAACTGAATCACCCGCGCCCCCCGCTCGCCGCGCGGTCACCGGCGGGGGGCGCGGTCCGCGCTGTCGGCGGCGAGGGCCACAATGGTGCGCGACAGTCCCCCGTTCATGCTCGCAAGACCGTGAAGGAGCCCGGCAGCGATGGCCCGCCGCAGCACGAAGACAGCATCGCCCGACGATTTCGAGGAGCGGATCCTCGACATCGACGTCGTGGACGAAATGCAGGGCTCCTTCCTCGAGTACGCGTACTCGGTCATCTACTCCCGTGCCCTGCCCGACGCGCGGGACGGCCTCAAGCCGGTGCACCGGCGCATCGTCTACCAGATGAACGAGATGGGCCTGCGCCCCGACCGCGGCTACGTCAAGTGCGCCCGCGTCGTCGGCGAGGTCATGGGCAAGCTCCACCCGCACGGCGACACGTCGATCTACGACGCCCTGGTCCGCCTCGCCCAGCCGTTCTCCATGCGGGTCCCGCTGGTCGACGGCCACGGCAACTTCGGCTCCCTGGGCAACGACGACCCGCCGGCAGCCATGCGGTACACCGAGTGCCGGATGGCCGACGCGACCAGCCTGATGACGGAGTCGATCGACGAGAACACGGTCGACTTCCAGCCCAACTACGACGGCCAGGAGCGGGAGCCGGTCGCGCTGCCCGCCGCCTTCCCGAACCTGCTGGTCAACGGCGCCTCCGGCATCGCGGTCGGCATGGCGACCAACATGCCGCCGCACAACCTCGGCGAGGTCGTCGCCGCCGCCCGCCACCTGATCCGCCACCCGAACGCGGATCTCGACGCGCTGATGAAGCACATCCCCGGCCCCGACCTGCCCACCGGCGGCCGGATCGTCGGGCTCCCCGGCATCCGGGACGCCTACGAGAAGGGCCGCGGCACGTTCAAGATCCGCGCCACGGTCGCCGTGGAGCAGGTCACCGCCCGCCGCAAGGGCCTGGTCGTCACCGAACTCCCCTTCTCCGTCGGGCCCGAGAAGGTGATCGCCAAGATCAAGGACCTGGTCGGCTCCAAGAAGGTCCAGGGCATCGCCGACGTCAAGGACCTCACCGACCGCGAGCACGGCCTGCGCCTGGTCATCGAGATCAAGAACGGCTTCGTCCCCGAGGCCGTGCTGGAGCAGCTGTACAAGCTGACGCCGATGGAGGAGTCCTTCGGCATCAACAACGTGGCCCTGGTGGACGGCCAGCCGCTCACCCTGGGCCTCAAGGAACTCCTCGAGGTCTACCTCGACCACCGCTTCGACGTGGTCCGGCGCCGCTCCGAGTTCCGCCGCGGCAAGAAGCGCGACCGGCTGCACCTGGTCGAGGGCCTGCTGACCGCCCTCATCGACATCGACGAGGTCATCCGCCTGATCCGCTCCAGCGACAACTCCGCCCAGGCCAAGCAGCGCCTGATGGAGAGCTTCGCGCTGTCGGAGATCCAGACGCAGTACATCCTCGACACGCCGCTGCGCCGCCTCACCAGGTTCGACCGGATCGAACTGGAGGCGGAGAAGGAGCGGCTGACCGCCGAGATCGAGGATCTGACCCGGATCCTCGAGTCGGACGCCGAGCTGCGCAAGCTGGTCTCCGGCGAGCTCGCCGCCGTCGCCAAGAAGTTCGGCACCCCGCGGCGCACGGTGCTGCTGGAGTCCGCGGACGCCCCGGCCGCCCTGCCCCTGCAGGTCGCCGACGACCCGTGCCGGGTGCTGCTCTCCTCCACGGGCCTGCTGGCCCGCACGGCGAACGCCGACCCGTTCCCGGCCCAGGACGGCGCCAAGCGGGTCAAGCACGACGCGATCGTCTCCGTGGCCCACAGCACCGCGCGCGGCGAGATCGGCGTGGTCACCTCCGCCGGGCGCCTGCTGCGCGTCAACGTGGTCGACCTGCCGCTCCTGCCGGAGATCCCCGCGGGCACCGCCCCCAACCTGTCCGGCGGCGCGCCCCTCGCCGAGTTCGTGTCCTTCGAGGACGACGAGACGCCGATCTGCCTGACCTCGCTGAACGAGTCCTCCCCCGGCCTCGCGGTCGGCACGCTCCAGGGCATCGTCAAGCGGGTGGTGCCGGACTACCCGGCGGGCAAGGACGAGCTCGAGGTCATCACCCTCAAGGAGGGCGACCGCGTGGTCGGCGCCACCGAGCTGCGCACCGGCGAGGAGGACCTGGTCTTCATCACCGACGACGCCCAGCTGCTGCGCTTCCAGGCCTCGCTGGTGCGCCCGCAGGGACGCCCGGCGGGCGGTGTGGCCGGCATCAAGCTGGCGGACGGCGCCAAGGTCATCTCCTTCACCGCGGTGGACCCGGGCCGGGACGCGGTGGTGGTCACCGTCGCCGGCTCCCGCGGCACGCTCGACGACTCGGTGCAGACTACGGCGAAGATGACGCCGTTCGACCAGTACCCGCGCAAGGGCCGGGCCACCGGCGGCGTCCGCTGCCAGCGCTTCCTCAAGGGCGAGGACTGCCTCTCCCTGGCCTGGGCGGGGCCGGCCCCGGCCCTCGCCACGCAGAAGAACGGCATGCCCGCCGAGCTGCCCGAGACCGACCCGCGCCGCGACGGCTCGGGCGTGGGCCTGCCGAAGACGGTCGCCGTCGTCACCGGCCCTGCCTGACCCGACCCGCGGCCCGCACCTCGGCACGGGCCGCCCCGGCCGCACCTCGGCACGGGGCCGCCCCGGTCCGCACCGCGTCCGAGGGGTCGCCAGGGCCCACGCCGCGTCCCGCCGTCGGCAGGACCGGCGCCGCGCCCCTCGGCAGTTCCGGGGGCGCGGCGCGGTCACTCGCCCTCCGGAGCCTCCACGTGCGGCCCGGCGGCCCCGGCCGCCGGGCCTGCGGCGTCCTCGGCGTCCTCGGCGTCGAGGGCCGCGTCGAGGCCGGCATCGACATCGGCGTCGAGGTCCGCGTCGTCGTCCCCCCGCACGTAGCGCAGCACGCCCCACATGCCGTGCTCGTCGGCCTCCCCCGGCGCCGTGCTCACGCAGGCGGCCAGTTCCTTCTCCAGCCCCGCCGCGTCGATCCCGGAGCCGATCAGCACCAGCCCCGAGCCCCGGCTCCCGTGCGCGCCCCACGGCTCCGGGTAGAACCGCAGGAACCGGCCCACCGCGTGCACCAGGTACCGGTTCCGCGGGTCGTACGCCCCGAAGTCGACCCATCCCTTGATCCGGTACAGGCCCTCCGGCCGCTCGTCGAGGAACCGCATGAGCCGCCGCGGGTCCATCGGCTCCGGCGACGCGAACGACACGCTGTCGTACCCGGCGTGCAGGTGCCCGCCGTGGCCCGCGCCCTCCTCGTGCGGGTGCACGTCGTCGAAGGTCAGCTGCCCGACGCGCTCCTCGGCGGGGCGGCAGTCGAAGAGGAACTCCGGGTCGATCCTCCCGTAGGCCGCGGGCACCACGGCGGCCCCGTCGGCCAGTTCCCCGACCGTGCGCAGCACCGCCTCGCGGTCCGCGGCACGGTCGATCTTGTTCACCACCACCAGGTCCGCCAGCGCCAGGTGCCGGTCGACCTCGGGGTGCCGTTCGCGGGTCGCGTCGAACTCGGCCGCGTCCACGACCTCCACCAGCCCGCCGTAGACCACCTCCGGCTGCTCGCTGGCCAGCACCATCCGCACCAGTTCCTGCGGTTCCGCCAGCCCGCTGGCCTCGATCACGATCACGTCGATGCCGGCCGAGGGCCGGGCCAGCCGGCCCAGGTACTCGTCCAGCTCACCGACGTCCACGGCGCAGCACAGGCACCCGTTCCCCAGCGACACGGTGGAGTCGCCGAGCGCCCCGGCCACCGCCAGCGCGTCGATCTCGATCGCGCCGAAGTCGTTCACCACCGCTCCGATCCGGCTTCCGCCGCTGTGGTGCAGCAGGTGGTTCAGCAGGGTCGTCTTCCCCGCCCCCAGGAACCCCGCCAGCACGACGACCGGAATCTGCGGGGTCTCGCCGCTCATCTCGCGCCCTTCCTCACCGCACCGCGCGCCCGGCGCACGCTGCTCGTCATCGAATGCCGCCGTCAGGATATGGGGACTGTGTAACGGCCATCGGTGAACGATTGTTCACGCCTCGCGCTGGGCAAACGTTTCACCATGGCGCCGGTCCGGGTGACCCGCACGTCCCTCCGTGCGCCTCCCTCTCCGCCTCCCGCCGATCAGAGCCGCTCGGCACCCTGGGAGCGGCAGCACGAAGCAGCGCCACCGCTCGCCGGTCCCCGCCCGCGTCGCCCTCACCGACCCGACCGGCGCTCGGTCGTCCGATTCGGGGGATTGACATGGCCACACAGTTCTTGCGCTCCGCCTTCACGGCGTGCGTGGGCGCCGCCGCCGGCGCGATCACCGCCACCGCGGTCCACCGCCGCGCCCTGGGCGAACTCCGCTCGGCCCTGGACCAGCACCTGGCCCAGATCCGCGCCATGCAGCGCGAGACCAACCTCACGACCCAGCAGCGCCAGCACTGGGCGCTGCTCAGCAAGGCCATCGACGACCCCGACCTCGCCGAGGTCCTGGACGTCTACGAGGGCCCGCCCGTCTCCCCGCGCAAACGGCGCCAGTACCTGTTCGCCAACGCGCTCTACACCAACCTGGTCTTCTACCACCGGCTCGGCAACGTCACCGAGGACGAGTTCATCGGCCACCTGCGCGGAAGTCTGCAGAACCCCCTGATGCGGGAGTACTGGGCGCGCACCACGCACCACCGGGAGAGCCTGCCGCCACGGTCCGACGAAGCGCGGCTCGGCCGCCGGGCCGACGGGCTCCTGGGCGAACTGGAGGACGCCGAGGAGGACTGGTGGGTGGTCGAGCCCCCGCGGGAGCCGGAGGCCGAGACGTAGGTTCCCTCGCCTCCCGAGCGGGGGTCTCCTGAGATCCACCGGCCGGCGAGCGGCTCACGCCGGACCGTCGTCCGCCGCTCCTGGTCCCATGGCGGCGAGGTCCTCGCCCCAGGCGTCCAGCACCTCACCGAGGCCGGCCTCCCGCGCGGCCTTCTCGACGAGCCCGAACAACTGCCGCTGCGGGGGCAGTTCGCCCGTCGCCGAGACGCGGTCCACCGCACGCAGCAGCGCCTCGTTGTCCCAGCCCGGCAGCGGGTGCCGGGCCAGCTCCCACTCCAGGTACTTGTTGTAGGGGCGTGGACGGCGATGGAGCGCGAAGAGCAGTTCCAGGAGGCACCGCACGCTCTCGGCCGCGTCGAGGCGGGCGGCGAGCGGCAGGCCGTCCCGGTGGTTCTTGGCCGAGCGGTAGAGGGAGTTGGCGTAGGCGTCGAGCCATCCGCCGGCGTCCCGGAACGCCTCGTCGGCGTCCAGCCGCACCCGGTCGGCCAGGACGCGGGCGATACCTCCGTCGAGCCGGTCGAGCACGACGCGGGCACGGGCCAGCGCGTACCGCTCCCACGGGGGCACGCCGGCTCCGCGGAACCGGCTGAGGGGAAGGACGACGAGGTCGAGTTCGGCACTGCGGTGGCCCGAGAACCGCATCAGGTCGGTCGTGGCGTCGTCGGCGACGATCACGTACAGGTCGTGGTCGGAGCGCGGGGTGCTCATGCCCTCGTGGGCGCGTGAACCCTTGAGGACGAGACCGAGGACGGCCGGGTCGGCGACGGCGCGTTCGACGAACGCCGCGTAGGTGAGCGGCTGCTGAGCAGTCATGGGTGGGGATCTCCGATGGGTGACGACAGGCGTGCCTGCCGGGACGCCCCCGTGACGAGGCGCCCTGTACCGTCCGCGGCAGCGCGGGGCTGCCGCCGTGGAGATCAACGCACCCCCTGACCCTACCGCTCGGTGGGCTCCTCGCCCACGGCCCTGGCGCGGGCGTACCGGACGTGGCCGGCAGGGAGCGTCCGCCCCTTCACCCTGTCGGGGGGAAGCCGGACCAGTACTCTCCTCGTTGTCAGGACGCCATGGGCCGCCCGTGGGCGATCGCGTGGCACCGCTCCACAAGACGGTCGACGCCCCGCCCCGACACCGTCCGCACCCCAAGAGGGTCGAGGGTTCTTCCCGGCCCGTGCGCGCCGATGTCTGCCACGGTCCGAAAGGGAGAAACCCAACAGTGAGCAAGATCCTCCGCCGTATCGGCGCCTCTCCTCGTGAAAGAGGCAGCGCCACCGGTGCGACATGCCCCGACATCTTCGAGCTGGAGGACGGCAACTTCGCCGTCATCGGCACCGAGGCCACGGCGGAGCTCGACCGGCACCTCCCCTCGGACGCGGCCCGGGCGGAGTACGAACGCATCGTGATCATCAGCCGGGACACCCTGGTGCGGGCCAAGGCGGACATCCCCGACGCCTGACCCGTCGGCCGCAGGCACGGGGCGGCCCCGGCGTGAGGCGGTGCCGGGGCCGCCTCGTTCGTGTGCGGGTCCCCCGAACGCGCGTCGTCGGGCCGCACGGGCCCCACCAGTCAGGTTAGGCTCACCTGTGTGAGTAGGTGCGCAACCGTGTCACGGGTCCTGGACGAGCCCATCGCCGGGACCGCGGTGCACGCGCGGACATGGCTGCTGCTGGAGCAGCCCGGGCCCTGGGGGCCGAAGGCGCTCACCGGGAGCCGCCTGGACCCCGCGCTGGGGCGCGCCCTCGAGGAGGCCGCGGAGGACAGCGGCGTACGGATCGCGCTGATCCGGCGACCCGGCCGTCACGCCGACCACGGCGCTCCCCCGGTGCGTCAGGTGTACGCCGCCCACACCGCGCCCGGCAACGACTGGCTCCACGGCGCCGTCACCACCGAGCCGGAACGGCTGCTGGACATCGACTTCGCGGCGCTCGGCCGTGGCCGGGCCGCCGCCTTCGACGCCGCCCTGCCCGGCGCCGCGCCGCACACCCGCCATCCGCTCGCCTTCGTCTGCACCAACGGCCGCAGGGACCGCTGCTGCGCCCTGCTGGGCCGCCCGCTCGCCGCCGAACTGGAGGCCTCCGGGGTGCCCGGCACCTGGGAGGTCACCCACCTCGGTGGACACCGCTTCTCGCCGACCCTGCTGGTGCTCCCCCACGGCTACGCCTACGGCCGCGTGGACGCCCCCGCGGTGAAGGAGATCCTCCACCGGGCCCGGGAGGGCCAGGTGGCCACCGAGCACTGCCGGGGCCGCTCCGCCTGGCCGCGCCCCGGACAGGCCGCCGAGCTGGCCGTCCGGACCACGACCCGGGTGACCTCGGCCGACGCGCTGGACGTCACGGAGGTGAGCCCGCTCCCCGCCGGTGACGGGGCAGCGCCGCCGTCCTGGGAGGTCACCGTCGCGCACACCGACGGTCGCCGGTGGCGCGTGGTGGTCGCGCAGACGCCTGCCGGGCCGCCCCGGCCCGAGAGCTGCGGAGCGCCCCTCGGCTCGCCGGCCCGGATGGACGTGCTCGAGGTCCGTCGCCGGACGTGAGAGGCACAGGCCTGCGAAGCACAGGCCTGCGAAGCACAGGTCTGAGAAGCACCTGAGAGGCACCTGTCTGCGACGCACATGCCTGAGAGGCGCCCCGACGGGCGACGCGGAACGCCGGGCCGCCCCGCGCGCACGGAGTGGTGCGGCGGGGCGGCCCGGCGTGATTCCGGGGGCGAGGGCGTCAGACCGCTCCCGCTCCGGTGAGGGACCGCACCTCGGTCTCCGCGTGCTTCGCCTCGTCCGGCTCCTCGGAGGACAGCAGCGTGCCGATCCAGCCCGCCAGGAAGCCCAGCGGGATCGAGATCAGGCCCGGGTTCTCCAGCGGGAAGAAGGCGAAGTCCGCTCCGGGGAACATGGAGGTCGGCCGGCCGGAGACCACCGGCGAGAAGACCACCAGTGCCACGGCCGGGACCAGGCCTCCGTAGACCGACCAGACGGCGCCCCGCGTGGTGAAGCGGCGCCAGAAGAGCGTGAACAGCAGCACCGGCAGGTTGGCCGAGGCCGCCACCGCGAAGGCCAGACCGACCAGGAAGGCGACGTTCAGGCCGCCCGAGAGCAGGCTGAGCCCGATGGCGACGACGCCGATCCCCACGGCGGCGACCCGGGCCACCGCGACCTCGCTGCGCGGCTTGGCGCCCGCCTTGCGGAACGAGGCGTACAGGTCGTGGGCGACCGAGGCCGACGAGGAGAGGGTCACCCCGGCGACCACGGCGAGGATGGTGGCGAAGGCGACCGCCGCCACCACCGCGAAGAGCACCGGCCCGCCCGTCGAGTCGGCGCCGCCGCCGAGGTCGAGGGCGAGCAGCGGCACCGCCGTGTTGCCGGCCTCGTTGGACTTGCGGACCTCGTCGCTGCCGACGATCGCCGCGGCGCCGAAGCCCAGCAGAATGGTCATCAGGTAGAAGCCGCCGATGAGGCCGATCGCCCACACCACCGACCGGCGCGCGGCACGGGCCGTGGGCACTGTGTAGAAGCGCGAGAGGATGTGCGGCAGGCCCGCCGTGCCCAGGACCAGGGCGAGACCGAGGCTGATGAAGTCCAGCCGGTCCGTCCAGCTTCCGCCGTACTCGAGGCCGGGGGCGAGGAAGGCGTCGCCGAAACCGCTGTTGTCGGCGGCCGAGGTCAGCAGTTCGTTGAAGTCGCCGCCGAAGCGGACCATCACCAGGACGCCCAGCACCAGCGTGCCCGCCAGCAGCAGCACGGCCTTCACGATCTGGATCCAGGTGGTCGCCCGCATGCCGCCGAGGGAGACGTAGACGACCATCAGGGCGCCGACGCCGATGACCGTCCACGTCTGGGCCGCGCCGCCCGTACCGCCCAGCAGCAGCGCCACCAGGGTGCCCGCGCCGACCATCTGCGCGACCAGGTACAGCACGGAGACGATCACCGACGACGTGCCCGCCGCGATCCGCACCGGACGCTCCCGCATCCGCGCCGCCAGCACGTCGGCGAGGGTGAACCGGCCGCAGTTGCGCACGAGTTCGGCGACCAGCAGCAGCACCACCAGCCAGGCGACCAGGAAGCCGACCGAGTAGAGCATCCCGTCGTAGCCGAACAGGGCGATCAGGCCGGAGATGCCGAGGAACGAGGCCGCCGACATGTAGTCGCCGGCGATGGCAAGGCCGTTCTCCATCGGGGAGAAGAGCCGGCTGCCGGTGTAGAACTCCTCGGCGGAGCCGTGCCGGTTGCGGCCGGCCCAGGTCGTGATGCCGAGCGTCACCGCCACGAAGGCGCTGAACAGGATGAGGACCAAGAACTGGTGGTCGCCCGTCACGCGGCACCCCCGCGGGCGCCGCGCGTGAGCTCCTGGGTGTCCCAGCGGAGCTGGAGCGCGGCACGGTCCCGGCGCAGCCGGGCGTGGCGGGCGTAGGCCCAGGTCAGGAGGAAGGTGGTGAGGAACTGGCCGAGGCCGGCGAGCATGGCCACGTTCACCGAGCCGGCCACCGGGGTCGCCATGAACTCGGTCGCGGTGGTCGCCGTCACGACGTAGGCGACGTACCAGAGGAAGAAGGAGATGAAGGCGGGGACCACGAACTTGCGGTAGCGGCTGCGCACCTCCTGGAAGGCCGCGCTGCGCTGCACCTCCAGGTAGACGTCGGCGGCCGCCCGGTCATCGATCTCCTCCTGCGCCTGGCGCGCGGGCGGCACGGTGGGAGCCTGCTCTCCCGTGCCGTCCGTCTCGCCCCAGCCGAAGGCGAGTGCGTCGTACCAGGGGTCGTCGAACCGCACCTCTCCGGTGTCGCGACCGTCGTGCTTGTTCACCGAAATCTCCTTGTCCCACGGCGCCATTCGGCCGTAGGAACAATGATGGACAGACCGTGAACATCCTGGACTCTTTCGGCAGGTCTCTCACCCCATCAGGTGACCGATATGTCAACGGCCCCGGACGCACCTCCCGCACGGGTGATATGCCGCGGCCCCCGCCCGGTCCGGCGGGGCGGCGAAGGCGGGGCCGCGCCC